>PXSD01000139.1:0-17192 GCA_003023165.1 Halobacteriales archaeon QS_9_67_15 | reverse complement strand
GCTCGCGGGACTGGAGTAGTTCGCGAGCGCGACGAGGACCGCGACCCCGGCGGTGAAGACGAACGTCGTCGCGGCCACGCCCCACCCGAGCCGAGAGCGACGCATGCCCAGCAGGTCGTCACCCATGACCGTTCGCCAGGTCATGCGTCGCCCTCCGCCGCGGCCTCGACGGCCTCGTCCCGCCTGTGGCCGTCGCGGGTACCGAGCGTCGCGACCTCGAATATCTCCTCCAGCGACGGGTCGTCGGTCGTGAAGTCCGCGAACCCGACGCCCGCTCGCTCGATCCGGTTGAGCGCACGGAGCTTCGCGTCGCCGCCGCGTGCGGAGACGAGTATCTGGTTGTCCGTGGCTTCGACCTCTTCGACGCCCGGGACCGCCCGGAGGTCGGAGAGCAGCGAAGCGGGCGCCGACTGGTCGACGGTGACCGCGACCAGCGCGGCGTCGAGTTGCGCGCGGAGGTCGCTGACGCTCCCTTCGGTGACCATCTCCCCCTCGTTCAAGATCCCGACCCGGTCACAGACCGCCTCGACCTGGTCGATCAGGTGCGAGGAGAAGAAAACCGTCGCGCCGCGGCGGTTCTCCTCGCGGATGATCTCGCGCAGCTCTCGCGTCCCGTTGGGGTCGAGTCCCGTCGACGGTTCGTCGAGGACGAGGAGGTCCGGGTCGCCGACCAGTGCCATGCCGATGGCCATCCGCTGGCGCATCCCCTTGGAGAAGCCGCCGGCCTTGCGGTCGGCTGCCTCGGAGATGCCGACTCGTTCGAGTATCTCCTCGGGGTCGTCGTCCACGCCTTTCGTCCGGATGGCCCGCTCGACGTGTTCTCGGCCGGTGAGCCGCTCGTAGACGCCGTAGCCCTCGAGCAATGCACCGGTTCGCTGGCGTATCTGTTTGCTCTCGGTCCGTGCGTCGTAGCCGAAGACGCTCGCCGAACCGGCCGTGGGCTGTGTGAACCCGAGCAGGACGTTGATCGTCGTCGACTTGCCCGCGCCGTTGGGACCGAGGAAGCCGAATATCTCCCCCTCCGGCACCGAAAAGGTCAAGTCGTCGAGCGCTGTAACGTCGCTAAATCGCTTCGTGAGGTTCGAGGTCTCGATGGCTGACATGGATTGGAGGGCGACGTAGCACGGACGCCACGTACGACCGGAATCCACCGGCGTGCTAATAAACGCATCGTCCATCCGTCGTTCGTGCCCGCGCCAGAACCACGGTGCCGTAGGAACCGTCGGCCGGGAAATCCCGATGACAGCGACGTGAACGGTATCACTTTTTAATAATTACCCACAACTATTATGAGGGTCCTTCTCTGGTGGTAGTGTATGGCACATGACGACAAGTCCGTGTCGCGACGTCGGATACTGAAAAACGCAGGCGCAGCCGGAGTGGCCGGCCTCGCAGGATTGTCAGGGTGTTCGGAAGGTGGGGACGGTGGCGATGGCGGTGGCGACGGCGGTGACGGTGGCGGCGACGGTGGTGACGGCGGTGAGGACTACCCGTCGCTCGGCAACTACCCGATCGAGGGAGACACCGCGACGTTCGGGTTCAACGTCCCGCAGTCCGGGCCGTACTCCTCGGAAGGTGAAGACGAGCTGCGAGCCTACGAGCTGGCCGTCGAACACCTCAACAACGGGGGCGGCTGGGTCGACGAGTGGGACGACCTCTCGGGCGACGGCGTCCTCGACTACGAGGTCGACTTCGTCGAGGGTGACACGGCAACCGACGCCTCGACGGCCGAGCAGTCGGCCTCCCGGATGGTAGACCGCGACGGCGTCATCATGTTCGCGGGCGGGTCCTCGAGCGCGGTCGCGATCGCACAGCAGGGCGTCGCCCAGGATAAGAAGGTGATGTTCACCTGCTGTCTGACCCACTCGAACGACACCACCGGGAGAGACTGTGTTCGCTACAGCTTCCGGGAGATGTTCAACGCCTACATGACGGGACAGGCGCTCAAGCCCGTCCTCGTCGACGAGTACGGCGACGACCTGGACTTCTATCAGCTGTACGCGGACTACTCCTGGGGGAAGACCGTCGAGGAGTCGATGCGGCAGTTCATGACCGAGGCCGGCTGGAGCGAGATCGACAGCGTCGCGACGCCGCTGGACACCAGCGACTTCTCGTCGTACCTCTCGGAGGCCCAGAGCTCCGAGGCGGACGTGCTGTTCCTCGACCACTACGGGCTCGACGGCGCGAACTCGCTTTCCGACGCCGTCGACGCCGGGATCGACGAGGACATGGAGATCGTCATGCCTCTGTACAACCGGCCGATGGCGGAGGCCGCCAGCAGCGCGATCGAGGGGATCTTCGGCACCGTCGCCTGGGACTCCCAGATCGACAACGAACCCTCGAACTCCTTCACGGAAGCGTTCGGCGAGGCCTACGACGGACGGGTCCCCTCGGGGCCGGCGCAGTTGGCCTACTCCGGCGCCCTCCAGTACGCGGCGGCCGTCGAGCGCGCGGGCACGTTCTACCCGCCGGAGGTCATCCGCGAACTCGAGGGCTACGAGTACGACAACATCGGCATGGACGAGGAGACGATGCGGGCCTGCGACCACCAGGCCCAGCGGGCCATCCCGGTCGTCCGCGGCCTCTCCGAGTCCGACCAGTCCGACGGCAACTACTTCGAGATCGTCAACATCACGTCCCGCGACGACGTAGGCTACGGCTGCGACGAAGGTCCCGCCGCCAAGTGCGAGCTCGGCGACTACGGTGACGAGTAACGACCGGGTCGACTAGGCCCTACAATTATATACATGATTCCCGGATTCTCTACACAGAATGAGTGACAATCACGTCCAAAACACGGCACGGCACAGCCACGGCGTGCCACCAGGCGAGGTGACCGCCTCGTGAGCATCCTCGGAGACCTGGTCGTCCTGTTGGTTAACGGGCTCCAGACCGGCGCGATCTACGTCCTGCTCGCGATCGGGCTCTCGATCATCCTCGGGACGCTCAAGTTCGTCAACTTCGCCCACGGGGCCCTCTACGTCATCGGCGCCTACCTCGGCCTGTTGATCACCCAGGAGATATCGATCTCGAACGGAAGGCTCGCCGAGTGGGGCTTCCCGGCGATCGGCCTCGACTGGGGCTTTTTCGCCGCGCTCGCGATCGTCCCGATGCTCGTGTTCGTCGTCGGCCTGGCGATGGAACGGTTCGTCGCGCGCCCCTTCTACGACCGGCCCGATACGGACCAGATCCTCGTCACGTTCGGCCTGGCTATCGTCGTCCAGGAGCTGATCCACGCGCTGATCGGTCCTCGGACGTACAGCTACGAGACGCCCAGCGAGGCCTTCGGCCTCCTGCCCCTGTCGGGTCCGGTCGGCGTCCCGCTCTCGAGCGTGACCATCGACGTCTGGCGGATCTGGGTCATCGCGATCACGGCGATACTCGTCATCGGCGTCTACGCCATCGTCGAGTACACCGACTTCGGGCTGGTCGTCAAGGCCGGTACCCGTGACCCCGAGATGGTCCGCCTGCTCGGCATCAAGATCACGCGCCCGTACCTGGTGATGTTCGGCATCGGCGCCGCCCTGGCCGGCATCGCCGGCGTCGTCGGCGGCCCCCTGCAGAACATCAACCCCGAGATCGGGATGACCATCCTGGTCCCGGCGTTCCTCACGGTCGTCATCGGCGGCGTCGGCTCGATCCGCGGCGCCGTCCTCGGCGGGACGCTCATCGGCATGGTCCAGGTGACGCTCATCTCGCTCGGCAGCGTCGGCCTCGGCGGGTTCGAGGTCAACTTCACCCCGTGGGCGCAGGTGGGCATCTACGTGCTCGCCGTGATCGTCCTGCTCACGCGGCCGCAGGGCCTGCTCGGCTCCGAGGAGGTGAGCACATGAGCGACGAAGTCGGCTCCGCCGAGGCCACCGAGTCCGGCGACGTCGAGCGCTCGCCCTCGCTGTACGACCGGTGGCTCGCGGTCCGCGAACGGGAGGCGACTATCGCCGTCCTCACGTTCGTCGGAGTCTTCCTGGCGCCGTTCATACTGGTCGTGCTCCCCGAACTGCTCGGGATCCCGCGCCAGTACAGCTGGTACCGGAACCTCGTCATCCTCGCGCTGATCTGGGGGATCTTCGCGATCGGCTTCGACCTGCTGCTCGGGTTCACCGGGCTGCTGTCGTTCGGTCACGCGATGTTCTGGGGGACCGCGGCCTACACCGCAGGCATCTTCAGCGCGAACGTGACCGGCAGTCCGATCGCGATGATCCTCGTCGGCACGACCGCCGCGGTCCTGCTGGCGTGGGTCATCGGCTGGATCTCGCTGCGCCGCGGCGGGATCTACTTCGCCATCCTCACGCTCGCGTTCGGGCAGATGATCTACTACATCGCCCTGTCGCCGCTGGGGAACCTGACCGGCGGCGAGAACGGGTTCACCGGCGTCGAGGTCGGCCCGCTGCTGGGCCTCCTCCCGCTCGGGGCGGAGATCGCGTTCGTCCCCGATGCGCTCGTCGAGACGTGGATGTACGTGCTGGTCGGCCTGATGACCGTGCTCGCGGTGGTCGTCGGCAACCGCGTCCTCAATTCGCCGTACGGGATCGTCCTGCGGGCGGTCCGGGAGAACGAGCAGCGTGCGGAGTTCGTCGGGCTCAACGTCTGGCGCTACAAGCTGATGGCCTTTATCATCTCGGGCGCCTTCGCCGGCGTCGCCGGGAGCCTCTACGTCATCCAGCGCTCGTTCGTCCCGATCGAGAACACCCTGAACTGGACGGTCAGCGGCGAGATCGTCATCATGACCGTGCTCGGCGGCGTCGGGTCGCTGTTCGGCCCGCTGCTGGGCGCCGGCCTCTACATGTACGTCGCCAACATCGTCAGCGGGATGCCGACGATCGGCGACTTCTGGCACATGATCCTCGGCCTCGTGTTCATCGCCGTCGTCGTACTGGCGCCCAACGGTATCTGGGGCCGCGTCGAGTGGCTCCGCGAGCGCGTCGGCGAGACCCTGGGAGGTGACGACCGATGACGGCCATCCTCGAGACCGACGACCTCGTCAAGGAGTTCGGCGGCCTGACCGCCACCGACCACGTCAACCTCACCATCGAACAGGGCAAGTTGCTCTCGCTCATCGGCCCCAACGGCGCCGGCAAGTCCACGCTGATCAACCTGATCACCCGAATGCTGGAGGAGACCGAGGGAGACATCCGCTTCGAGGGCGAGTCGATCACCGACCTAAAACCCCACGAGGTTGTCCAGCGCGGCATCGGCAAGTCCTTCCAGACCGCCTCGATATTCCCGGAACTCAGCGTCGAAGACAACGCGACGATCGCATCGTTCGGTGCCGAACACGGCGACTTCCGGTTCAACTTCCTGACCCACCGCGACAGCTACCCGGAGGTCGAGCAGCGCGCCCTCGACACGCTGGAAGCGGTCGGGCTGCGCGACCAGAAGGACGTGCGCGCGGCCGACCTCCCCTACGGCGACAAGCGCCGACTGGAGATCGGGATCGCCCTCGCCAGCGAACCGTCGCTGCTGTTGATGGACGAGCCGACCGCGGGGATGTCCCCCGAGGAGACGAAAGCGACCGTCGACCTGATCGAGGAGCTCCAGGAGGAGATGGACCTCACGATCCTCCTGGTCGAACACGACATGGAGATCGTCTTCAGCGTCTCGGACCGCATCGCCGTGTTGAACCGCGGGTCGGTCATCGCGGAGGGGACGCCCGACGAGGTGCAGGGCGACCCCGCCGTCCAGGAGGCGTACCTGGGAGGTGTCGAGTTGTGAGCCTGGTCGAAATCGACGGCGTCAACAGCTACTACGGGCAGAGTCACATCCTCCGCGACGTCTCGATGCGCGTCGAGGAAGGGGAGATCTGCGCCCTGCTCGGTCGCAACGGAGCCGGCAAGACGACGACGCTGCGGAGCATCGCGGGCGCGCGCCCGCCCGAGGTCCGCGAGGGTCGTATCACCTACAAGAGCCGGGACATCACGGACATTGAGACCGAGGACATCTCCGTGCTCGGCATCTCCCACGTCCCCGAGGAGCGGCGGGTGTTCGGCAACCTCACCGTCGAGGAGAACCTCCACCTCGCGGACGTGGCCCGCAACCGCTCGAACACCTGGGGCCGGGACCTAGCGTTCGAACACGAGGGGTTGACCATCGAGCAGATCTTCGAGGACTTCCCCCGGCTCGCCGAGCGCCAGAAACAGCTGGCAGGGACGCTCTCCGGCGGCGAGCAACAGATGCTCGCCATCGCCCGCGCGCTCAAACAGAGCACGGACCTCCTGATGCTCGACGAGCCCTACGAGGGGCTCGCACCGCAGATCATCGAGACCGTCGAGAACGCGATCGAACGCATCCGCGAGGAGGGGACGACGGTCCTGCTGGTCGAACAGAACGCCGTGGCGGCGATGAAGATCGCCGACCGATGTTACGTCATCGACCAGGGGAGCGTCGTCTTCGAGGGAGCGGCCGAGGAACTACAGGACGACCAGGAGACGCGCGACCGATACCTGGGGGTCTAACCGTGACACACCAGATGGACGAACGAACGATAGACGCACGCATCGACGCGCTCGTCGAGGAGGACGTCGTCGACCACGACGAGGAGACGGACGAGCTGACGACCACCGACGACTTCGAGGAACACCGCCACATCTACTACGACACCTACCTCTCGATGGCGGACCCGGAGTTCCACGAGGCCGTCGCCGACGAGTTCGGCCTCCCGTCGCCGGAGGCCGCCGCCGAACACGTCTCGGAGCTGGAGGTCACGCGCGAGGAGTTCGCGACGTACCTGACCATCTCCGCGCGTCTCGACGGCTACGACGTCGAGGAACTGACGCAGATGGCCGGCATCGCAGTCGAGATCGGACCTAAATCTCCTGTCCCCGAAGCGGTCCAGCACCTCGACGACGATAGCTGGCCGGCGTTCGTCGGCGACAACGACAGGGCAGTCGTCACGGTGTGGAAGCGGGGCTGTGCGCCCTGTGACGCGATGAAAGAAGAGATCGACGAGGTCCTCGCGGGGCTGCCCGACGGCACCGCCGTCGGCGGACTCGACGGCGAGGAGTGCCCCGAGTTCTGCCGCGACAACGAGGTCAACGCCGCGCCCGCCGTCGCCTTCTTCGAGGACGGCGAGTGTCTCGACGCGGTGACCGGTCGGACGAGTCCCGGCTCGCTCGCGGAGCGAGCGGCCGAACTCTACGACGGCTGACCCGCCGAGACTCCGTTTCCGGCTCCGACGGTTCATCGTCGACCGGCCGTTGGGGCCAGTTCGGACCGTTCACGAAACGAAGTAGAAGGCGCGGAGACGTCCCGGTAAATCGCTACAATAATCCGTATGAGAGTCGCGAGTCGACCCGACGCTATCGGTCGCCGTGGCCGTCGTCGCCGTAGAGATGGTCGACGCTCTCGACGAGGTCGGTGACGGACTGGGTCTGGGACTCGGTGGTCTCGACGATCTGTCGGGCGGCCGCCTCGGCCTCGTCGGCGTGTTCGCGGGCCTCCTCGATAGTGGTGGTGACGCCTTCGATGGCGTCGGCCTGGCCGTCGTTGGCGTCGGCGACCTCTTCGATCCCGGTCGTGGTCTCCTCGACGGCGTCCGCGATGTCGTCGAGCGCGTCGAGCGCGTCCGTGATCTTCTTCTCGGCGCGCTGAATCTGCTGGTTGGACTCCTCGACGGTCCCGACGGTCTCGGTCGCCTGCGCCTGGATCTCCGCGACGTTGGCGGAGATCCGGTCGGCGTACTCGCTGGTCTCGGTCGCGAGGGTCTTCACCTCGTCGGCGACGACGGCGAAGCCCTCGCCGGACTCGCCGGCGCGGGCCGCCTCGATGTTCGCGTTCAGCGCGAGCATGTTCGTCTGCTCGGCCACGTCGGCGATGATCTCGATGATATCGTTGACCTCGTCCATCCGCTCCTCGAGGCCGGTGACGCTGTCGACGAGCTCCTCGCTCGTCCCGGTCAGCTCGTCCGTGACAGCCTGGGCCTCTTCGCTGGCGCTGGCGCCGTCATCGACGGCGTCCTGGGCCCTGCTCGCCGCGGTCGCGACCTCGTTCGAGGTGGCCGCGATCTCCTCCATGCTGGCGCTGACGTTCTGGATGTCTTCGGCCGCTTCGGCGAGGATCTCGTTCTGTTCCGCGACGCGTTCCTCGATTCTGTCCGCAGCCTCGGCGGACCGGTCGGTCGCCGCCGCGAGGTCGTTCGCGTTGCTGCCGACGCGGTCGAGGGTACCGTCGTTGAACGCCTGTTCGGCGAGATGGCCCGCCTCGTTCGCGAACTCGGCGCGGGCCCCGAGGTCGCCCGCCTGGAGCGCGCGCATCGTCTCCCCGAGTTCCGTCACCAGGTCGGCGGTGTGTTCGTGGCGCATCACGTCGGCCGTCCGGTCCTGCACCATCTCGACGACGCCGATGAGTTCGCCGTCGTCGCCGTAGATCGGCGCCGCGGAAAAGGAGATGTGCACGTCCTTCCCGTGCTGGTCCTGCATGACGCTCGTGTCGCGATAGAGCGTGAACGAGGCGTCCTCGACCCTCGGTACGTCGTACTTCTCGTCGGTCCGTTCCGGCGCGTCGATGACCTTGTCCGCGAGGGTCTTGCCGCGCCGTCCGTCCGGGTAGAAGGCCATGCTGGCCATCTCCATCTCCTTCGCGTCCGCCTCGGAGACGCCGGTCAGCGCTTCGAGCTGGGCGTTCCACGTCAGGATCTCCCCGTCGGGGTCGAGGATGAACAGCGGCGTCCCGATGCGGTGGAGCACGTTGTGGTAGTCGAGCCCGCTGCCGGACTCGGTCTCGACTCCGGTGTCGTCCGTGGCCGGCGCTCCGGACGTCTCGGCCTCGGCGTAGGCGGCGACGCCCGCGGCGGTGTTGTCGGTGACGGACTGCATCCCCCGCCTGAGGTCCGTCCGGGCGGTGTCCAGTGCGTCGCGGGCGTCGGCGTCGAGTTCCTCGCGCAGTCGCTCGAAGACGGCGTCGACGAGCGCGTCCGAGACGACGCGCTGGGTCGAGGCGAAGGCGTCGACGTCGATCCCCGCCGCGCGGTACTCGCTGACGACCGCGGCCATCTCGTCCGGGTCCAGGCCGAACTGGTCGACGACGTGGCGGTCCCCGACCGCGAGCTGGTCCGGCCCGTCGTAGACCTGTTCCAGGGTCGCGAGGTCGGGGTCGTATCGGTCCGTCACGGACCGCGGGACGCCGCCCCGTGGGACCACTTGCCCACCGTCGGTCTCGGTCGACTCGTCCCGGGCGGACGGTCCGCCGTCACCGGCGATCCGGTCCGCGAGACGGTCGAGTACCGAAATAGCACTGGTACGCTTCGACATACCCGTCTCAAGACCGATCGCCATCATAAAACCACGGCGCTAATTATCGATCGGGATAATTCAGACGGCCCGCGCAGGAGCGCTATAGTAGAATTTGAAAGCGTTTGCACGGTCGATCGCACGTGGTCATGCGGTCGTCCGAGCGATGTCTTTCAAATTCTACTATACAGTGACGAAACGGGACGCGAGCGTCAGTTCTCGAGAGAGAGCCGGTGTCGGAACCGACCGAGGGGAGGCGACCGGCTCCCGGTTCCGGTTCCAGCGGTGGATCTGCGCGGGACATTTATATCGACTCCGGCGCGAGTGCGTACAGATGGCTGACGAGTCGCCGGCCGACGGACCGAGGGGGGAACGCTCGACAGTGGAACCGCCGAAGTCGTTCGTCGACCGGGCGAACGTGACCGCCGCGTCCGCAGCGGCGTTCGACGACTGGCCGGCCTGCTGGGAGCGGGCGGCCGCGATGGTCGACTGGACGGAGCCCTACGACGCCGTGTTTGACGGGGATCGGTCGGGCGGACGCTGGTTTCCCGGTGGACGCCTGAACGCCTCGGCGAACTGCGTCGACACGCACCTCGCCGAGCGCAAGACTCAGGCAGCGATCAAGTGGATCGGGAAGCGCGGCGAGCGCCGCACGTACACCTACCTGGACCTCTACCACGAGGTCAACGAGTTCGCGGCGGGACTGCGGTCGCTGGGAATCGAGGAGGGTGACGTAGTAACGCTGTACATGCCGTCTATCCCGGAACTCCCGGTCGCGATGCTCGCGTGTGCCCGCATCGGTGCGCCGCACAACGTCGTGTTCGCCGGATTCTCGGCGGCCGCGCTCGCGGAGCGCATGGAGCGCTCGGAGTCAGAGTACCTGGTGACGTGCGACGGCTACTACCGCCGCGGGAACGCGATCTACCAGAAGAACAAGGCCGACAACGCGCGGATCTCCGTCGACCACGAGGTGACCGACATCGTCGTCGAGCGCCTGGACGACGAAAGCATCAAACTGGGCGACGCGACGGCGTACGACGACCTCCTGTCCGACCATCGGGGGGAGGAGGTCGAACCCGTCTCCCGTCGCGCGAACGACCCGCTCTTTCTCATCTACACCTCCGGGACGACGGGCGAACCGACGGAGGTCCGTCACACGACGGGCGGCTACCTCGCTCACGCGGCGTGGACGAGTCACGCGGTCCTCGACCTGAAGCCCGAGGACACCTACTGGTGTTCGGCCGACATCGGCTGGATCACCGGACACACCTACCTCGTCTACGGTCCGCTCTCGCTGGGGACGACGACACTGCTCTACGAGGGGGCGCCCGACCACCCGGAGAAGGACCGAGTGTGGGAGCTCATCGAGCGCAACGCCGTCGACGTGTTCTACACGGCTCCGACGGCGATCCGGGCGTTCATGAAGTGGGGGACCGAGCACCCCGACTCGCACGACCTCTCGTCGCTTCGCCTCCTGGGGTCGGTCGGCGAGCCGCTCAACCCCAGCGCGTGGTGGTGGTACCACGACCACGTCGGCGACCGCGAGTGCCCCATTGTCGACACGTGGTGGCAGACCGAGACGGGGAGCATCCTGCTCTCGACGCTTCCCGGCGTCGACGCGATGAAACCGGGGAGCGCCGGTCCCGCTCTCCCCGGCATCGACGTGACCGTCGTCGGCCCGACGGGGGAGCCCACAGGGGCCGCGGAGGGCGGTCGGCTCACCGTAGAGACCCCGTGGCCCGGCATGCCGCTGGACCTGGACGCCGACGCCGCCGATGACGGCTGGCAATACGTGACCGAGGACGTCGCACGCATCGACGACGACGGCTACGTGACGGTGCTCGGTCGACTCGACGACACCGTGACCATCGCGGGCCATCGACTCGGGACGATGGAGCTCGAAAGCGCGATCGCCGGCGTCGAGGGCGTCGCCGAAGCGGCTATCGTCGACGTCCGGAGCGGCGGGCCGGTCGACTCGGTCTACGCCTTCGTCAGCACGGACGAGCGCCACGAGGACGAAGCGCGCCTGCGCCGTTGGATCGCCGACCGTGTCGAATCGACGATCGGCGAGTTCGCGGTCCCCGAACGGGTGGTCTTCACGCCGGAACTCCCGAAGACGCGGTCGGGTAAACTCCTCCGCCGCCTCCTCAAGGACATCGCGAACGACGGCGAACTCGGCGACACCAGCGCGCTCCGCAACCCCGAGATCGTCGGCGAGATCGAGTCCGCACTCAGCGACCGCGAGTGACACCGAGCCGAGCCCAGCCCCGCGAGAGCAGCCGGTCTGCGGACGCTTCGAGACGTGTCGTTTCGGACGAAGATATTTGGCGAAACCCCCATCCCATTCCTTACCGGCCGCGCGCTCCGGGACGGCGGATAGGGCATCGAGCCGTCACGGACGGTCGTTCAGCCGGGGACGTAGCCGGATCACTTATTTCGGTTCCTGTGTATTCACGAATTAACGCATGCAGACGGGGTCGGAGTTTGAAAGCGGCTGGGTCGACCTGACCGACGACGAGTACGACCGGGTGCGGCAGGCGGCAGAGACGTACCGGGAGTCGATCGTCGTCCGGCTCTGCGGTGAGGTGGGACTGCGGCCCCCGGAGATCGCGCGGGTCACGTCCGGCGACGTCGAGACGCGGACGACGAGGAACGGGACACATCGGTTCCTCACCGTCAGGAGCGACGCCGAGTCGGGTCGGGAGGCGTACGTGCCGACGCCGGTCTACTCGGCCGTGCGGCGGTACGTCAACGAGCGGGCGCTGGACCCCGACGAGTGTCTCGTCGACGTGACGCCGCGGCGGATCCAGATGATCGTCGGGGAAGTGACCGACCGGGCCGGTGAGATGTTCGGCGACGACAGGCTCCGGAGCGTCTCTTCGCGGGACCTCTGTCGGTACTACGCGCGACGACTCGTCCATCGGGAACAGGTCGACGCCCGCGTCGTTCAGGCGGTCGGTCCCTGGGAGAGTCTCGACACGCTCCGGCGCCACCTCGACCCGGTGGACGTCGACACCGTCCTCGACGAGTTCGAGCGGTCGAGCGTCCCCGGTCCGGGGGCCGCCGACCCGACGGTCGAAGTGTGTCGCGCGGTCGTGTCGGCGGCGTTCGGGGTACTCGTCGTCGGCCCGGACGGCCTCGTCGAGTACGCAAACGACGGGTTCGCCGACCTGACGGACGCCGACGGAGACGTCGCGGGGCGCAACGTCGGGTCGCTCTACAGCGGGGACGCGCCCGGTGTGCCCGCAGACACCGACGAGCCGACGGCAGTCGCGCTCCGGCGACCCGACGGTTCGGCGGCCGACGCGGTCAGGGTCGCCACTCCCCGCGGCGGCCCCGGCGGCACGGAGTCCGGCTACGTCGCCGCGTTCCTCCCCCGCGAAGCGGCCAGCGACGTCGGACGGGCGGAACGCGGACAGTCGGTTTCGGCCCGAGTGACGACCGCGGTCGAGGTGCTCGACGCGACGACGGCGGTGGTCGACGACGCCTCGACCCGCACCGAGGTGGCGTCCGGCGTCTGTGACCGTCTCGCGGCCGCCGAGGCCTACGAGTTCGCGTGGGTCGGGTCCGTGACCGGCGACCGCGGCGTCGTCTCGACGGCCTGGGAGGGGATCGACGAGCCGACGGCCGAGTCGCTCGCAACCCGGGCGTCGGAATCGGTCGACGGCGACAGCGGCCGTCCCGCGACCGAACGCGGCGTTCGCGTCTTCGACAGCGAGGACGGGTCGGGCTTGCCCCCGTTCGAGACCGATGACGGACCGGTCGGCGGCGTCGCGCTCGTCCCGATCGTCTACGGCGACACGACCCACGGACTGCTCGCGCTCGGTGCCAGCGACGACGCGACGTTCGGTGAGGCGGAGCGAGCCGTCCTGGCCAGTCTCGGCTGGCAGACGGCACAGGCGATGACGGACGTCGAACGCCGGAACCTCCTCCTGGCCGACAGCGTCACCGAACTCGAGTTCCGGGTGGAGAGCGACCGCTCCTTCTTCGTCGCCGCGAGCGAACACCTCGGCGGCACGTTCGAGCTCCAGGGGCTCGTCCCCGGCGAGAGCGGGACGCTCCTGTACTTCGTGACGATGCGCGAGACGACGCCGGAGGCGGTGTTCGACTTCGCCGCGGGCGTCGACAGCGTCGAGAACGCGCGGTTGATCCGCGACTACGGCGACACCTCGCTCGTCGAGTTCGTCGTCGCCGGCGAGGAGCCCGCGACGACTCTCACCGACCTCGGCGGTCACGTCGCCGCGTTCGTCGCCGAAGACGGTGCCCAGCGCATCACCGCGGAGTTCACCACCGAGACGGACGTGCGCGCCGTCTTCGACGGGTTCCAGTCGCCGTTCCCCGAGTCCTCGCTGTTCTCGAAACAGGAGGTCGACCTCACCGAGAAACAGCAGTCGGTCCTGCGGGCCGCCTACCTCGCCGGCTACTTCGAGTGGCCCCGCGGCAGCACCGCCGAGGAACTCGCCGACTCCATCGGCGTCTCCTCGCCGACGCTCCACAACCACCTCCGGAAGGCCCAGCAGAAAGTGCTGACCGCCTTCTTCGACGACGAGTGACCGTGCCGTCCCGGACCTTCATCAAAGATAGTTAGACGGTTGCATTAAGAGTCCGGTCGACTCACGTATCGAACGAGCCATGTCACCGCGCGCACACCGACCGTCGTCCGACCGAACCAGGAGGGGGCGATAACGATGTCCGAAGACAACCTCACGCTGGAGACGCGTCTGACAGAGCAGGAGTACTTCCGGCCGCCGACGGAGTTCGTCGGCCAGGCCAACGTCTCAGACCCCGGTATCTACGACCGGTTCGACGAGAACTACCCCGACGCCTTCGAGGAGTACGCCGAGTTGCTCGACTGGGACGAGCACTGGGACGAGGTACTCGACGACTCGAACCCGCCGTTCTACGAGTGGTTCACCGGCGGGAAGCTCAACGCCTCCTACAACTGCATCGACCGCCACCTGGAGGAGCGCAAGAACCAGGCAGCGTTCATCTGGGAAGGCACGGACGCCGAGGAACGCGAGACGATCACCTACCAGGAGCTGTACAACCGCGTCAACGAGACCGCCGCCGCGTTCCGGGACGTGGGCGTCGAGGAGGACGACGTCGTCACCTGTCACCTCCCGATGCTCCCGGCGCTCCCGGTGACGATGCTGGCCTGTGCTCGCATCGGCGCACCCCACTCGGAGGTGTTCGCCGGGTTCTCCGCGCAGGCACTGGCCGACCGCATCGACGACGCCGATTCGGACGTCGTCGTCACCTGCGACGGCTACTACCGCCGCGGCGAGTTCCTCAACCACAAGGAGAAGTGCGACGAGGCGCTCGAACTCGCAGAGTCCGACGTCGACGCCGTCGTCCTCTGGACCCGCCACGACGAACTCCACGAGGACGTCGAGATCGGCAGCGACGACCCGTACGTCCTCGCGGACGACCTGCTCGCCGACAACGAGCGCGCCCGCGTCGACCCCGTCTCCCGCGACGCCGAGGACCCGCTGTTCCTGATGTACCCCTCCGGCACGACGGGCCAGCCGAAGGGGTGCCAGCACCGCACCGGTGGCTACCTCTCCTACGTCACGGCGACCTCGAAGTACGTCCTCGACATCGAACCCGAGGACACCTACTGGTGTGCTGCGGACATCGGGTGGATCACGGGTCACTCCTACATCGTCTACGGACCGCTCTCGCTCGGAACGACATCGGTCATGTACGAGGACACGCCGGACCACCCCCACAAGGGCCGCATCTGGGAGATCGCCGAGCGCTACGACGTGGACATCTTCCACACGTCGCCGACGGCCGTCCGCATGTTCATGAAGTGGGGTGCGGAGCACATCGAAGACTACGACTTCGACTTCCGCCACATGACGACGGTCGGCGAACCGATCCAGCCCGAGGCGTGGCTGTGGTACTACAAGCACATCGGCGACGAGAGCGCGGTCATCGTCGACACGTGGTGGCAGACCGAGACCGGCGGCCACCTCATCACGAACCTGCCCGCGCTCGAGGACATGAAGCCCGGGTCCGCGGGCCTGCCCGCACCGGGTATCCAGCCCGCGCTCTACGACGACAGCGGTGAACCGATGGAGGCCGCCAGCGGCAAGGCCGGGAACCTCGTCATCGAGAAGCCGTGGCCCGGGATGCTCCAGACCGTGTACGGCGACGACGAGCGGTTCATCGAGGAGTACTGGCAGGGCTTCTCGGACACGGACAGCTCCGACAGCGAGGACTGGGTGTACAAGGCCGGTGACGGCGCGGTCCACGAGGACGACGGCTACTTCCGCGTCCTCGGTCGTCTCGACGACGTGATGAACGTCGCCGGGCATCGCCTCGGGACGATGGAGCTCGAGTCCGCCGTCTCGGAGGTCGAATACGTTGCCGAGGCCGCCGTCGCCTCCCGCGACCACGACGAGAAGGGCGAAGTCCCCGACGTGTACGTGGTCGTCCGCGACGGCATCGACGCCGGTCAGGAGGAGGTCCGCGACCGCATCATCGAAGCCGTCGAGGACGAGATCGGCAAGTTCGCGCGCCCGGCGCGCGTCGTCTTCGTCGACGACCTCCCGAAAACACGCTCCGGAAAGATCATGCGTCGCCTCCTCGAGAACATCTCCAACGGCGACGAACTCGGCGACACCACGACGCTGCGCGACCCGAGCGTCCCCGAGGAGATCCGCGACCAGGTCCACGGCGACGACTGATCGCCACCTGCGGCCGGGACCCCTTCGACACGCCCCTCCTTCCGTTCTCGACCCGGTATGTTCGGCAGTCGCTCGAAGTTCGAGCGTGTAGTTTTTTACCGCCGGTTGGAATGAAATCCCGGTTTCGAGTGTCTGATGAACCCGAATACGTCGGCCGCTGTGAAACTATCTACAGTAATCCGTATCAGGCGCTACAGATGGCGTGGAGGTCGTCGAGCGAGTCGATGTCCCAGGTGGGCCAGACGTTGAGATCCCAGTTCGTTCGGTGCGGGCGACGGATGAACGCGGAGTCGATCCCGGCGTTCTCCGCGGCCCGGACGTCGGACTCGTTGTCGCCGACGTAGAGCGCCGAGTCGGCGTCGAGGTCCGACAGCGCCTGTTCGAGGTAGTGAGAGTTGGGCTTCCGGAGCCTGAGGCTCTCGATCGTCGCCTCTCGGCCGTAGGCCGTGTCGAACAGCTCCGATATCTCGAAGTGGTCGAGGAGGAAGTCGACCGTCTCCTGCTGGTTCGAGCTGACGATACCCGTCGAGACGTCGAGGTCGGCCACCGTCTGGACGTCGTCGTACGGGGCTTTGCGTCCCGCACGGGCCTCTTCCTGCTGTGCACCGGACACCGTACTGTCGCGAGCGCGCCAGAACGTCTCCGGGTCGAAGTCGTACACGTCACTGACTGTCGCTACCTGCGCTGGAGTCGCACCGATCGTCATGTCCTCGACGTGATCGGGGTCCGGGTCGCTCACACCGAACTGCGTGAACGTCTCCGCGGTCGCCTCTCGGAGGACCTCGAAGTGGGTCCGACCGACGAGGACACCGTCGTTGTCGAACACGACGGTATCGTAGGTCATACCCCCTATTGTGCGGACGCTGATATAAGCGTTTCAGTCGCGCCACCACCTTTTTCCGCTCGGGTCGTTCGCTCCGCTCACGACCACTCGCGCAAAAACGTGGGCGAAAAAGCCGCACCTCGCTCCGCTCGGTGCGGGGAACCGCGCTCACTTCGTTCGCGCGGACCGTCCTACTGGTAGTCCACTTCGCCGTCACCTTCGCCGATCCACCCGCCGCGGTCAGGTTCGCGCGACTCCAGCGGGTCGATGTCCTTGTACCAGGGAACGTTCTTCAGCTGTTCCATGTCGAGGACGAACTCGTCTTTCGTGTCGGCAGTCCACTCGAAGTTCTGGGTCAGCAGGATCGCGTCGACGGGACAGACCTCCTCGCAGAGTCGGCAGTAGATGCACTGACCGATGTGGAGGTTGTACTGCTCGCCGTTGCGCTGGTCG
>PXSD01000138.1 GCA_003023165.1 Halobacteriales archaeon QS_9_67_15 | reverse complement strand
CGGGATACACGTCGATGCCCGTGTCGACGACGCCGATGCCGCTGTAGCCCTGCTGGGTCCGGAGCCCGAGCCTGTCGCCTCTGTCGGCACCGGAGCCGACGGTGACGCTGTAATTCTCCCGCTCGTCACCGACCGCCGCCTGCACGTCTACGGTCGACCCGCGTTCGAGACCGCTGACGACGCGCTCGTAGACCGAGGCGTTCGGCGTCCGTTCGCCGTTGACGTGCGTGACGATCACGTCTGTGCCGTCCGTCGGGACGGAGACGTTGGCCAGCGGGCCGTTCTCGACGGCGAGCCCGTACGCGCCGACGGGGAACGTGGCACTCCCGCGGTTCGTCTGTACGGTGACCGTCTCGCGGCCCGCCATCGCGCGGGCGAACTCGCGTTCGGTGTACACCTCGGTCCCGTTGACGGCCTCGACGACGGTCGCGTTCTCCCGGTTCGGTTCGATCCCGTCGGTGACGGAGGGGACCGACCGCATCAGCAGGAGTTTGCGCTCGAGCGTCGTCGTCTCGCCGCTCTTGAGTGTGAGTTCGACCTCGCGGGACTCGATCCGAGACAGCTCGGCCTCGAACTCCGAGACGTTCGCGACGGGGTCGCCCTCGACGTGGGTGACCACGTCGCCGTACTCCAGGCCCGCCGCTTCGGCGGCGGACCCGCCCGCCGTGTTGCCGATGGGGACGCCGGCGGCGGCGGTGATCGCGCCGGAGACCGGGCCGAAGAGGAGGACGAACCCGACGAAGGCGACCAGGAAGTTGTTCGTGACGCCCGCGGCGAACATCCGCGTCTGACTCCCGCGAGAGGCCTCCCGGCGGCTCTCCTCGTCGGGTTCGACGAACGCGCCGACGGGGATGAACGCGAAGAAGGCCAACCCCATCGAGTCGATGTCGATGTCCTCGACGCGACAGAGGAGGCCGTGGCCGCCCTCGTGGACGACGAGGCCGATCAGGAGCCCGAGGACGATCTCGGGCGCGGCGGCGAGCGGGAGGAAGTCGTTGACGCCGGGGATGACCAGCACGTTCTGAGGGTTCTGGACGGGCTGGCGGTCGGGCTGTTGCATGGCCTGGATGCCGGCGTTGAAGATCGCCGCGAACATCCCGACCATCGTGACCAGC
Source organism: Halobacteriales archaeon QS_9_67_15 (assembly GCA_003023165.1). Classification (GTDB taxonomy): domain Archaea; phylum Halobacteriota; class Halobacteria; order Halobacteriales; family Haloarculaceae; genus Halosimplex. The sequence continues at coordinate 13,898 of PXSD01000138.1, read as the reverse complement.
GCCATCCCGACGCCGAAGTTGCCCCACGCGCGCCAGAGGCGCTTTGGCCGTGCGAGCTTCGTGAGAAACGCCCTGCCGCGCCCGGTGTGGAGGGTGGTGATCGGCCCGGAGACGCGGATAGAGTCGGGCAGTTTGCCCCTGGCTTGGAGCGCCATCGCTCCCAGGGTGTAGACGGCGATCCCGGCGAGGACCCAATACAGCGGGCGTACCATTACCCGAATCCATGGGCCTGCTCGTCAAGAGCGTTTGGTTCCGGCGGTTTGTGTTGTTGGCAGAGCCCGCTGTTCGAGTACCGATTCAGATAGCGGGAGAACGCTGAGAGCGACCGACGAGATCACCGCAAACAGCGTGAAAGCCCCGGCTCGCTCCGGTCGATGGGCTCGCTGCGCGCGTCACTCGCTACGCTCGTTCCAGTGCTTACTTCGCCCGTCTTCCCGGAGTGAGCCGCCCCTTTCATTCCCGTCCGCATCGGCTGATCGGTCGGTCTGTCCGGACGGGAACGAACGGGGCCGCCGTCTCGACGAACTCGGACGCTGTAAGCGACGAGGGGCTGTGCGGGCGACTCGCGGGTCGCCCGTGCGACACCGCAGGCCGTCAGGTCGAGGAGCGTAGCGAGGTCGCTGGGCGGCAGAACCGCCGGACTGACCGAGAGACCTCTGGTGCCTCGCTGCCCAAGAGTCGAGACGGCGGGGCTTTCACGCTGTTCGCAATAGTGACCCAGTCGGCGGTAACCCACCGGGTATCGGAGTCCCTCAAATAACGACGAAAACGGCCGTTCGACCTACGCCTCGCGGCGCAACCGCCCGACGACGAACTCCCGGTCCAGATCGTCGAGGAAGTAGCCCAACTGCGGCCCCTCCGTCTCGCCGAAGAAGAGCTGGTAGCCGACGGCGAAGAAGCCGCCGACATCGAGGTCGTGGCGGCGTGCGCTCTCGTAGATTTCGCCTTGGATGGCCTCGCCGTCCGCACCCTCGGCGACGAAGTCGGCCAGGTCGTCGAGCGCGGTGGCGGTGTCGCCGTCGACGCTCACGTCGGGCATCTCCGTGCGAGCGACGGTGTAGTTGTACTCGTTGTCGGTGCGGTCGGCCCACTCGCTGGCGAGGGCGACGCGACCGAAGGCGTCCTCGACGGCCCACTCGGGGTCGTCGTCGGCGACGTGGCCCTCCTTCTTCGCCGTCGCCATGCGCGCACTGTCGTCGTCGAACATCCCCAGCACCGCGGCGAACGTGTAGGGCAGACGGACCCGCTGACGGAACGCCTCGTCGACGAACTCGCGACGGCGCTCCCGGTCGTGCGTGTCATTATGATCGAAGGTGACGGCGTGTTCGGCCTCGCCGTCGGCGACCGCCTCGAACAGCTCGCTCTTGGCCAGCGCCTCGGGCGGCACGTCGGTCAGCGAGACGAGGAACGGGTAGACGCGCTCGGCGCGGCGCTCCTCCTGTTCGGTGCCGGACTCCTCGCCGTAGTAGAGCCGTTCGACCCGGTCGAACTCGTCGACGAGCTGGTCGAGGCGCTCGATGCTGAAGTCCCGGGCCCTGTTGGGGTCTTTCGCGAAGAAGAAGCGGACGACTTCGGGGTCGAGCAGCTCCAGCACGTCGTGGGCGAGGACGACGTTCCCCTCCGAGGAGGAAAACGGCTCGCCGTCGAGCGTGAACCACTCGTACACCATCGGTTCCGGCGGCTCGATGTCGAGGACGGTCTCGGCGATGTCGACGCCGGAGGGCCACGACCCCTCCGCGTGGTCCTTGCCGAACGGCTCGAAGTCGACGCCCAGCACCTGCCACTGTGCGGGCCACTCGAAGCGCCACGGGAGCTTCCCCTCGCGGAATATAGCGGTGCCCTCGTGGTCGCAGCCCTCGATCGTCCGGTTCCCGGCCTCGATGTCGGTGCAGCGGTATTCGACGGTTCGCTCGTCGACGTTCACGCCGGTGACCGTCTCGGTCACCTTCCCGCAGTTCGAGCAGAACGGATTGAACGGGACGTAGTCCTCGTCGACCTTGTCCTGGTACTCCGAGAGGACCTCGCGGGCCTGCTCGCGGTTCCGCAGGACGTGTTCGACCACGTCGTCCATCCGCCCCGATTCGTAGAGTTCGGTCGTCGACACGACATCGATCGGCACGTCGAGCAGTTCGGCGGACTCGGCGATGAGCGTCGAGAAGTGGTCGCCGTAGGAGTCACAGCAGCCGAACGGGTCGGGGATGTCCGTGTACGCGTGGCCGAGGTTCCTGCCGAGCGCGCCGGCGTTCACGTCGCCCAGATCCACGATGTTCCCGTCGAGGTCGGCGAGTTTCCGGGGGAGCTTCCGCAGGGGGTCGCGGTCGTCGGTGGTGAACACCTGCCGGACCGCCCAGCCCCGCTCGCGCAGCACCTCGGCGACGAAGTAGCCGCGCATGATCTCGTTGACGTTGCCCAGGTGGGGCACGCCGGAGGGAGAGATACCGCCCTTGACGACGATCGGTTCCTCGGGGTCGCGGGCCTCGATGGCGTCGGCGACCTCGTCCGCCCAGAACGCGTAGTGACTGTCGCCCTCGACCTCGTCGCTCCGGGTGTCGTCCGCGCTTTCGGTGTCCGCGGGCGCGTCGGTCTCGTCGGCGCTCTCGGTCTCGTTCGTGCTGGCGGTGCCGCTCGGTTCGTCGGGTTCGCTCTCGCTCATGCTGTCTCCGTCTCGCGTTCGGTCGTCGGTCGCTCCGGCTCGCCGTCAGTCATCGGTCGGCCCACTCCGCGGGCGGGTCGTTCACGCCGGCGGGAAGGACGTCGGTCCCGTCGTGGTCGCCGGTGCGGATCGCGCGTTCGACGCCCTCGGGGTCGTCGCCGTCGAGGACGATGGTTCGGATGCCCGACCGCTGGACGATCTTCGCCGCGAGCAGGTCCACGGGGGCGTTGCTCCCGGCGTCCATCTCCAGGTCGGCGATGAGGTCGACCAGGCCGTCGGCGCGCATCTCATCGAACTTGGCGGCGTCGCCGTTCTCGCTGGGGTCCGCGTCGTAGACGCCGTCGACGCTCGTGGCGTAGACGAGCAGGTCGGCGTTGACGTACTCGGCGAAGGCGGCGCTGACGGCGTCGGTGGTCTGCCCGGCGACGACCCCACCCATGACTGGGATGTCGCCCCGACGGATAGCCTCGCCGCCGGTCTCGTAGTCCTCGGGCGGAGTCGGTGCGGCGCGTTCGTCGAGCGCAGCGATGAGCAGTCGCGCGTTCAGGCGTGTGACTTCGATCCCGAGCTGGTCAAGTTCGATCTCGTTCGCGCCCAGGTCCCGGGCGGCACCGATGTACTCCCGTGCGGTCGGGCCGCCGCCGACGACCGTCCCGAGGGTGTACCCGTCGGCGTCGAGCGATTCGATCGCGTCGGCGTAGGTCCGAACTCGCTCGGAACTCACCGACGGAACGAGGACGCTGCCGCCGATAGAGACGACTACTCTCATTGGAACGGCTTACCCGCGAGCCCGTCTTAAGGGTTGTCAAGCCCGGACGGCCCGCTGGGCCCTCGCTCACGACCCGTTCGCGACCACCGGTCTCGAGTCGCGGTCGTCCGCCCGTGAGCTGCCGGTCGCGTAGATGGCGGCAACAATTGCTTCAATACCGAACCAAATACGGACCGCTGCGACGATTTGCGTGCCGGCTGTGCGTCCGGTCCGGAAAAATGTCTCGTGGACTCAAAAGAGATTATAAAATGTCTAAGAGCCAGAGAAAACGTTTTAAAACACCGAGACCGGCCCGTTTCGCATCGGTCGTCTGTGAAACGACACGAAGCAAGCCGAAGCTTCCCGCCTTTATATGGGGAAACGGGGCACAGGAAGGGACGAGGTGTCAACATGAGCTCGATACTCCAGCCCTCCGCTGACGACGAGCCGTCGAAGGAAGAGCGACTGAAGGCCTATCTCACGCAGAAGGCCGAAGACGGCGAGATGTACTTCAAGAGCAAATTCATCGCCGACGAAGTCGGCCTCTCCCCCAAGGAGATCGGCGCGCTGATGGTGAAGATCCGCGACTCCGCGACCGACCTCGAGGTCGAGAAGTGGTCGTACACGAGCGCGACCACGTGGCGCGTCGAGGTCGCCTGATCCCCTAACGTCTGATACACCCTGACCTCGACGAACCCTCATCTACACTCCCATCCCCACACGCTCTGACACGGGGACGGGGTGGCACAGCGCCACCCCGTTCCCGTTCCCCGTTTCGCCCCGTGTTTCACGTGACGACCGGACTGTAAGCGTCGCCATCGAAGTGGTCCCTTAGTTCCCGGGATTTATACCGGGGTGCGCCCAACCGCAGACCGATGGACGAGCGTCGTGTACCGGCGGACGGGCCACCGGTCGAAGCCGTGCAGTCGGTCTTCCAGGTGGCCGACGTCCGCGTCGGTGATGACGACGCGGTCTATTACCTGGGGACACCACTCGCGTCCGCGGAGACGCTGGAACGCGAACTCTGGGAGCGCTTTCGCGAGGCCGGCTACGACGTGTCGCTCACGACGCGAGCCCAGTCTTCGGCACCGTTCGACGAGACGACGCTCGTCGAGGACCGCTTCGGCCCTACGCGACCGCAGTACGTCCTCGTCGCCGAACCCCGCTCGCCCCACATCGACGGCATCCCGTGGACGAACCTGCTGTTTTTCGCCCTCACGGTGCTCTCGACGCTGCTCGTCGGGACGCAGTGGTACTACGTCGACATCGACGGCCCGCTCTCCCTGCTTGCGGCGTGGCCCTTCGCCGCGGCCATCCTCGGCGTCCTCGCCGTCCACGAGTTCGGTCACTACGTGCTGATCCGGTACCACGACGTGGACGCGAGCCTCCCCTACTTCATCCCCTTCCCGTCGCTCATCGGAACGATGGGCGCGGTCATCCGGATGCGCGGCCGCATCCCGAACCGGAAAGCGCTGTTCGATATCGGTGTCTCCGGTCCGCTGGCAGGCCTCGTCGCAACCGTCGTCGTCACGGTCATCGGTCTTTACCTCGACCCGATCACGGTTCCCCAGCGCGTGCTGGAGGGGTCGTCCACCTCCTTGCGATTCAACGACCCCTTGCTGTTAGTCATCCTCGCCGAACTCACCGGACAGCCCCTTTCGTACTCGGACCCGACGCTCGCGGCCAATCCGGTGATCTTCGGCGGCTGGGTCGGCATGTTCGTCACGTTCCTGAACCTCCTGCCGGTCGGGCAGTTCGACGGGGGCCACATCGTCCGCGCGACCCTCGGCCCGCGACAGGAGACGGTCGCCGCGGCCGTCCCCGTGGCGTTGTTCGGGCTCGCCGCGTTCCTCTACGTCACGCGGGAGGCGACGAACGCCGTCGTCCTCTGGGCGTTCTGGGGGCTCATCGCCGGCGGACTCGCCTACGCTGGCCCCGCGACGCCGATCCGCGACGAACCGATCGACCGTCGCCGACAGGCGGTCGGCGTGCTGACGCTGGTGCTCGGCCTCCTCTGTTTCACGCCGGTGCCCTTCGAAATTCTGTCGGCCTAGAACACGACGAACGAGACCGGGCCAAAGGTCGATTTCAGTGCGTGTACCCGCGGTCCGGGAGTGGCTCGCCGTCGAGCGTGACGCGGTGCTCCGCGGCTCCGCCGCTACGCTCCGAGGCGCAGAGCGCCTCGCGGTCGACGACGGTCCCGATCCGCGTCAGCGCGACGGGCACATCTGCCCGAACGGTCGCGAGTTCGTCCTCGGGGACCGTACAGACGAGTTCGAAGTCCTCGCCGAAGAACGCGCCCAGTTCCAGCCGTTCGTCCTGGTCCTCGGCGACCGAATCGACAGACCCGTCGACCGGTAGCGGCGACTCGACAGCCATGCCGCAGTCGCTCGCTTCCGCGAGTTGGTGGAGCGAGCGGGCCAGCCCGTCGCTGGAGTCCATCATCGCCGTCGCAGTCCCCGCGAGCGCCCGGCCGGCCGCGACGCGCGGCTGAAATCGAAAGAGATCGTTGGCGCGCTCGTGCTCGCCGCGGTCGAACAGGCCGAGAGCGGCTCCGCTCCGCCCGAGCGTGCCGGTCACGCAGACCGCGTCGCCGGGTTCGGCTCCCGAACGGCGGACGGGGTCGTCGGTCTCGCCGAGGGCGGTCGTCGCCACTGTAAACTCTCCGTGGTCGTCGAGGTCGCCGCCGACGTACTCGGCGTCGACGGCCCCGCACACCTCGACCGCGCCCTCGACGAACTCCGCGAGTTCGGACTCGTCGAAGGCCGGTGCGGCGTAGACTGCGACGGCGGCGGTGGCCGCGCCGCCCATCGCGGCCACGTCGGAGAGCGATGCGCCGACCGCGCGCCAGCCGGCGGTGTAGCGGGTCGTCCCGTCGGGGAAGTCCGTCCGGTCGTGGAGCATGTCCGTGGTGAGGACCTGCCCGTCGACGACAGCGGCGTCGTCGCCCGCCGCCGGCACGCGGTCGGCGAGCAGTCCCAGCGCGGTCCGTTCGTCCATACCGCGCCTTCGCTCGCTCCGTCAAAACCCCCTGTGGTTCGACGCCGCGCGGTCGCCCCCCGTTGGCGCTCACTCCGGTGGGTTCAAACCCGAGAGGCCCTTCTCCGCCGACATGAACCGGGACAGGTGGGCGACCGTCGTCGGGTTCGCCGGCGGGGGGCTCGTCCTCGCGGCCCTCGTCTGGGTGGTCGGGATCGACGGCATCCTCGCCCAGCTCCGCGGCATCGAGTCGGAGTACCTGTTCCTCATCCTCGGGATTGCCGTCTGCTGGCTCGTCTGCTGGGGACTGGCGCTCCGGACGGTACTGAACGCGCTCGACGCCCCGATCTCCGTCGTGACGAGCGCCTTTGTCTTCGCGGGCGCGATCTTCTCGAACAACGTCACGCCGTTCGGACAGGCGGGCGGCGAGCCCGTCAGCGGCTATCTCATCTCGCGGGCGACCGACCGCGAGTACGAGACCGGCCTCGCGGCCATCGCTTCGGTCGACGCTATCCACTTCGTCCCCTCTATCGGCTACGCGGTCGTCGGCCTGACGTTCGTGGTGGCCGGCGCGGCTCAGTTCGGTCGCAACCTCGTCTTCGCGACGACCGCGCTGGTCACCCTCGCGGTCGGGATGCCGGCGGCGGCGTACTTCGGGTGGCGCTACCGGTACGAACTCGAAGCGGCGGTCGTCCGCGCGGTCACGCCCGTCGTCCGCGTTATCGGACGGGTGATCCCGCGGAAGGAACCGCCGACGACCGCCGATATCGAACACCGGATCGAGGGGTTCTTCGGCGCGATCGAACGGGTCGCGGGCAGTCGAAAGACGCTGCTCGAAGCCGTCGGCTTCTCTGCGCTGGGCTGGCTGGCGATGTGTTGCTCGCTATGGCTGTCGCTGTTCGCGCTCGGCCACACGGTCGAGTTCACGGCCGTGTTGCTCGTCGTCCCGATAGGCGCGGTCGCCGGGATGACGCCCCTGCCCGGTGGCCTCGGCGGCGTCGACGCGGTCCTGATCGCCCTGCTCGTCTCGACGACCGGGGTCACCGGCGGCGCCGCGGGGGCCGCAGTCCTCGTCCATCGGGCCGCGACGTACGTCTTCCCCACGGTGGTCGGCGGCGGCGTCGCGTTCGCGCTCGGCGTCGGCGACTGACCGCCGACACCGGCGGTCGGCGTGCAATCCGACCGGTCGGCCCGCTGTCCGCCGACCGGTCGGCGCCCCCGACCGGTCCCTGCGTCGGCGTCACGTGGACGGACAGCGAACGATGCTCTTAAATGAGCCGCTCCGGAAGAAACCTGCAATGACGACACTCTACGACGTGCCCGCGGAAGCCCTGAACGAGGCGGTTGCGGAGCGTCTCGCCGAGGAAGACGCAGTGACAGAGCCCGACTGGTTCAACTTCGCGAAGACCGGCGTCGGCCGCGAGCTCCCGCCCGAGCAGGATGACTTCTGGCCGCTCCGCGCCGCCAGCCTCCTCCGGAAGGTCGCCATCGACGGTCCGACCGGTGTCGGTGCGCTCCGGACGGCCTACGGCGACTCGAAGCAGGGGACCAACCGCTACCGGGTTCGACCGAACCACAAGACCGACGCGAGCGGCAACATCATCCGTACCGCCCTCCAGCAGCTCGAAGCGGCCGACTACGTCCAGACCGCAGAGGGCGAGGGTCGCCGCATCACCGACGAGGGCCAGAGCCTCCTCGATGAGGTCGCCGGCGAAGTCCTCGAAGACCTCGACCGCCCGGACCTCGAACGCTACGCGTAGACCCCCATCGCGGGCTCGTTCTTTTGCTCTCTGCGTTCGAGTCGAATCGCTCCCGTCGACGAGCACGGGCGCTCCGCGGTTGGGCTGGCGTTCGAGCCGGTAGGGAGACCGTTCGCCCGACCGGCGGCTCCGAAATCGTTTTCACGCCGACTCGATTACGTACGCCCATGAGTGGCGAACCGAGTGACGAGGAGTTAGAGAAGCTCCGGGAGGAGAAGATGGAGCGACTACAGGAACAGCGCGGGCAGGAGGGCCAGGGCGTCGACGAGGAGGCCCTGGAAGCCCAGCGCGAACAGCGCGAGGCCCAAAAGAAGGCAATGCTTCGCAAGCACCTCACCGACGGCGCACGCAAGCGCCTGAACACGGTGAAGATGTCAAAGCCCGAGTTCGGCGAGCAGGTCGAACAGCAGGTGCTCGCGGTGGCCCAGAGCGGCCGCGTCCAGGGCAAGATAGACGACGAGAAGATGAAAGCGCTCCTCGAGGAGCTCCGGCCGGAGGAGAAGAGCTTCGACATCCAGCGGCGGTAATGCCGACGGTTGCGACGCTGTACTCCGCCGGCAAAGACTCCGCACTCGCCGCCGTCCTCCTCGACCCGTTCTACGACGTGACGTGCTGTAGCTGTACGTTCGGACTGGACGCCGGGAGCACTGTCGCCGAGACGGCCAGGGAGGCGAGCGACGCCGTCGGGTTCCCCGCGGCGACGGTCGAACTAGACGAGTCAGTTGCCCACGACGCGATCGACCGAATGGTCGACGACGGGTATCCGCGCGAAGGCATACAGCTCGTCCACGAACACGCGCTGGAGACGGTCGCGAGTCGGGCCGAGGTCGGTGGCCGCGCGGTCGACGCGGTTGCCGACGGCACTCGCCGCGACGACCGTGCGCCCGCCATCGACCGTCCGTTCGCCCGGAGTCTGGAGGACCGCCACGGCATCGAGTATCTGCGGCCGCTCGCGGGGTACGGCCGGAGCGCAATCGACGAACTGGCTGGACGGGTGTTGAGGGTCGAAACCGGTCCGAGCCAGGCGATCCCGACCGGGGACTACGAGACGGAGCTTCGGGCGCTGATGGCGGCGGAGTACGGGGCGGACACCGTCGCCGAGGTGTTCCCCGAACACGTGCAGTCGCGTGTCGTCGGTCGGCGAGAGGCGTAACCAGCGCTACTGAAGAGTCCGTTTGTGTTCTATGGTGTGCATCCGGCGCCGAAGGCGCCGGTTCGCCGCCGTAGGGGGCAGAGCCCCCGGAGGCGGCCTTTTTGACCCATGTTTTTGTTGACCGGGTTCCCGCAGTGAGCGGAGCGAGCGAGGAAACCCGGTCAGCAAAAAGATGGTTTGAAACGACCCCTTCCCGAACGACGTGGTATGTACGAGGGACTGAAGGGGTTCACCGATTTCTACCCCGACGAGATGGCCCCGCGCCGGCAGGTCATCGACGAGATCGAGGCCACGGCCCGGCAGTACGGCTTCCGGGAAACGTCGACGCCGGCGCTGGAGCCGGCGGAGATGTGGACCGACAAGAGCGGCGAGGACATCGTCGACGAGCTCTACGACTTCGAGGACAGGGGTGGCCGCCACGTCACGCTCACACCCGAGCTCACGCCGACCGTCGCGCGGATGGTCGTCGCCAAACAGCAGGCGCTGTCGAAACCGATCAAGTGGTTCTCGACGCGGGCGTTCTGGCGCTACGAACAGGTCCAGCAGGGCCGCTACCGCGAGCTCTACCAGACCAACGCCGATATCTTCGGCTCCAGCGAACCAGCGGCCGACGCCGAGGTGCTTGCGTTCGCCGCCGACTCGCTCACGAACCTCGGCCTCGACGGCTCCGAGTTCGAGTTCCGCGTCTCTCATCGGGACATCCTCGGCGAACTCCTGGGGTCGTTCGACGCGGACGTCGACACCACAGCGGCCGTCCGCGCCGTCGACAAGCGCGCCAAGGTCGAGGACGAGGAGTACATCGGCCTGCTCTCGGACGCGGGACTCTCCTACGAGCAGGCCCGCGAGTTCGACGACCTGCTCGTGGCCGGCGACGATGACCTCTCCGAACTCACGGACTTCACCGACAGCGAGGCGCTGGCCGACGCGGTCGAGAACCTCCGGCGTGTCCTCGCGGCCGCCGAGGACTTTGGCGTCCGCCAGTACTGCGACGTGAGCCTGACGACCGCACGGGGGCTGGACTACTACACCGGCGTCGTCTTCGAGTGTTTCGACGCCTCGGACGAGGTCTCGCGCTCCATCTTCGGCGGCGGTCGCTACGACCACCTCATCGAGGAGTTCGGCGGTCAGCCCACCCCCGCCGTCGGCGTCGGCATCGGCGTCATGAACTCGACGCTCCCCCTGCTCCTGCAGGTCCACGACGCCTGGCCGGGCGAGGGCATCTCGACCGACTACTACGTCCTGCAGGTGGGCGACGTGCGGTCGGTGGCCTCGCGGATCGCTCGCGAGTTGCGAGAGCGGGGCCACGTCGTCGAGACGGACGTGAGCGCTCGCTCGTTCGGCGCACAGATGAACTACGCCGACTCCATCGACGCCGAGACGGTCGTCATCGTCGGCGAGCGCGACCTGGAGAACGACGAGGTGACGGTCAAGGACATGGAGTCCGGTGACCAGACGAGCGTCCCCGTCGACGAGTTCCCCGGCGACCGAGAGAAGCCGACCGACGACGACTTCAGCTGATCAGTACGGCACGGCTCGAATCCCGTCGACTCGCTTGAACTCGGAGACGTTCCGAGTGACGACTCGTCCGTCGTGTTCGAGCGCCGTCGCGGCGACCATCGCGTCGAGCGCTCTGATCGGTTCACCGCGGTCGTCGAGTGACTGTAACAGATCGGCCCCACGGCGAGCTATCGTGCGGTCGTACGGTACGATATCTACGTCCCGGAGGAGCGCGTCGAACCGTTCGCGTCCCTCTGCATCCAAGCCACGCTCTAGCTCGGTGACACTCACTGTCGAGACCGAGAGTGCGTGCCCGTCGGTGACGAGTTCGTCGAGTTTCACTATCGCTGCTTCGTCACTCGCCATGAGACCGATGAAGAAACAGGAGTCGAGTATCACGAGTACCGATCCATCTGCTCGTCGGCGCTCTCACGGAACGTCGCGGCCTTCTCGCGCACGTTCGCTGCTTCGTCCTCGTCAACCATTCCGATCAGTCTATACAGCGAATGCTCTCCCTCCTGTCCTTTCAGGAGCCGCTCGATTACGTCGGAGAAGCTCTCGTCTTCCCCTTTCGCCTCCTTGAGCGCGCGATACACGTCGTCTCGAACGCTGATGTTCTTACTGCTCATATCTGTGTAGTTAATCCTGCGTATACATAGATTTTCGCTCGCGAACGGGTGTCGCTTCCGGGCGAATTAATCCCGATGACGGACGAATCGGGAACGATGCGCGCCTACCGGCTCGCCTACGACGGCCGGCCGTTCCACGGCTTCCAGCGCCAGCCGGACGTGCCGACCGTCGAGGAGTGCGTCTTCGACGCGCTCCGGGATCTCGGCGTGCTGGCGGAGGGGGCGGCCAAGCCCGAGGGATACGCCGCGGCCGGTCGAACCGACGCAGGTGTGTCCGCGCGGGCTCAGACCGTCGCCTTCGAGGGGCCGGAGTGGCTCTCGCCGCGGGCGTTCAACAGCGAACTCCCCGTGTCGGTCCGGGCGTGGGCAAGCGCGGATGTCGATTCGGGATTTCACGCGACACACGACGCCCGCTCGCGAGAGTACGTCTACTTCCTCTACGCGCCCGCCGACACGAGGACCGACCGCATGTTCGACGACGACCGGGCTCGCGAAGCGCTCGACCGCCTCTCGGGCGAGCACGACTTCCACAATCTGACGCCCGACGAGACGGGAACGGTCAGAGACCTCGAAGCGAGCGTCGAGCGAGACGGGGCGTTCCTCGTGGTCCGCCTGCAGGCGGGCGGGTTCGCCCGACAGCTCGTCCGCCGTGTCGTCGAGCTGGTCCGCGAGGTCGCGGGCGGCGAGGCCGACGTAGCGAAGGTCGACCGGGTGCTGGGAAGCGAGTCTGTCGAGGGGCCGGAGGGGGTTGCTCCGGCGGCCGCACAGCCGCTCGTCCTCTGGGACGTAGCGTACGACGCCGACTTCGTCGTCGACGAAACTGCCGCCGAGAGCGCCCGGGCGGTGTGGCGACAGCGCCATGTCGAGCGAGCCGTCGGCGCTCGGGTGGCCGGCGCGGTCCGCCACGGTATCGAGTGAGCGACACGGGCGGGCGCCCGACCGTCGATACCGAGCGTCACAACACCCGCATTCGGTAGCCTTCGGCGTCGGTTTCGTCGGTCACGCGACCGCTCTCGACGGCGGTTTCGAGGATTTCGGCGACGAACTCCTTTGGCACCTCGACGCCGATGAAATCCGTGCCGTCACGACCGGTCGTCAGCCGTGCCATCGTCCGGTCGGTGCCGTCGTCGTTGTAGATGCTCCCGACGCGTTCGCCGTCCCGGAGGAACCCCAGAGTCACGTCCGTCGGTTCGACCGCGTCGAAACTCACCTCGAAGACTCGGTCCGCTGTTTCGAGCCGTGCGAGCATGTGCCCGTCGTGTTCGGCCACGAGCGTCTCCATACTTCGTTTATGCGCTCCAACAGTATAACGCCCAGCACCCCCTCGGGCGACGGTCGCCGGGTCGTCCGGACGGGCAGTGATCCTGGACCGCTCACGAACGCACACAAGACCTATTCGAGCCGGTGGAAACTAGTGGGATATGACCGAGGAGGTGAAAGCGTGGTGGGAGCTGACGGCGGAGTGGTTCCAAGACGAGATCGACCTAGACATCGGAGTCAACTGGACCGGTTCGACCACCGACGACGACCTGACGCTCCTGCCCGACGTTACCGGCGCGGACGTGCTCGAACTGGGTTGTGGCGGCGGCCAGTGTTCGGTCGCGCTCGCTCGGCGCGGCGCGAACGTGACGGGGATCGACCTCTCGGCGGAGCAGCTATCGCTCGCTCGCGACCTGGCTGCCGAGCACGACGCCGACGTAGAATTTCTCCAGGGCGACGTGACCGACCTGAGTACGTTCCCCGACGAGCGCTTCGACGTGGCGTTCAACGCCTACGTCCTCCAGTGGGTCGACGACCTCGCGACCTGCTTCCGCGAGACCAATCGCGTCCTCCGACCGGGGGGACGGTTCGTCTTCGCGATGCCCCATCCCGTCTACCCCCTCGCCGATCCGGACTCCCACACAGTCGAGGAGAGCTACTTCGACACCGGGCGACAGGTCACGCAGTACGACGACCTCGACCGGGACATGGTGACGTACCGACACCGGGTGAGCGATGTCCACAACGCGCTGGTCGGGGCCGGGTTTCGGGTCGAGCGCATCCGTGAACCGGGATCGGACGACCCCGACGACTACGAGGCGGGGCCGTGGGGCGAGGAGCAACCGGCGTTGCTGGCCAAGCTCCCGTCGACGCTGGTCTTCGAGGCACGGGCCGAGTAGTCACTCCCACTCTTCGGGCCAGATGTCGGCGGCGCGCATCCCCTCGTCAGCGCCCGCCGCAGCGAGCGCGTCGCGGACCGCGTTCGGGTCGAGCCGCGGGATGTCGCTGGCGGCGACCTCGCGGACGAGCAGCGCTCCGAGCATGGCGTGTTCGCGGAGGTTCCGGCGGTCGGCCTTGTCCCGGGTGTCGGCGCGGGTGTGGGTCCAGCCGCGGTCCCACGTCCCCTCCGCGTCGGGGTTCGCGCTGTGTAGCTGGAGCACCGGGACGCCCGCCCGCAGGAACGGCCAGTGGTCGCTGTATGGGTGGGGCCGCTGCTGGA
>PXSD01000137.1 GCA_003023165.1 Halobacteriales archaeon QS_9_67_15 | reverse complement strand
CACGCCTTCGACGAGCGAGACGTCGAGCTGACGGAACTGCTCGTCACGCACACGGCGTCGGCGATCGGACGGATCGAGCGCGAGCAGGAGCTCCAGCGGCAGAACGACCGGCTCGAACGGTTCGCCGATGTCGTGAGCCACGACCTGCGGAACCCGCTGAACGTCCTCGCGGGCTCGCTGGAACTCGCGGCGGAGACCGGCGACCCCGACCACTTCGAGCGCGGCCAGCGAGCGCTGGACAGGATGGAACAACTGATCGACGACCTGCTGTCGCTGGCTCGACACGGCACGCCGGTAGACGACGAGACCACCGTCGACCTCGCGGCCGTCGTCGACGGCTGCTGGGACACTGTCGCGACACCCGACGCGACCATCGACGTCAGGACGGCGCTCTCGATCCGGTGTCACGAGGGGCGGTTCAAGCAGTTACTGGAGAACCTGTTCCGCAACAGCGTGGAACATGGTTCCACGAGCCCTGCCTCGCAGGCTCGACAGGACAGCGTCGAACACACCGACACCGAGGTGACCGTCACCGTAGGCGACCTCCCGGACTCCGACGGCTTCTTCGTCGCCGACGACGGGACCGGGATCCCACCCGAGGACCGCGACCGGGTCTTCGAGAGCGGCTACTCGACGGACCGAGACGGAACGGGACTCGGGCTCGCTATCGTCGGCGACATCGCGGCCACGCACGACTGGGACGTCGAGATCACGGAGAGTGACACCGGCGGGACGCGGTTCGAGTTCAGGGGCGTCGACATCGTCGACTGAGCGCCGGCGATAGTCGACCGGGCGTGGTCGAGGCGGAACCGCCGGCCGTCAGAGGATGCCGAGACCGAACCCGAGCAGACCGAGGACGTACAGCGTCCCGATGACGATGAGCCCGATGACTACGAGTCGCCAGGCCATCGACAGCAGGAAGCGACCGACTAGGATGACGACCGCGAGTACGACGAGGACGCCGAGGATGCCGACGGGTGAGCCGAGCGGCCCGAGTCCGGACTGGAGTGCCAGCGCGTTGAGCATATCGCGTACACACTCGCCCGGGACCATAAGCTTCCGGGCAGAGCCGACGGGCGTCTGACGGGCAAGCGCCGTTCGGGACCGTCGAGCTCGGTAGCAACCAGTCGAGTACCTGCCCACGGCGGTCTGGCGAGCACGTCCCGGAGAGCTGCGCCCGAATCCGTAGACTGAAACCACCACCGATAGACGTGGGTGGTATGGTACGTACTGCCATCAATCTCTACTCGGTTCGCGACCTCGACGTGCCGATGCGGGAGATCCTGGAGCGCTGTGCCGACGCCGGCTACGACGGTGTCCAGTTCGCGGGCGACTTCGGCGGGCTCTCGACCGCGGCGGTCTCCGAGACGCTCGACGAGTTGGGGCTGACCGTGACGGACCCCCACGTCGACATCGAGGAGATGGAGGCCGACGCGATGAGCGTCGCGAAGACACACGGCACCATGGGTGCCGGCGGCGCGGTCGTCCCGTGGCTCGGGGCCGAACACTTCGAGACGCGCGAGGCCGCGGCGGCGACGGCCGACCGCGTCGGCCAGTTGGCCGCGTCGCTCGCGGACCACGGGTTCCTCTGTCACTACCACAACCACGACCACGAGTTCGTCGACCTCGGCGACACCACCGGCTTCGAGGTCTTCGCCGAGCAGACGGACGTCCTCCTCGAACCCGACGTGGGGTGGATCGAGACGGCCGGCCACGACCCCGTCGACCTGCTCGAACGGTACGGCGACCGCATCGAGGTCGTCCACATGAAGGACATGGACGACGGCGAGTTCTGCGAGATCGGCGACGGCGACATCGACATGCAGGCCTGTGCCGACGCCGCCCGCGAGGTCGACGCCGAGTGGCTCGTCTACGAACACGACCAGCCCCAGGACCCCCTCGCGTCCATCGACCACGGCGCACAGTTCCTCGACGGGCTGTGAGGGCCGACTAGTCACGGCGAAGTCCGCGACTGTCGGGCGAACGCGCCGCAGCGAGACCACTCCCGTCGCGAGAGCGCGACAGACTAACGACTGATACTCGGTCACTAACGATTAAGAGGGTCGTTTTGTTAGCCGGAGTATGTCACGGGTAGGCGGTCGTCGCCTCGTCGTCTTCGTGCTGGTCGTCCTCGTCCTCGGAAGCACGGTTGTCGGGACCGGGCTCGCGGCGGTTGCGACCGCGGAGAGTCATCCAGATATCGGACCGGAACGCGCCCTCGCTGACCGGGTCGAATCGGACCGGTTCGCCCCGGACACGGTCGGCCCGAGCGCGCCCTCTGCGAAGACCACGTCGACGGTCACCGAGTCCGGCGGGTCGGCCTCGGCCGTCGCCACCGACGACGTGTTCGAGCGTGCGTCCGACAACATCACGGCCACCCAGGAGTTCCGACTGACGCCGGACGAGCGCGGACGTATCACTGTCGTCCAGCGCTACGCGGTGCCGGACCGCGTCGCGTCGCTGAAGCCCCAACTGCCCCGAGACGTGACAGTCACCGGGACGACCGGCTTCTCGCGGGCAGAGGGCACTACCTACGAGTGGGACGGGAACATGTCCGCCCCGCAGATCACGTTCACGATGCGAGTGAACGAGACGCGGGACCTCGCGGGACCCGAAGGGGCGCGCGGGGAGTACCTGTTCGTCGACGCCGGTGAGTGGGCGCTGTTCCGCCAGCCGTCGCTCGAGACGAGCTGGTCGTGGCGCGGCGCCGAACCGGTCGGGATCACGCGCGAAGCGACCACCGACGGACCGGGCTACGCGGGCGACTGGATGGTCTACCTGGGCGAGGTGCGGACTCACGAACGGAGTGCGTACGGGCAGCGATTCGAGCTGGTCGTCCCGAAGCGCGCGTCGCTCGCGGAGTCGCCAGCGGCGGTCCTCGACTCGATGGCCGCGGCCTCCGACCAGCTGCGAGTGGGCGACCGGGACGACGTGGTCCACGCGTTCGCGGCCCCGACGACGAGCGTCCGCTGGGGCGTCCGCGGACTCCAGCTCGGCGACCGGGACATGTGGGTCCGGGACGTGGAGACGCTCTCGACGGCCGAGAACACGTGGCTCCACGAGTACGTCCACACGCGACAGAACTACGACACCGACGCCGCGGCGGAGTGGACGACCGAGGCCTTCGCCACCTACTACGCCGCCCACCTCGCGATGGAGCAGGACCTGACCGACTACGACGGCCTCCGCGAGGTGCTCCGGCGCGGGACGACCCAGTCACAGTCCGACGCCGTGCTCACCGACCCGTCGACGTGGGCCAACGCCGCGAACTACCTGAAGGGGAGCCTCGTCGCCGCGGACGTCGACCGTCGGATCCGGCTGGCGACCGACCGGACGCGGTCGCTCCAGGCGGTGTTCTCGCGGCTGAACGCACACCAGGGACCGGCGAGAGTCGAGGTCGGACTCGCGGACGGTCCGGACACCTTCGCGGTCGGTGGCCCCTTCCGGAACGAGTCGCTCGACGGGTCGACGCCGACGCTGTTCGCCGGCGAGACGCTGACAGTCGTCGGGACGGTGACGAACGCCGGCGAAGCGGCGACCGAGTACGAAGCCGGGTTCGCCGTCGACGGGCGGGTCGTCGCGACGGAATCGGGGACGGTCCAGCCGGGCGAGCGCGTGACCCATCGGTTCGAGCGGACGTTCGAGCAGGCGGGCGAGCGGACGGTCGCGGTCGGTGGCGACGAGGTGACCGTCGAGGTGCACGAACCCGGTCGGGCGAGCGTGACGGCGCTCTCGGCCAACAGGACCGAACTCGCGGCGCCGGGCGCGGTCGAGGTCACGGCGACGGTGAGCAACCCGAACGACGTCCCGGGACGGACGAGCGTGAGGCTCGGCGGTCCCGACGGGCCGGTCATCGACAGACGGGTCGCGCTCGGTGCGGGCGAGAACCGGACCGTCTCCGGCGTCGTTCGACTAGACGAAGGGAGATACGAGCGGCGGGAGTCAGAACGGCGGAGACGGGCAAGACGGCGGGAGCAGCGGCTTCGGACCCGGGTTCGGACCGGTCGCGACGCTCGTCGGCGTCGTCGCGGCGCTCGCACTACTCGCTCGGCGCCGAGCGTAGGCGCGAGTCGACCGCGGCCTCGACCCGCGGCGGCGCTACGCTTCGGATTCGACGGCTTCCAGCAGCGTCAGCGTCCGGTCGACCAGCGCGTCCGGTTCGCGTGCGAGCAGGAAGACCAGCGGCTCGTCGCCGGACGCACCGTGGTCGACGACCGCCGCGGGCGTCCCATCGACGGCGTCGAACGCGGTTTCGCTCCCCCACTCGACAGCGTCCGCGCCTGCGGACGCCGACGCGTCGGCACGGTCGAACTCCGCGACAGGACCGTCGAGAGTCGAGAGCGTGTCGGCGACGGGCCCGTCGTAGCGACAGTTCGCCGCGAAGCGGAGCCGGGGGTCGCGCTCGCGGGCCGCGAGGAGCAGGCGGGCGACGTGGGTCGACGCACCGAATCGGACCCCGCAGTTGGGCTGCGCGCCGGAGCGCGTCCGCGTGATCCGGCCCTCGACGGCGGCGGTTTCCCCCGGTCGCTCCGCGTACGGCGTCGCGCCGGCGACGTTGGTCCCCACCTCCGGGACCAGCGGCCCGACGTTCCGGTCGACGAACGACTGGACGACGCCTTCGACGGCCTCGGCCGTCTCGTCGCGGGCGGCCCGGTCCCGCGTCTCGACCGCGTGGTGGACCGCGCCCGGCCCCTCGCCCACGTCGAGGTTGTAGCGGACCGCGCGAGCGAGCAAGCCGATGCCCGCGCCGACCGCGTCGACGAGGTCGTCGCCGTGCGCGAGGCGGGTGGCGATAGCCGACGAGAGCGCACAGCCGGAGCCGTGGGTGGCATCGGTGTCGACCCGCGAGTGGCGGAACACGTCGACGCCGTCGCCGGTGACGAGCACGTCGACCACGTCGTCGCCGGGGATGTGCCCCTCGACGAGCCGTTCGCCCGCCTCGCGCGCCTCGGCTTCGCCGTCGGGGTCGATGTCCGTGAGAACGGCGGCCTCGTCGGCGTTCGGCGTGACGAGTGCCGCTTCCGCGACGAGGTCCTCGTAGGCGGTCTCGGCCTCGCTCGCGAGCAGGCGGTCGCCCGACGCGGCGACCATGACCGGGTCGACCACCGCCGGCACCTCCGTCTCGCGCACCCGTTCGGTGACGAGTTCGACCACGTCCGTCGCGGCGAGCATCCCGGTCTTGACCGCGGCCACGTCGAAGTCCGAGCACACGGCCCCGCACTGGGCGTCGATCTCGTTGATTGGGAGGACGTGCGTGCTCTCGACGCCGGTCGTGTTCTGTGCGGTGACGCTCGTTATCGCGCTCGTCCCGAACGCGCCGCCGGCCTCGATCGTCTTCAGATCGGCCTGGATACCGGCGCCGCCGCCGGAGTCGCTCCCCGCGATCGTGAGGACCACCGGCGGTTCGACCGGTGCTTCCTGACGTGTCATGTGCGGGTGTTTCCCGTCCGACAGCATAGGGGTGACGAGAGCCGCCCGCGGCCACCTGCTTGGCGACGGGTCGAACCCCCAGGCCGTTCGACCGTCGACTAGTCGTCCTTATATAATATTGAGATTGGATACCATACCCACGATAAGGCTTAATTTGCTCAGCGATAGGGGTAGAGGTGAACGGACGATGTCCGAGACGCAGCGCCGATCCGAACGCGCGGACGCACAGTGTGGGACCTTCGAGACGACCGACGGGGACCTGATGATGTACGACCGGGAGAACGCCAACGCCTGGATCCAGGCCAGCTACGCCATCGACTTCGAGGACGTACGCGCGACCGGACCGGCCGAGTAGGACAGCCGCCGACCGGAGACGTTTTCAGCCGACCGTAATCATCGTCACGCCGGCAACGGCGAACCCCGCGGCCAGGAGCCGGACGCGGAACGCGTCTTCGCCGAGCAGAACGTCCTCGAGGAGGACGGCGACGACCGCTTGCGTGTTGATGATCGGCGAGGCGATGCTGGCCGAGAGCGTCGTGACCGCGAGCATCACGAAGTGTTCGCCGACCGCGACGGGGAGTCCGACGTCGGCGACAGGGGCAGGTCGCCGCGCGTCCCGTCGGGGAGCTTCCGGATCGCGAGCGGCGC
>PXSD01000136.1 GCA_003023165.1 Halobacteriales archaeon QS_9_67_15 | reverse complement strand
TGCAGGTCATCGTCTTCGGTGCGGGGAGCCTCGGCAGTCTCGTCGGCGGACTGCTCGCGAGCGTCCACGACGTCACGCTCGTCGGCCGCGACCCGCACGTCGAGCGCGTCCGTCGCGACGGCCTCCGGATCGTCGGCGCGGTCGAGGACCAAATCGCTCCCGCCGCCACGACGACGGTCCCCGACGAGGCGTTCGACCTCGCGGTCGTCGCCGTGAAAGCGTTCGACACGGACGCGGCCGCGGACGCGCTGGCGACGGTCGACCTCGGTGGGGCGCTCTCGCTCCAGAACGGATTGGGCAACGAGACGCGGCTGGCGGACGCGCTCGACTGTCCGGTCCTGGCCGGGACGTGCACGTACGGCGCTCGCCTGCTCGGCCCCGGGCGCGTCGAATGCACCGGTCGCGGCGACGTCGCGCTCGGACCGCCAGACAGAGGGGCTTCGACTGCAGCGGACGACGTGGGCGACGCCTTCCGAACGGCCGACATCGAGACGACCGTCGCCGCGGACATGCCGCGGCGGCTCTGGGAGAAACTGGCCGTCAACGCGGGTATCAACGCCGTGACCGCGCTCGCCCGAGTCGAGAACGGCGCGCTCGTCGACGGCTGCGCGCGTCGGCCTGCGCGCGATGCCGCTATCGAGGCGTCGCGCGTCGCGCGCGAGCGAGCGATCGACCTCTCGGACGAGGCGGCCGCGAGTGCGGTCGAACGAGTTGCCGCCGCGACCGCGGCCAACCGGTCGTCGATGCTCCAGGACGTGGACGCGGGCGAGCGGACAGAGGTGGACGCGCTCAACGGGGCCGTCGTCGAGCGGGCCGACCAGCCGGTGCCGGTCAACGAAACGCTGACGGCGCTGCTCCGGGCGTGGGAACGCGAACGGGGCGTGCGGTAGCGCCGCCGGACTGTCGCCGGCGGACTCAGTCGGCGGACTCGCCAGCGGGTCGGACGGCGGTCGCGTTCTCGGCTGCCGCCCCCTGACTGGGTGACTGGTCGACGAAGAAGACGGCTTTGCTCCCGTACGTGCGGAGGCCGTGGACTTCGGCCTCGTAGCCGCCCAGCGCGGGTCCGAGGTCGTTCTGGAGGCGCTGGGGTGCGACGACCAGCAGCGGGTCGACCGACCCACTGTCGAGCTGCTGGGACGCCTCCTCGGCGCCGCCGACGCAGTCCCCCTGCGCGCCGTAGGCCTCGATATACCACTGCAGGGGGAGCGTGTCACCGATGCTCGAACAGCGCGGCTCTATCCCGCCGCTGCGCGGGCTATCGCGGACGTAACTCGACCCGACGACCAATACGTCAGTCCCCTCGTGGTCGGCGGCGTGGTCCCGCAGCACGCTCATCGCGGGCCGGAAGTCGTCGGCCGGCTGGGCGTACTGGACGAGCTCGTTCTCCTCGCTCGCGGGGTTGAGGTAGACGCCCTCGGCCATCGCGAGACCCATGTAGCCTGCTATCAGCAGGAGGACGAACACCGTGACGCCGAAGCGGACCGAGTCGCCGTGGAGCGAGTCGCGGGCGCGGTCGACGACGAGCGCGAGGCCGACGCCGGCGGGGAGCGCGAGCGGGACGAGCGCGTTCACGGCGATCCACGCGTTGGCGATGTCCGTGCCGAGCGGGTAGCCGAGGACCGACACGAAGCCCCAGTAGGCACAGAAGAGGACGACGTTGCGCTGGTTCGCGCGACCGTAGCGCTCGGCGAGGAACCCGACGAGGGCCATCGCGACGAGCGCGAACGCGGCCTGTGCGATAGCCTGGAGCTCCTGTCCGAGGAAACAGAGGTAGGCGTCGATGATGTTCTCCTTCCGACAGCCCGCGTCGGTCGTCCCGCCGAACCAGTAGCTGTACCCCTCAACGACGTCGTCGAGGGTCCGACCGAACAGGTCGGGGAACAGCGCCGGATTCCCGACCGCCTGCCAGAAGCCGACGGCCTCGGCCGACGGCTCTCGCGGCGCGTAGAAGTACAGCGTGACGGCGAGAAAGAGGACGACTGCGACGGCGAGGTGCCACACGAAGTCCGCGAGGTACTCGACGGCCGGACGGCGGTCGAAGCGATTGATCCGGTCGCGGACCCGCTCGAAGCCCGACCGGTCGCCGCCGGTCCGGAACAGCGCCTGGTCGAGGAGGAGCGCGCTCGCACCGATCCACACGAGGAGGTAGACGGCGGCGTTCTCCTTGGCGGTGAACGCCAGCGCGACGAAGACGACGGCGGCGTGGACGTACCGGACCGACCACTCGTCGTAGGCGCGGACGAGCAGACCGAACGCGACGAACGCGAACGCCGCGGCCAGCAGCGTGCTCCGGAAGAACCGCGAGTAGTAGACCAACAGCGGGTTGAGCGCGAGGAAGAAGGCGGCGCCCACGGTCTCGTCGCGCTCGAAGTGCTCCCGAAAGAGCAGGACCGACAGGGGCAGGAGCGCGCCGACGAGGGCGACGAACAGCCGGAGCGTGAAGTCGTTCGCGCCCAGTCCGGCGAAGACGAACTTGTTGACGTGCTGGACGAGCGGGCCGTGGATAATGTACCGATACTCGAACTGGCCGGACTCGAGGAAGTATAGGGCCCACCAGCCGACGCGTCCCTCGTCGTAGTGGGTGACCCGCGCACCGAGGAGGACCAGCCGGATGAGCGCGCCCGCGACGACCAACCCGACAACCCAGCGGGTCGCCCGGTCGAGCCGGTCGAGCCGGGAGAACACCCTGTCGAGGCTCGGACGGGCGGTGGCCCCTCCGGTGGGAGCGGGGGCGTCCGCGGCGTCGGACTCCTCGAAAGCGATAGACTCAGAGTCGGAGCGGCGCATGTCCGCTCTGACACTCGCTCACGATTTCAACGCTTGGATCTCTTTCGGCCCCTGCCGGCGTTCGCCCGCTACGCTCCGCCGCGGTCGTCTGCGTGCCACTTCTCGTCGCCCTTCGCCCGTTACTCCTCGTCGTCGTCGGGCGGCTTCACGACCGTCCCGACCGTCTTGTCGACGGCCGTCCCGGCCAGATCGCCCGGCGTCGTGACGTACTCCTCGATCGCGATCATCAGCCCGGCGGCGACCAACAGCGCGATACCGACCGTCGTCCGGCCCTGTAACAGGAGGTAATCGAGTCCGAGCATCGCCGCCGGAATCGCGAAGATAAGCGTGGCCCCCAGCCCGACCAGTCCGAGGATACTCCGGCCCATGTGTCTCGTTCTCTCGTCAACGGGCAAAAGCCTCGCGTCTCCGCCGACGGGTGACGGCCCTGTCCCGCCACCGACCCCGCGGCCACTCCGTCGACACGTCCCACATATGAGAACGGTAACTCTTTTGTGACGCTTGTCCCAAGCGACGCATATGTTCACCGGGATCATCGAGGAGACGGGCGAGATCGCCGAGATAGAGGGCACGGACGCCGGTCGTCGCCTCCGGATCGGCGGGCAGAGCATCAGCGTCGACGGCGCGTGCCTCACCGTCGAGGAGTACGAGGGTGGCGAGTGGTTCTCGGTGTTTCTGGCCGCCGAGACGCTCGACAGGACGACGTTCGATTCCGTCGGCGAGGGCGACGCGGTCAATCTGGAGCGAGCGCTGGCGACCGACGAGCGGTTCGACGGCCACGTCGTCCAGGGGCACGTCGACGGGACGACGGAGATCGTCGATATCGAGCGCGTCGGGGAAGACTGGGCCTATACGTTCGACCTGCCCGCGGGTCTCGAACAGTACGTCGTCGAGAAGGGGTCGATCGCGCTCGACGGGATCAGCCTGACCGTCGCGACGCTGGACGACGCGGCGGGGACGTTCTCCGTCGCGGTCGTCCCGACGACCTACCACGAGACGACGCTCTCGGACAGAGAACCCGGCGACGAGGTCCACGTCGAGGTGGACGTCTTCGCCAAGTACGTCGAGCGGATGCTCGGGATGGCCGAGCGCGACGCCGAGGCCGGGGCGGACGTGGCCGCGGTGCGCGAGGCACTCGGCGAGTACCGCTGAGGATCTGTCTCCCAGACGAAGTCAGCCGTCGAACTCGGTCATCTCGGCTTTCTTGCCGTCAGGTGCTTCGTCGTGTGCCTCGTGGTAGGCCGTCCGGTAGCGCCCGAGCTTCCGGAAAAGGATGTACCCGAAGATCCCGTCGTAGAGGATAATGAACCCGAAGAAGGCGACGAACCCCGGGACGCCGGTGACTGACGCGACGACGGACGGGACGACGCCCGACAGCGAGTTGTAGGTCGCGTGGACGAGCGCGGCGATCAGCAGTCCCTTGACGACGATCGGGCCGGCGTTCTCCTCGTTGAACTTCGCGAGTCCGAGGTAGTAGCCGGCGAACGCCGAGTAGATCACGTGGCCCGGTCCCGCGAGCGCGCGAACTGCCGTAATGCCGCTGCCTGCGACCACGAGGTTGAGCGGGTCGGCGATGTCCTGGGTCTGGCCGGAGATGTAGATGGCGTTCTCGATGGTCGCGAAACCCAGGCCGGCCATCGCGCCGTAGACCGCGCCGTCGACGACGGCGTCGAACTGCGGCTTCCGGTAGGCGTAGAGCCTGACGGCCAGCAGTTTCACGGTCTCTTCGACCGGACCGACCACGAGGAAGAAAAAGACCACCTGGAAGACGAATCCGACGACGCCCGCGGTCAGTCCGAGCGCTTCCAGCCCGCTGTTGGCGATGGAGTTGAGGATGCCAGCGAACCCCGCGAACAGGACTCCGAGTACGAACGTACCCACCAGGAGCTCCAGCGGTTCCGAGGTCGTCACGTCGGCGTACCAGACGTAGGCCGCGAGCGCCAGCGCGGGTACCGCTGACAGGAGCGTGAACGCACCGATGATCGGGTCAGTGATAGCTCCGAGTCCGCCCAGCGCGAACTGGACGACGAGGATCGCGAACGCGAGGACGACCACGAACAGCCGCGCGGCGGAGACGCCTGTCGCGTAGAGCCCCGCCGCCAGCCTGTCGAACAGCGTTCGGACCTCCCAGGTCGACACCTCGTAGAGGTCGTGGCCGTCGTCGGCACGTGCCTCCACCGGATCGCGGCTGTCTGGCATGATGTATCAGTTGGTCCTGCCTGTCCCTAACAGTTTGGCCGTACCGCGGACGCGCTCGCAGTCGTCTCCGTTCACCGACCTTATACGTCCTAAGTGTAAATTAATACTTCATACCTGATCCAGGGGTATAGTTATCCGTACGAATCGGAGACAGGGTTGCAATGACACGAGTCAGTACGAGTCGCGGACTGATGTACTCGACACCGCCGAGCGAGGGCACAGACGACGAAACGGCCCCAGAGGAGTCGGCCGACGACTGATACGGATTACTGTAGATAGTTTCACAGCGGCCGACGTATTCGGGTTCGTCAGACATTCGAAACCGGGATTTCATTCCAATCGGCGGTAAAAAAACTACAGTAATCCGTATGAGTGCGCGAGCTGGAGAGACGGGGACCGAGCGGAGAGCGAGAGCTTTTTCGCCGCGCGACAGATAGCAGTGGTATGACCATCAGGGCGGGTGTCGTCGCCGTCCAGGGTGACGTGAGCGAGCACGCCGAGGCCATCCGACGGGCCGCCGCCAGTCACGACGAGACCGCCGAGGTCGTCGAGATCCGCCAGTCGGGGACGGTCCCGGACTGCGACCTTCTCCTCCTCCCCGGCGGCGAATCGACGACTATCTCCCGACTGCTCCACCGGGAAGGGATCGCGGCGGAGATCGAGGACCACGTCGCCACCGGGAAACCGGTGTTGGCGACGTGTGCCGGGCTCATCGTCGCGTCGACGGACCCGA
>PXSD01000135.1 GCA_003023165.1 Halobacteriales archaeon QS_9_67_15 | reverse complement strand
CTGCGGCCCGCGAGCAGAAGCCGAGACAGCCGAGGGCTTTCAGCTGTTGACCACCATCTCCTCGGTTGTAGCTGCGTATCTGACCTACCGGCCGACCCGCCCACAGAGATTTGATGATCGCGGTCGACAGACCGCCCATGGAACGCGTCGACATCGACGGTGCCTCCGGGGGGTCGTCCGGTACCCTCGAACGGCGGGGTCTCACCGGCCCGCTCGACACCGAGGGGGTCGCCATCAACCACTACCGCATCCCACCCGGCGATGGATTCCCGAGTGGCCTCCACACCCACGTCGACCAGGAGGAGATATTCGTCGTCCTCGACGGGACCGCGACGTTCGAGACGCTCGCGGAACCCGCCGGAACGTCCCGCACCACCGACGGGCAGCGCACGGGCCGCGAGGTCGTCGTCGAGTCCGGCGAGGCGGTCCGCTTCGCGCCCGGCGAGTTCCAGTCAGGGTACAACCGCGCCGAGGAGCCGCTGGTCGCGCTCGCCATCGGCGCTCCCCGAGAGAGCACCGACGTTCGCGTCCCCGTTCGCTGTCCAGCGTGCGAGCGAGCGGACTTCGGTCTCGACACCACCGGCGAGTCGCTCTCGTTCGTCTGTCTCGACTGCGGTGCCGAGCGCGTGCCCGCACCGTGTCCGGACTGCGGTGCCGACGCGATGACACTCGGACTGGACGACGAAAACGAGGTGGCGGCCGTCTGCGACACGTGCGGGTCTGAATACGACCGTCCCCCCTATGAGTAGCGGGGCGGTCGCTGCCGTTCGTGGCGGACAGAAGATATTTATCACGGACGGCGAGACAGCGTGTATGCGCCGCCGCCAGTTCGTCGCCGCCCTCCCGCTCGTGAGCGGCCTCGCCGGGTGTCTCAGCGGGTCAGAACCGACGGAATCGACCGGCACTGACCGGCCCGGACCAGCCGAGACTACGTCCACTGATACTGGCACGCCCGAGCCTGCCGAGACAGTGTCGACGACACTCCGCTCGTCGTATCGCTACGGGATCAACGATGACGCCATCGGAGTCGCCTCGCCCGAGCGTGCGCAGTTCGCGTTCGTTCGACCGCCCGATGCGCACGAGGAGCGTCCACCGGACGCCTACGCGCTGAAACTCGGATCGGAACGGTTCGCGCCCGCCACGTCGGTATCTGGGTTCATGTCGTGGACGCCCGGCATCGACTCTGTATACACCGACGACCGGAGGGGCGGGTCACTCCGGTTCGACGTTCCCGCTGTCGAGGCCGACAGCGCCGCATTACTTGGAGACGGTCGCCGCTGGCGGCTCGACGAGTCCGCCCGCGAACGCCTCGCCACCGCACCCGACCTCCGTCTCGACTCCCTGCAGGTCCCGAACTCGGTCGAACCAAACGAGCGATTCGAGCTCGGTGTCACCGTCTCGAACGACGGCGACCGAACGGGCACGTTCCTCGCCGGGTTTCGGACGGGCGGATATCCGAAGACCATCGAAGTGAACGTCGACCCCGGGAGTACCGAGTCCGGGTCTGTGACGTTCGAGGCGTTCGACGACGAGCGGGAGATGTCGTTCGCCTACAGCGGTCCGGGAACCGACGAGCGCGTTTCCGTGGTGGTCAGGGCGGCGACGGAGACACCGGGACCGACGTCTGACGAGTCGGGCACGGATTCGTCGGCGAGTCCAGACCCGTTCTATTGAAGTGTCTCAATCGTCTACATCGCGACAAGCGATGAGCGAGGACTTCTACGAAGTGCTCGGGGTCTCCCGAGACGCCAACGAAGACGAGATCCAGCAGGCCTACCGGAAGAAGGCGCGCGAGTACCACCCCGACGTGAGCGACGACCCCAACGCCGAGGAGAAGTTCAAGAAGGCCAAGAAGGCGAAGGAGGTCCTCACAGACGAGGAGCAGCGCCAGATGTACGACCAGATGGGCCACGACCGCTACGTCGAGGCCGACAAGCACGGCGCGACCGACAACGGGGGCCGGGGTGCCGGCGGCGTAGGTGGTGTGGGCGGTATGGGCGGCGGTCAGGGCCCCTTCGGCGACATGTCCGACATCTTCGAGACGTTCTTCGGCGGCGGCGGTCGCGGCGACTCCAACCGCCCGCGTCAGGGTCGCGACCTCCGCACCGGGCTCCGGATCGACCTCGAAGACGCATACCACGGCGTCGAGAAGGAACTCAACGTCACGCGGCCGGACACCTGTCCGGACTGCAACGGCGAGGGCCACCCGCCGGGGACCGACTCCCACCAGTGTCCCGAGTGCAACGGCCGCGGCCAGACGACGACCGTCCAGCGGACGCCGATGGGCCGCGTCCAGCAGCGCCAGACCTGCCGCCGCTGTGAGGGCGACGGCACCGTCTACGACGAGACGTGTTCGACCTGCCGCGGCGACGGCGTTGTCCGCGAGGACGCCTCGCTCTCCGTCGAGATCCCCGCCGGCATCGAGGACGGCCAGACCCTCCGGATGGAGCGCGAGGGCGCACCGGGCGAACGCGGCGGGCCAAAGGGCGACCTCCTGATCGAGGTCTCGGTGGCGGCCCACCCCGACTTCGAGCGCGACGGCGCGGACCTGCACCACCAGGAACCCATCTCCTTCCCGCAGGCCGTCTTCGGCGACACCATCGAAGTGTCGACCCTCGACGGCAAGGTCGAACTCGACGTTCCCAGCGGCACCCAGAGCGGCGAGACGTTCCGGCTGTCAGGCAAGGGCATGCCGCGCCTCCGCCGCCGCAGCGACGGCGACCTCTACGTGCAGGTGCAGGTCGTCACGCCCGACAGTCTCGACGAGGAACAGCGCGACGCGCTGGAGGCCTTCGCCGAGGCCGGCGGCGAGGAAGTCGACGTCGACCAGGGCTTCTTCGAGAAGATCAAGAGTTCCTTCTAAACCATCTTTTTCCGCCTCGGGTGTCCTCGCGCCGCGTAGCGGCGCTGCGGGCACCACTCGGCGCAAAAACATGGGTGAAAAAGGCCGCATCTCGGCCTTCGGCCTCGATGCGGTGAACCGCGCTTGCTTCGCTCGCGCGGATGCTCGGTATAGGTGGTATAGTGGTCACGCTGGCATCCGCCGAGCGAACGCAGTGAGCGAGGCGGTTCACTGGACGCAAGCGAGCGAAGCGAGCGCGTCGTCCGGCCTTTTTCCCCCAAGTTTTTCCAGCGGAGGATTCCCGCAGCACGCCCCCGGCGTGCGAGGAACTCTCCGCTGGAAAAAGTGGGTTCGCGATCGTATTGAACACCGGGTAGGGAGAGCCATCCGGACGGGATACTGCAGACACACTGTGTCTCGTCTGCTGGCGTGTCGCGGCTGCGGGTGTTCCGACTCGGCGCGGAGACAACCCCCAATGGCGGGTCACACTCCTTTTGTCGGTACCCGCCGAAGCGCCGCTATGGACGTTATCGGGGACCTCGTTGCGCGCGACCGGCGTACCGACGACTTGGCGGTCCGGACGGACAGCCGCGCCGGCTCCTACAGTTACGAGAAGTTCTGCACGAACGCGTGGAAGACGGGCAACCTCCTGCGCCACTACGGAGTCC
>PXSD01000134.1 GCA_003023165.1 Halobacteriales archaeon QS_9_67_15 | reverse complement strand
CTCACCGAGGACAGTGAGGTTGACTACCCCTTCGACCGCGTACGACGCGGTGTCGTTCCGGTCGTCCGGCGTGGCCTGCCGCAACACCTCGTGTGCGGCGCTCTCGCCGATCGGCGACAGCGGCGATCGCGTGAGGGGGACGGCGGTGAGGCCGGCAGACTCGCCGGTGAGAGCGGCCTGAACACCGTCGCCACTCCCGTCACGCTCGTCCTCGTACGGTCGGCGGTAGAACTCGCAGTCCTCCCCCGGAACGCGGGCTGTCACGTTGAGCCGGCGACTGTACGGCACGCGGCCGGCGACGCGGCCGGCCTCGTCGGTTCGTCCCACGGCTCGGTCGCCGAACCAGACGCGCACGCCGCTCGCGGGCTCGCGGTCGACGTAGACGGTCACCGGGACGACCGCACCGGGGACCGGCCGCTCCTCGAGGACGATCGCACAGCCGTTCGTCGGCGGTGCGTCGCCGCCCGGAACCGGGACTGGTGCGCCGTCGTCCGTGATGACGTCGCCACCGCCACCGCTGTCACCGTCGCCGTCACCGCCACGCGGCTCCCCGTCCTGTGGGACGCCGTCGTCACCGCCCCCGTCGCCGCCACCGCTGTCGCCACCGTCTCCGCCGTCAGGACCGCTATCCGCGCCGTCGTCGAAGCCACCGGCGTCCGGCGAGACGGGTGCGACGAACGCGGCGACGACCAGCCCGAGCAGACAGAGTGCGACGAGCGCGACCTGTCTGCGGTCGACACCCGCGGCTCCGGGGGTCGGTTCGCCGCCCTCACCCGTCGTGTCGGTCTGTGCCACCGTCGTGTCTCCTTCGTCCGGCCCTACCACTCCGGGCGCCGGTTATTGTACTCCCGTCAGGTGCCCCCGACTATCAAACGTCCGGTCGGTCCAGCCCGGCGGGGTCGTCCGCGACCGATGGGTTCATTCACGACACTGTCCAAGGAGCTACCGATATGCGCGTCCGCGACTGGCAGGACATCCTCGAAGACGTTGTGGAGAGCGACGCCGACCCCGGGGGCTGGCGTGCGGTCGGCGGGGACCGCGCGAACGGCATCGGGGAGGACCTGTACTTCGGTCACCCCGCTGTCGGCGTGTTCCAGCTGAAGACCTACGTCAAGAACCCCTACGAGGTCCAGGGGGTCGGCGCCGAAGTGGCCCGGAAGATAGACGACGAGCTCGACCCGCTCTTTCCGGAGGAGCCCGGGGAGAGCGGGATGTTCGGCGTCCGACAGGGTGTGGCAGACGAGGACGAGGCCGAACAGGCGGCGACCCGTCTCGAGGAAGTCGTCAAGGCCCACGCCGACGCGCCGACGACGCCCGACGCGTTCTTCGAGGACGTGATGGACGCCGTCGAGAGCCCGGCCTACGGGCCGATGGAGTACGACCAGTACGGTCGCCCCGACCAGGTCGAGGACCTCGCGGACACCTTCGAGGGGGCCGAGGAACTGCTCGACGCCGAACTCGACGACCTGATCGACGAGAACGTCGACCGGGGCTTCCACTGATGAGCGCCGAAGACCGGGTCCGACACTACTACGACGCCCTCCGGTCCGGCGACTCGCTCGCGTCCTTCTTCGCGACGGGCGAGGACGTCGTCAAAGTCGGGATCTCGGAACGGCTCGTCGGGCACGACGAGGTCGCTGCCGGCTTGCGCGACCAGACCGAGACGACGACCGGCTGGACCGTCGAGAGTCGGGACCTGCGCGTCACCGAGCGCGACAGCCACGCCTGGTTCGCGGACAGCGTCCGGCTCGCGTGGACCGACACCGACCTGAACGTCCGCTACGAGTTCGACACGCGCTGGAGCGGGACGCTCGAACGGCGTGAGGTCGACGCCGCAACCGGGAACGGCGGAGCGACCGAGAGTGACCACGGGACCGAGAACGACGACACCGGCCAGGTGTGGCAGTTCGTCGGGATGCACGTCAGCACCGCGAGGGACCTCGGATGAGTCGAGGTGAGACGCGGTGGTAGACCCCATCTCGGACGCGGAGCGGTCGACGTTCAACAGGCGCGTCCGGATCGGAACGACGTTGCTGGTCGGCGTCTCCGCCGGACTGGTCTCGCTCCAGGCCGACCCGACGCTCGCCCAGGCCGCCGGCGCCGTCGTCGGGGGGCTGGTGCTCGGATACCTGCTCGGCAGGTACGTGGTTCCCTCGGGACCGGCACCGGCGACGCGACAGCGCCGCGAGCACGAACGCGAGAACCCCTTCGCCGACGGCGGCGACGACGACCGGGAGACGAGGTCGGAAGAAGAACGCCGACAGCGGGACACTAACCGCCGATAGCGCGGGGATCGACCAACCAGAAAACCGTCGGGCCCCTCGTCGGCGTCCGACCTCCCTCAGTCGCCGACGCGAGCGAGCCAGAGGCTCGGTTCGTCGAGTTCGGCGTCGCTCGGGAGGTTCGACGGCTCGTCCCAGACGGCCGACGCACCGGCGATGCCGCGTTTGTTCGCGACAGTATCGAAGAAGGCCTTCCCCCGTTCGTACTGGCGGCGTTTCATCCCGAGGCCGAGGAGCCGCCGGATCACGCGAGCGACGGGGCCGCGGCCGCGACGGCGCGCCTCGACCTTCTCGCGGAGGTCGGCGTACTCGTCGTCGAACGCGCGGTCCATCACGAGTTCGGCGTACCCTTCGACGGCGGTCATCGTCGTGTCGAGTTCCGAGAGGGCGTCCCGGTCGAAGCGCCCGTCACCGAGCGCCGAGACCGCGCCCTTCATCGTGGTCTCCAGATGGTCCGAGAGCCACGGCGCGGCCCCGAACTCGGCGGCGTGGGCCACCTCGTGGAAGGCGATCCACCGACGGAAGCGGTCGAAGTCGACGCCGAGGTCCTCGGCGACCGTCTCGATGTTCGGGTGAACGAAATAGAGCGCGTGGTCGTCGCCCTCCGCGAGCAAGAGCGGGTCGTACTGCCCGAGGACGTTGTTCCCGAGGAACGCCAGCGCGACGCTCATCGTCCCCGTGTTGACGACGCGGCTGGCCCCGGGGAACATCGTCACCTGTTCCTCCAGCGGCCGCATGACGCGCTCGAAGGTCGCGACGTTCGCGTCGATCCAGTGGTGGCGGTTCTGGATCTCGACCGCCTCGGGCAGGTCGAACTCGATCGCGGCCACCGAGCGCACGCGGTCCCGCGCGTCGCGGACATCGTCCGCGTAGCTCGCCTGTTCGGCCTCGGAGAGGGCCAGCGAGCCCGGATCAGTCGACGCCTTCGCCGCGTCCGCGACAGCAGTCCAGTCGACCGCCCCGTCGCCGGACGCTGTCGTCACCGCCCGAACGCTCTCGTAGATTCCCATACTCGAATCTGGTGACCCGACGGGAAATGCCTTCTCCTAGTCGCGCCGTCGGCGAGAAACCGGTCGACCGCGGTCGCCGCTCACTCCTCGAGGACCGGTTCGCCGGAGCCGCCGAGGACCCGTCGCAAGACGACCGTCAGGACGATCAGACCGACGAACGCGAAGACGACGGCGAACGGACTCGCCCCGCCGCTGCTCTCGTCGTCCGCCGTCTCGCTGTCCTCGTCGCCGCCGAACACGCCACCGACCGAGCCGCCGCCTGACGTCGTCTCGTCGCTGAACGGGGTGTTGGCGGTGAGCTCCGCGCTGTCGAGGTGGACTTCCAGAATGGTGAGATCGACCATACCTCACCTTCGGCGACACATCGGAAAGGGGTTTCGTTGGGGTGGTCCGGCCCGACGCTCCGCCACCCGGTCCATTCTTGGGGGAGGCACGCGACCGCCCGGTATGGCACCGGAGATCACGAAGATAACGTCCACGGAGTTCACCTACGAGATCCCGGACGTGGGGACGGACCACCACGGGTTCAACCTCGTCTACGAGCCCGGTACGGTGACCGAACGGAAACTGTTCGGGCTGAAGGTCCACACCGACGAGGGGATCACCGGCGAGTACGTCGGCGGCAACTCGCCGGGCGCGGCCCAGATCCACACCTTCGCCGACTATCTCGTCGGCAAGAACCCGCTCGAGCGCGAGAAACACTGGTCGGAGGTCAAACGCGCCCTCCGCAAGTACGACAGGATGGGTATCGGTCCGGTCGACATCGCGCTGTGGGACTTCGCCGGCAAGTACTACGACGCGCCGATCCACGAACTGCTCGGCACCTACCGCGAGCGCCTCTCCGCGTACGCGTCGACGTACCACGGCGACACGAACGACGGGCTCGAGACCCCAGAAGACTTCGCCGACTTCGCCGAGGAGTGCCACGAGATGGGCTACGACGCGTTCAAGATCCACGGCTGGGGCGGCAGCGACGGCGCCCGGGACCTCGACCGCGAGGTCGCGGCCGACCCCGCCTGCGAGCTTGAGACGCTCGCCGACGCGCTGGAGCTCGGGCGCGCGCTCGACGAGGAGGGCTTTTACTGGTACGAGGACCCCTATCGCGACGGCGGCATCTCCCAGCACGCCCACCGGAAGCTCCGCCAGCAACTCGACACGCCGATCCTCCAGACCGAACACGTCCGCGGGCTGGAGCCGTTCACCGACTTCATCGACGCCGAGTCGACGGACTTCACCCGCGCCGACCCCGAGTACGACGGCGGTATCACGGGTGCCATCAAGCGCGCCCGCATCGCCGAGGGGCACGGCCTTGACGTGGAGTTCCACGCGCCCGGGCCGGCTCAACGGCACTGCATCGCCGCCGCCCGCAACAGCAACTACTACGAACTCGCCTTAGTCCATCCCGACTGCCCGAACACCCAGCCGCCGGTGTACGAGGGCGACTACTCGGACATGGTCGACACCATCGACGACGACGGCACCGTCGGCCTCCCGGACGGCCCCGGCCTCGGCGTCGACTACGACTGGGACTTCATCGAGTCCAACGCGACGGGGAGCGTCCACGTCTACGAGTGACCCGGTAGGGCGTTTCGTGGCCTGCGGGGCGTTCCGTGGCCTCCGACCGGCGCGAGCCGCGACGAACCGCGTCCCTGCACACCCCCGTCGCGCCGTCGAAGTGTCTAAGCGGCTGTCGTCCTGAGCGCCGCCATGCACCTGTTCTGGCACCAGCGCGACCTCCGTCTGCGGGACAACCGCGGCCTCCACGCCGCCGCCAGCGACGGCCCGGTCGTCCCCGTCTTCGTCTACGACACCGACTTCCTCGAACACGTCGGCCCGCGACAGCGCGCGTTCTTCCTGCGCGGCGTCCGCAGTCTCCAGCGGTCCTACCGCGAGGGCGGGAGCGACCTCCTCGTTCGGACCGGGGCAGCGAGCGAGGTGTTGCCCGAGGTCGCGGACGAACTCGACGCCGATACGGTCGTATACAATGAACACTACCGACCGGCGCGTCGCGCTCGACAGCAGCGCGTCGAAACCGCCTGCGACCGCGCCGGGCTCGATACCATCACGGAAACCGACCTCGTCCTCGTCGACCCCGGCCGCCTCGACGACCGCTACCCGAACCACAGCCAGTTCCACAACGACTGGCAGGCGGTGCCCAAATCGGCGCCGTACCCGGCACCGGAGGGGAGCGAACTCCTCACCTTCGACAGCTCCGAGACGGTTCCGGTCCCCGACTGCGATATCGACCTCCCCGACGCCGGATACCGGGCGGCACGCGAGCGTTACGACGCCTTTCTGGACGAGGGAATCTACAGTTACAACGACACCCGGGACGACCTCCCCGCGGCGGTCGAGCGACCGACGCGGGCCGTCTCCCGGATGTCGCCGTACGTCGCCGCCGGGATGATCGGGCTTCGAGAGCTGTGGCGCGACGCGACGGCGGTCCACGACGCCGTCGACGGACACGAGCGGCGCAACGTCCGGAAGTACCGCTACGAACTCTCCTGGCGCGAGCAGAACTACCACCTGCTGTACTACAACCCCGACCTCCCGACGGAGAACTACAAGTCCCTCCCGAACGCCATCGAGTGGCGCGACGCACCCGAGGACTTCGAGACCTGGAAGCGAGGCGAGACGGGCTACCCGCTGGTCGACGCGGGGATGCGACAGCTCCGCGAGGAGGGGTACGTCCACAACCGGCCGCGTCAGGTCGTCGCCTCGTTCCTGACCAAACACCTGCTGGTCGACTGGCGGAAAGGACGCCGTCACTTCGCCGCACAGTTAGTGGACCACGACCCCGCGTCGAACGCCGGCAACTGGCAGTGGATCGCCTCGACCGGGACCGATTCGGTCGACGTGCGTATCTTCGACCCCGTGTCACAGCTGAGCAAGTACGACGACGGTGCCCGGTTCGTGAAGGCCTACGTCCCCGAACTGGCCGACGTTCCGGCCGACAAAGTCGTCGACTGGCCGACGCTGTCGGCGGAGGAGCGGGACCGACTCGCGCCGGCGTATCCGGACCCGGTCGTCGACCGGAACGAGGGCTACGAGCGCGCACAGCGCGTGTTCGAGCAGGCGCTCGGGAAGCGGTAGTCGGACACGACGAGTCAATCGAGGAACAGGACTCGCGGAACAGCCAAGAGCCCCGCAGTTCATGCGGGAGACATGGCGACGTACCGAGCGGGCATCGTCGGGGCGGGCGGTATCGCCGGACTCGGCATCCTCGGGATGCACGACGAGGGAGACATCGGCCGGAAGAAGTTCACCGCGAGCCACGCCGGCGGCTACGAGGCGACCGACGACATCGAACTCGTGGCCGTCACCGACGTCGACGAGGGGAAACTCGACCGCTTCGGTGACGCCTGGGATATCCCGGAGGATGGACGCTACGTCGGCCACGAGGCCATGCTGGAAGCGGAGGACCTCGACGTCGTCTCGGTGTGTACGCCGTCGTCGCTTCACCACGGTCCGGTCCTCGACGCCGCCCGGTCGACCGCCGACCCGGACGTGATCTGGTGTGAGAAACCCGTCGCCTCGTCGGTGAGCGACGCCGAGGAGATGGTCGCGGTCTGCGACGAGACCGACACGGAACTGCTCGTCAACCACTCGTTCCGGTTCACCGAGAAACAGGAGCGACTCCGGGAACTCGTCCGGGAAGACGGCATCCTCGGCGACGTGCACTCGGTCGCGATGCAGTTCCGGATGGAACTGCTCCGCAACTCGACCCACCTGCTGGACACGCTCGTCTCGCTGCTCGACGCCCGCGCCGAGCGGGTTTCGGGCTACATCACGGGGGAGAACGAGGCGGTCGACTCACTGGAGGCCGACACGACTGTCGACGACGCGGGCGGCGGCGGCTTCGTCGTCATGGACGACGGCACGTTCGCGACAGTCGACTGCACGGTCCCCCGAGAGGACTCGTCGATGACGATGCAGTTCGTCGGGACGAAGGGGAAGCTCTACCTGAACAACGACGACGGCGAGTGGCGCTACTGGCGACTGGAGGACAGCGAGCACGTCGAAGTCGACCTCGCAGAGTGGGGAATCGAGGGCTCGTGGACGTGGGAAGACGACTACGAACGGGCGTTCCCGAACGGCGCGAACCACGTCCAGGACCTCCTCAACGGGACGGCGGAGAACCGCTCGACCGGCCGAGCGGCGACGCGCTCGCTGGAGATCATCGTCGGCTTCTACCTCTCGCACTACACCGGCGGACAGGTGTCGGTTCCGATGGACCGGCCGCTCAAGGACGTCGAGATCACCTCCTGGTGAACCTCGATCAGCAGAGTGGGCCCGTCCTGATCGCAACATGGCAGTAGCCACGTTGATTATGGTCCGGTCGTAGGTGGGAAGCGTGGAGGAGACACACCGCGCGTTTCTCGACAACTTGCTTTCGACCGCGAGCCCTTCGGGGTACGAAGTCCCCGGCCAGCAGGTCTGGGTCGACTACGTCGAGGCAGTCGCAGACGAGGTACGTACCGACGAGTACGGCAACGCCGTCGCCGTCCACGAGGGCAGCGACGACGTCGACGCCTCGGTCGCCTTCGCCGGTCACGGCGACGAGATCGGCTTCATCGTCCGCGAGGTGACCGACGACGGGTTCCTGGCGATCGGTCGCGTCGGCGGGTCCGACAAGACTGTCGTCCAGGGCCAGCACGTGACCGTCCACACGGACGACGAGCCGGTCGACGGCGTCGTCGGTCAGACGGCGATCCACCTCCGGGACGGCGACGACGACGCACCGGACATTACCGAACAGCACGTCGACATCGGCGTCGAAGCGGGTGAGGACGCCGAGGAACTGGTCGAGGTCGGCGACCCGGTGACGTTCACCCAGCGAGTGCGGCAGCTCGAATCCGGCCGGCTGACGGCTCGCGGGATGGACAACCGGGTCGGGATCTGGACGGCGGCCGAAGGCTTGCGTCGAGCGGTCGAGGCGGGCGCCGACGCGACGGTCTACGCGGTCAGTACCGTCCAGGAGGAGGTCGGACTCCAGGGGGCACGGATGGTCGGGTTCGACCTCGACCCGGACGCCGTGGTCGCCTGCGACGTGACCCACGCGACCGACTCGCCGGGTATCCCGGGGAAGCAGTCGACCGGCGTCGAACTCGGTGAGGGACCGGTGGTGGCTCGCGGGAGCGCGAACCACCCGGCACTGGTCGCGGCCGTCCGGAACGTGGCAGCCGAATCGGATATCGACGTCCAGCTGCAGGCGACCGGTTCGCGGACGGGGACGGACGCCGACGCGTTCTACACGGCTCGCGGCGGGACGCCGGCGCTCAACCTGGGGCTGCCGAACCGGTACATGCACACGCCGGTCGAAGTGATCGAGGCGGACGACCTGGACGCAGCGGCCGATCTACTGGCAGCACTGGGCGCGGAAGTGGAGTCGTTCGCGCCGTTCGACGTCGACCTCTAACGGGGCCGTCATCGGGGTGTCGGTTCGTCGCCGCAGCGTGGGGCGGATCGCGGTGTCGAGAGTAGAGTGGGCAAGCGGTACGTTTATGCACGCGACGACAGGCAGTTCGGGTATGAGTGGACGACCGCTGGACGTGCTGGAGGCGTCGCTCGGTGAGGAGGTCACGGTCCGGCTGAAGGGCGGCGAGGAGTACGTCGGCAGCCTCTCGGGCTACGACCAGCATATGAACCTGGTCCTCGACGACGACCAAGACACAACGATTATACGCGGCGATAACGTCGTCACGATCAACCCATGACTGGTGCAGGAACTCCGAGTCAGGGAAAGAAAAACACCACGACACACGTCAAGTGTCGTCGGTGTGGCGAGAAATCGTACCACATAAAGAACAAAGTCTGTGCGTCCTGTGGCTTCGGCGAATCCGCGAAGCGCCGAGATTACGCCTGGCAGGACAAAGCGGGCGAGTAAGGAATGCACGAGAAGTGCGGCGTCGTCGGCATCTCTACTGACGGTCGTGACGTCGCCCGCCCTCTCTACTACTCGCTGTACGCCCTCCAGCACCGCGGCCAGGAGTCCGGCGGCATCGTCACCCATGACGGGTTCCAGCAGTACGAACACGTCGACATGGGCCTCGTCGGCGACGTCTTCGACGAGTCCGACCTCGACTCGCTGAACGGGTCGAACGGGATCGGCCACGTGCGGTATCCGACCTCGGGCAGCGTCAACAACTGCTGTGCCCAGCCGTTCTCGGTGTCGTTCAAGAGCGGGTCGCTCGGACTCGCCCACAACGGTAACCTGATCAACACCGACGAGATCCGCGAGGAGCTCGCGGCGCTGGGCCACGCCTTTACCTCCGACGGCGACACCGAGGTCATCGCACACGACCTCGCGCGGAACCTCCTCGAGGAGGACCTGGTCCGTGCGGTCAAGCGAACGATGGGCCGCCTCCACGGCTCGTACTCGCTGACGATCACCCACGACGAGACGGTGCTGGGCGTGCGCGACCCGCAGGGGAACCGCCCGCTCTGTATCGGTGAACTCGACGACGGCTACGCGCTCGCCTCCGAAAGCGCGGCGATCGACACGCTCGACGGCGACCTCATCCGGGACGTGCGGCCGGGCGAACTCGTCGTCCTCGACGACGACGGGAGCGGCTTCGACACCTACCAGCTCGTCGAGTCCGAGCACACCGCACACTGCTTCTTCGAGCACGTCTACTTCGCGCGACCCGACTCCGTCATCGACGACGACCTCGTCTACGAGGTGCGCCGCGACCTCGGCCGCGCGCTCTGGGAGGCGTCCGGCATCGAGACGGACGTCGTAATGCCCGTGCCCGACTCCGGACGAGCGTTCGCCTCCGGCTACGCAGACGCCGCACCGGAAGGCGTCGAGTTCGCGGAGGGCCTGATGAAGAACCGCTACGTCGGCCGGACGTTCATCATGCCGACGCAGGGCGAGCGCGAGCGCGCTGTTCGCCTGAAACTGAACCCGATCAGGAGTACAGTGGAAGGCAAGAGCGTCACGGTCATCGACGACTCGATCGTTCGCGGGACGACCTCGTCGCAGCTCGTGGAACTGCTCTACGAGGCCGGTGCCGAGGAGGTCCACGTCCGCATCGGCGCGCCGCCCATCGTCGCCCCCTGTTACATGGGCATCGACATGGCCAGTCGTGACGAGCTCATCGCTGCCGACAAGTCCGTTGAGGAGATCCGCGAGGAGATCCGGGCGGACTCGCTGTCGTACCTCTCGATCGAGGCGATCGCACGGGCGCTCGGCAAGAGCGACTCGGACCTCTGTCTCGGCTGTGTGACCGGCGAGTACCCCTACGACATCGACGGTGAACAGACCGACCGGAACGTACAGCGGCCGGCCATCGGCCACTCGACGGCCGACGACTAACCCCGCCGTCTCCTTCTCTTGCGCGTCGTCACGGGAGGACGTTGAGGATATCGACTCCGACGTCGAAGTGGTCCAAGAGAACGTAGCCGAGATAGATCCCGACGATCCCGAGGACACCAGCGGCGTTCGGCGGCGCCGGGATCGGGACGTTCACGAGCCGGAAGACAGCGCCGGTCAGAAATCCGGTGAACAGCGCGAGCACTGCAGTCGATGCCGAAACCATAGGGGACCCTACAATCGGTCGATACTCACCTCTTTCGACACGGTCTCCGTCGTTACCGAGCGGAGCACAGAGCCTCCGCTCATCGTTCGGGTCTACAGGAAAGGTGGGGTGGGTGGGTGGGGGGGTGTGGCACCGAACTGGTGCCGCATCACACTGTATGGGCCGGTGGTGTATAAACCCACCGCTGGGAATTTCAATAATGATAACTGGGTGGAGCCACAGAGAGTCGATCCACCGGTATACGCATCTATGGGGTTGTGACCGGTTTCAGTGGGACTTCGATTCAGTACGCTGGGGCTATCAAATCTGTGAATCGGAGAGCAATCTACTTGCGGACACTCGCGAAGATGGGGTCGATGAGTCCCGTGGGATCGCACGACGGCTTCAGTCCGAATTTCCGGGGGGCAGGAGCGTGAGCGGCTCGGGGCCCGGGGTGTTGGTCGCCGACGACAACGAGGTGATCGCCGACACGTACGCACAGTTCCTCGCAGACGACTACGACGTGACGGCGGTGTACAGCGGCGAGCGCGCACTCGAGTTACTGGGTCACTCGGTCGAAGTCGTGTTACTCGACCGTCGGATGCCGGACTGCTCGGGGGACGAAGTGCTGGAGTGCGTGCGGGACCGTGCACTCGACTGTCGCGTCGTGATGGTGACGGCGGTCGATCCGTCGGACGACATCGTCGACCTCCCGTTCGACGAGTACGTCCTCAAGCCGGTCGGTCGACCTGAGCTGGTCACAGCCGTCGACGAGATGTACCAGCGGGCGTCGTACGACGACCCACTCCGCACGTTCCTCTCATAGTGATTATTGTAGCGATTTACCGGTACGCGCCGACTCCGGGGTCGGCGCAATCCGGAAATAATCTACAATAATCACTATCACTCGCATCAAAGAAGGCGACGCTCGAAGCGAATACGGACGCGGACGCGCTCGCAGACAGCGAGGCCCACGCGCAGGTCGAGGCACGGCTAGCGGATCTGCGAGAGACTCTCGGCGTCGAGACGAATTGGTTACAGTAGAATTTGAAAGAC
Organism: Halobacteriales archaeon QS_9_67_15; assembly: GCA_003023165.1. Taxonomy (GTDB): domain Archaea; phylum Halobacteriota; class Halobacteria; order Halobacteriales; family Haloarculaceae; genus Halosimplex. The sequence continues at coordinate 16,977 of PXSD01000134.1, read as the reverse complement.
ATCGCTCGGACGACCGCATGACTACGTTCGATCGACCGTGCAAACGCTTTCAAATTCTACTATAGAACGTGTCTTCGACGGTGAGGTTCCGGATATCGTGGAGACGGGTAACCCCGACGCGACAAGGGCGAACTGACGAGTCGACACGCGGTGACCGCCGCCCAGACGGGACAGCGTCCGGTAGCCTTACAGTGTATCCCTCGCTCCGGGACGGTAATGGAGGGAACCCTCTGGTACGTGCTCACTGGCACACGCGGAGGGCGAAACCGGATCCGGATCCTCCGAGCGGTCGACGACAGGCCGAGGAACGCCCACCAACTGGCGGACAACCTCGACCTGGACTACAAGACGGTCAGGCATCACCTCGACGTGTTACTGGACAACGACATCGTCGACAAGAGCGGCGACGACTACGGCGCGGTGTACCTGCCGACGGAGAGAGTTCGGGCCAACTGGGACGTGGTCGAGGACATCTTCGAACGAGTCGAGTAACTATGGTCGAAATTAGGAACAGGTATATTCGACGGTACGAACTAAGGTGGAACGGATGAGTCTCTGGCTCGACGCCGCGAGCGTGGCCACGACACTGAACGTCGCGATACTCGGCGTCCTCGTCGGCATCTGGGCTCGCAACTACTTCGAGTTCCGCTCGAAACACCCCCTCGGACTGCTGGTGTTCGGCGTCCTTCTTCTCGCGGAGAACTGCCTGTCGTTCTACTACTACGTCCTCGACCCACAGGTCGCAACGCTCCTCCGGAGCGCCGCCCCGGTGGCCGGACGCGCGATGACGTTCGTCCAGATCCTCGAACTCGCTGCCATCGCATTTCTCGCCTGGGTGACCTGGGACTGAGCACTCGACAGCTGTTTTCACACGCAGTCCGGTCGAAATTGGGTGACTCCGGGGTCGAGTTGCGGTGACACGTCGGATAATCTTCATTTCGGTGTTGTCCCGGGAGCCTAGCGATGCCTCGCAAGACTCGACGCGACGTCATCGCAGCGCTCGGCGCATCGTTCTCGGTCGGACTCGCGGGCTGTGGGTCCGACAGTGACGGCGAGACGGATGGGCCCGACGACGGTGACGGGATGGACACCGAAACGGACGCGATGGACGGGACGAACACGGAGACTGACGGGGAGATGGGAACCGAGATGCCGGAGGACACTGAGACGCCGACAGCGACGGGAACGGCCAACGTCAGGGTGGCTCACTTCTCACCGGACGCGCCGAACGTCGACGTGTACGTGAACGACGACGAAGTGCTCTCGGACGTCGCTTTCCGCGCGGTAAGCGACTATCTGGAACTTCCCGTCGGGACGCACACGGTCACGATCACCGCCGCAGGGGACCCGAATACGGTCGCCTTCGAGGGCGACGTGACCGTCGAGGCGGCCGACTACACGATCGCCGCCATCGGTGAACTGTCCGGTGAGGACACGGATTTCCGGCCGCTGATTCTCGAAGACGACAACGGGGACATCGGGGACGATACGGCCCGAGTTCGGCTGGTCCACGCTTCGCCCGACGCGCCGGCCGTCGACGTGACGACCGACGGTGGAGACGGTGCGCTCTACGACGGCGTTCCCTTCGGCGAGGCCGGATACGTGGAGGTGCCCGCCGGAACCTACACACTGCAGGTCCGGGGGGACACCGACGGAAACGACGGCGACGTGGTCGCCGATTACACCGTCGAACTGGTCGGCGGCACCGTCTACACCGGGTTCGCGGGCGGGTATCTCACTCCCGGCGACGACCCCGCAGACGCCCCGTTCGACTTGACCCTCGCCGTCGACTCCGGGACCGGTGGCGGCGGCGTGGTCGAAACCGGGTCAATTCGCGTCGCCCACATGTCTCCCGACGCGCCGAACGTCGACGTGTACATCGACGACGGACAGGTTCTCGGCGACGTTGCCTTCGGCGCAGTCAGCGACTACATGACCGTGCCGACCGGCGACCGAACTGTCACCATCACGGCCGCCGGCGACGCCGACACTGTGGCCTTCGAAGGACCGGTGACGGTGGGGACCGGTGAGTACTCCGTCGTCGCTGCGGGCGAACTCGACGACGAAGACACCGAGTTCCAGCCGCTAGTCCTCGAGGACGACAACAGCGACCCCGGCGGGGATTCTGCTCGGTTGCGGGTCGTCCACGGGTCGCCCGACGCGCCGGCTGTCGACGTGACAGCCGCCAGCGGTGACGTCGTCCTCTTCGACGGGGTCGCCTTCGGCGAGGCGGAGTACACGACTGTCGACGCCAACGACTACACGGTGGAGATCCGCGGCGACACCGGCGGCAACGACGGCGACGTCGTCGCAGACTACGACGTGTCGCTCGACGGCGGGACCGTCTACACGGCGTTCGCTCAGGGCTATCTCACGCCCGACGACGAACCGGCGGACGAACCGTTCGACCTGCAGGTCGTTCAGGACGCAAGTTACTGAGGAGCCTTCTCTCTTTTTCGATAGAAGAAGACGCCTACGTAGACAACAGCGCATCCGCTCGGAACGAAGCGTCGGAAGGAAGTTTGCGTGGGTGCAGTCCCAAGGGAGTGCACCTGCACTGTGGTCCGCGTGGGCGGACCGATAGTGCGTGGGACCGGATTTGAACCGGAGTCAGACGTGCTTGCTTCGCTGTGCGCGACTGACAGGGTTCAAATCCGGTCCTACTCTTCGCTCACATCGTTCGCTCATGCGTGGGACCGGATTTGAACCGGCGGACCCCTACGGGACAGCGCCCTCAACGCTGCGCCGTTGGCCTGGCTTGGCTACCCACGCACCAGGTGTCTACCTGCGATTATTGGTTGCCCGGGCCCCAGTAAAAGCCCTTTCGTTTGCAGCCGTCGATTCCGAGCGGCTGTCAGGTCATCCCGACGAGAGAAAGCGGACAATTCAAATACCCCCTATCCACTACGGCCAGCATGGCCAAGTATTCGACCGGCGGCGCCGGCTCCAGCGCCAGCGACAGTTGCGAACTCTGCGGCGCGGAGAACGTCGATCTCCGGACGGCGAGTGTCGCCGGAGCGACACTCAGCGTCTGCGGCGACTGCCAGGCCCAGCACGACGAGACCGCCGACCGGTCCTCTGACGACCGGGACCGGAAACGAAACGCCGCACAGAACGCCGCGCGCATGCAGGACGCACAGAAGCCGGACTCGACTCACTGGGAGGACGGTGCGGACTACGACGACGACCAGCTCCCCTATCTCCTGAACGACTACGGCGACGTACTCGTCGAAGCCCGACAGGACGCCGGACTGCAGACCGCCGAACTGGCCGAGACCATCGACGCCAACGAGTCCGACGTGCTCGCGGTCGAACAGGGGCGAGCCACACAGGCCAACGTCGGCGGCTCGCTCATCGCCGACCTCGAAGCCGAGCTCGATGTCGAACTCGTCGACGAGAGCTGACACGAATTACTGTAGAGTATGTCCGAATAGCGCCGACCCCGGGGTCGGCGCGTCCCGGTACATCGCGACGATGATCCGTATGAAAGGGACTACTGGTCACTGCCGGTCTTTTCTGAGTGAGAAGTCGCTCGAAAGGCATTTGATACTGGCTCGTGAAAGTACACTCCGGGATTGGGTAAGGTGATGTTTCGTCAGAAAAGCGAAAGAGAAAGGTCCCTTGGAGTATCGACACCGGTCGGTGTGACTCTCATGGTCATCATCGTCGTTCTGCTCGCGACGCTGACAGTTGTGCTCACGACCGACATCGCGCGCTCGACCCAGGAGAGCGCACAGGTCCACGGGATCGGCACGTTCGACATCGAGTTCGAGGAGGGCGGAAACGACAGTCTCAAGATCGCTCCGGCCTCTCTGCGAAACAAGGATACGACGTACATTCTGGAGGTGAACGACCACCGTGTCTACCGGTGGGACGGCCACGAACGGCTAGATTTCTCCTGTCTGTACCCGGGCGACTACATCGAGATCATCTCGAAGGAGGGTGATACGACGCATTCCGTCCAGGAGTACAGGATGGAGCGTGCGCTCGCGTGTGAACGGATCAGGCCGCTTCCGGAGAAGTTCGAGTACGCGTATATCGACAACGAAACCGCCAGCCAGAAAGTCCGGGTTCAACCCGATTTCACGTTCGGCATCGAGATCGACCCCGACGGACCGGGTTCTGACGACACGTACGGCAATCCAGTCGCGAAGAAGAACATCGGAACGGTCCCCGTCACGAACCACTGGCACTACATCCGCCGGTACGACAAGCCGGTCGAAGGGTTCTCGCCGCCGGTGTGGGTTATCGTCATGACCGACAACGTCCACTGGAACAGCGGTGGCGGCGCACCGGCGGAAAACTGGACCGACGATCCGAGCGGCGAACCGGGTATCGATTCGTACTCGCTCAAATCGACCGGGAGCGGGAACGAACTCGTCACGGAGACCGCCGGCAGCGAACCGACGAACGACATCTACATGGTGTTCAAGCCGGGCTGTTCGGGGAGCGAACTGCGGATAATTGCGGTCGAAGCCGGGTATCACAATCGGGTCTACGTCAACGGGAACGTCGCAGTTTCCGACACCTACGACTACAGCACCGCCAATTCCTCGCCCGATCCGACACCCGTGACGCTGAACGCCCCCGGAGTCAACTGCCCGTCGAGTCCCTGACTCTCACGACGGCCGGGCAATTTTTGCCGCCGGTCACCGAAGGGGTCGCATGGAGCTTTCGGCCACGCAGGAAGCGATCCGCGAGACCGTTCGGGAGTTCGCAGACGAGGAGATACGACCGGTCGCCGCCGAGGCGGACAAGGAGTCAGCGTTTCCCGAGGACGTGTGGGACGGCCTCGCCGACCTCGACCTGACCGGGCTGACCGTCCCCGAGGCCTACGACGGGTTCGACGCGGAGAGACTGACATACGCAGTCGTCAACGAGGAGGTCGCGTACGGGTCGCTTGCGGTCGCGACCGCGCTGTCCGTTCACTGTCTCGCGACCTCCTGTATCGCGGAGTTCGGCGACGAGTCAGTCCGCGAGGAGTGGCTCCCGGAGATGGTCGACGGCCGGCCTGTGGGTGCCTTCGCGCTCTCGGAACCCGACGCCGGGTCCAACCCCGCCGAGATGTCGACGGTCGCCCGCGAGGCCACCGACGGAGACGGCTACGTGGTCGACGGAAAGAAACAGTGGATCACCAACGGCGAGCGCGCGGGCGTCGTCGTCGTCTTCGCGAAGACCGACCCCGACGACCCGGACTCGGTGACGCAGTTTCTCGTCCCGAAAGACGCGGACGGGCTGGCGGTCGGCAAGAAGGAGTCGAAACTCGGGCTGCGCGCGAGCGACACGACCAGCCTCGTTTTCGACGGGGTCCGAATTCCCGGGCGCTATCGGCTCACCGAACCGGGTCGCGGTCTCGCGGCCGCCTTTTCGATCCTGACCGGCGGGCGGATCGGCATCGCCGCACAGTCGGTCGGACTGGCCCAGGCCGCGCTGGACGAGGCGGTCGCGTACGCCCACGAGCGCGAGCAGTTCGACCAACCCATCTCCGAGTTCCAGACGATCCGGCACAAACTCGCGGACATGTGGACCGACGTGCGCGCCGGGCGGGCGCTGACCCGGGAAGCTGCGGCGACACAGGACCGCGGTGAAGACGCGCGCACCGCGGCGAGCGTGGCCAAGTACTTCGCCAGCGAAGCGGCCGTCGACGTGACGAACGAGGCCGTCCAGATCCACGGCGGCTACGGTTACACGACGGACTTCCCGGTCGAACGGCTCTACCGCGACGCGAAGGTGACGACCATCTACGAGGGGACCAGCCAGATACAGAAGAACATCATTGCACGCGACCTACTGGGGGAGTAGGCGGCCGATACCCCGAGGGTGTCTGAGCGGGCGCTGTCGACACGCATTTGCGGGCCGGTCGCCTAGCGCTGCTCGTGACGGAGTACGACGCTATCGTCTACGACCTCGACGGGACGCTCGTCCACCTCGACGTGGACTGGGCGAACGTGGCCGACTGCTGTGCGGCGATACTTCGGGCACGCGAGCACGACCCGACGGGGACGGACATCTGGGAGATGCGAGAGCTCGCGGCCGAGAACGGACTCCTCGACCGCCTCGACGGCGCGATCGCCGAGTTCGAGCGGGAGGGCGCACGGAGCGCGCGGCGACTGGCGCTGGCCGACGCGCTCCCCCACTCGGTCCCGGTCGGCGTCTGCTCGCTCAACTGCGAGGCAGCCTGTCGGATCGCGCTCCAGCTCCACGGGCTCGACGGTCACGTCGACACCGTCGTTGGTCGGAACTCACACGAGACCGTCAAACCCGACCCGGGGCCACTCCTGCAGGCGGTCGAAGCCCTCGGCGCTCGCCCCGAACGGTCGCTGTTCGTCGGGGACTCTGACTCCGACGAGGAGGCCGCCCGCGCGGCGGGACTCGATTTCGAGTGGGTCGAAGACCGCGTCTGAGCGCGGACCGAGTCCGGGCGACAGACCGTTTATGCTACTCGTCTCGCCGGTGTTCGTAGACGTAGACGAGGAGCGCGGTGACGACCCAGACGACCGCGCCGACGCGGACGGCGAAGAGCGCGCGGTCGGACCACGAGGGGAGCTCGAACCCGAGCGAGAGGACGGCGACGAGCGGGGCTCCCGCGACGATCGTGACGACGAACGTGATCTGCATCACCCGTCCGTAGTCGACTCCGTCGGGGTCGGTCCGCTCGACGCGCGCTGGCACGTCTGTTCGTTCCCGCGACACTCCCTTGAGTCCCCTGTTTTCCGCTCGTCTCCACCGGTCGGGGCGCTCGATTGACCTCCTCCGCGTGAACGCGGAGGAATCCCATCAGGCGGACGGCCTCACCCGTCGACGGACTCGAGGAATCGAGCGACAGCGCGGTTGAATGCGGTCGGACGCTCGACCATCGCGAGGTGTGCGGCGTCCTCGACCTCGGCGTACGTACAGTCCGAGAGGCGGTCGGCGAGGTACTCGTGGTACGCTGGGGGTGTGAGCCCGTCGTACTCGCCGACGACCGCGAGCGCGGGCACGTCTATCTCGTCGAGCCGGTCGCGAACGTCGAACGCGTGGCACGTCAGGAAGTCCCGGCGCGTGACCGCTCGACCCGCGTCACGCATCTCCGACCGCGAACGGTCGACCGTTCGGTCGTCCGCGTCGTGGAAGAGTCGGTCGTCGTCGTGAAGGAAGTCCACGGCGCGGTCGAAGTCGTCGGTCAACCGCTCGCGCAGGTCTTCGAGAACCGTGAGCTTTGCGCCGCTTCCCGCGAGAACCAGCCCCGACGGGTCGAGGTCGGTCTCCAGGACGACCTGCTGGACGACGGCCCCGCCGAGGGAGTTCCCGACCAGGACCTCGGCGTCGGTGGCGCGAGCGACGGCAGTCACGTCCTGTGCGTACGCGGACAGCGTCTTCGGACCGGGCTCGGTCCCGACATCGTCGGAGGCACCGTGGCCGCTCAGGTCGAGTGCGACTGCCGGATAGGCGGGCCCGTCGGGACCGTACTGGACGGCCCACACGCGGTGGGTCGCGCCGCTCCCGTGGACGTAGAGGACCGTCGGTCCGCCGGCGTCCGGTTGCGTCTCCCGATAGCGAATCGTGCGACCGTCGTGTTCGGTCGACTGCACGGTCCCGGCTACGCGTCGGGGTCGGCGCAATCCGGAAATAATCTACAATAATCCGTATGAGTGCCCCGAGCATCGCGGGACCCGTGCGACGCGCCCGCATCTCGGACCGACGGCGGTGTGAACCGCAAACAGTCTTCTTTCTCTGAATGGGATATTGTCTTAAATGGTAGACGAAAGGTTTAAATATATATCTCGCTAACTCTGAGTTAGTATGACCGGAACTCAACAGCTGGCCGACGACGTCGGCCTGCGGCGCTACGAATACGACGACGACCTGGTCTTGGCGGCGGACCTCGGTCCGGGCCGGGACGCCTCCGTCGACGTGCTCGACGACGCGGTCATCGTCGTCGTCGAGGGCGAGCAGTACGATCTCGACCTTGCGGGAGACGCGCGTGCGTTTATCCGTAACGGTGTCCTCACTATCGAGGTGGACGAATGAGACTCACTGTCAAGCCCCTCAAACAGAAAGACGCGGGTCGCGGCCTCGCCGCTATCGACCGCGCGGCGATGTCCGAGCTCGGGCTCGAGAACGGCGATTACATCGTCATCGAGGGCAGCGACTCCCGCGCAGTCGCGCGAGTCTGGCCCGGCTACCCCGAGGACGAGGGACGCGGCGTCGTCCGTATCGACGGCCGGCTCCGACAGGAGGCCGATGTCGGCATCGACGACAACGTCGACGTCGAGACGGCCGACGTGAACCCGGCGGCCCGGGTCAGCGTCGCCCTCCCCCAGAACCTCCGGGTTCGGGGCAACGTCGGTCCGATGATCCGCAACAACCTCAGCGGGCAGGCCATCACCGAGGGACAGACCGTGCCCGTCAGCTTCGGGCTCGGTCCGCTCTCCTCGATGAGCGGCCAGAAGATCCCGCTGAAGGTCGCCGAGACCGACCCCTCGGGGACCGTGGTCGTCACGGACTCGACGGAGGTCGACGTGGCGGAACAGCCCGCCGAACAGATCCAGGGGGGCGCGGGCCCGGCCGAAGCGGGCAGCGCCCCCGACATCACCTACGAGGACATCGGCGGCCTGGACGACGAGCTCGAACAGGTCCGGGAGATGATCGAACTGCCGATGCGCCACCCCGAGCTGTTCGAGACGCTCGGCATCGAGCCGCCGAAGGGCGTCCTGCTCCACGGGCCGCCCGGCACCGGGAAAACGCTCATGGCGAAGGCGGTCGCCAACGAGATCGACGCGTACTTCACCGATATCTCCGGCCCGGAGATCATGTCGAAGTACTACGGGGAGTCCGAGGAACAGCTCCGCGAGGTCTTCGACGAGGCCGAGGAGAACGCCCCCGCCATCGTCTTCATCGACGAGATCGACTCCATCGCGCCCAAGCGCGGCGAGACCCAGGGCGACGTGGAACGGCGCGTCGTCGCACAGCTCCTCTCGCTGATGGACGGCCTCGAATCGCGCGGGCAGGTCATCGTCATCGGCGCGACCAACCGCGTCGACGCCGTCGACCCCGCCCTGCGCCGCGGCGGTCGCTTCGACCGCGAGATCGAGATCGGCGTCCCGGATAAAAATGGCCGCAAGGAGATCCTGCAGGTCCACACCCGCGGGATGCCGCTGGTCGACGACATCGACCTCGACCAGTACGCCGAGAGCACGCACGGCTTCGTCGGCGCGGACCTCGAGTCGCTGGCAAAGGAGTCGGCGATGAACGCGCTGCGCCGGATCCGACCGGAACTCGACCTCGAATCCGACCGGATCGACGCCGAGGTACTCGAGCACCTGGAAGTCACGGCGGACGACTTCAAGCAGGCGCTGAAGGGCATCGAACCCTCGGCCCTGCGGGAGGTGTTCGTCGAAGTGCCCGACGTGACCTGGGACCAGGTCGGCGGGCTCGAAGACACGAAAGAGCGCCTCCGTGAGACGATCCAGTGGCCGCTGGACTACCCCGAAGTGTTCGGGGCCATGGACATGGACGCCGCGAAGGGCGTCCTCATGTACGGCCCGCCGGGCACGGGGAAGACCCTGCTCGCGAAGGCCATCGCTAACGAGGCCCAGTCGAACTTCATCTCGATCAAGGGTCCCGAACTGCTGAACAAGTTCGTGGGCGAGTCCGAGAAGGGCGTCCGCGAGGTGTTCGAGAAGGCGCGGTCGAACGCACCGACCGTCGTCTTCTTCGACGAGATCGACTCTATCGCCGGCGAACGCGGCGGACGGTCGACCGACTCCGGCGTCGGTGAACGCGTCGTCTCCCAGCTCCTGACGGAGCTCGACGGCCTCGAAGAGCTCGAGGACGTCGTCGTCATCGCGACGACGAACCGACCGGACCTCATCGACTCCGCCCTGCTCCGGCCGGGCCGACTCGACAGGCACATCCACGTGCCCGTTCCGGACGAAGAAGCGCGCCGGAAGATCCTCGGAGTTCACACGCGGAACAAGCCGCTCGCCGACGACGTGGACCTCGACGAACTGGCCGACCGCATGGACGGCTACGTCGGCGCCGACATCGAAGCGGTCACCCGCGAGGCCTCCATGGCCGCGACCCGGGAGTTCATCGAGAGCGTCGACCCCGAGGACATCGACAACTCCGTCGGCAACGTGAAGGTCACGATGGACCACTTCGAGCAGGCGCTCGACGAAGTCGGGGCCAGCGTCGACGAGGAAGTCAAGGAACGCTACGAGGAGATCGAGGAACGCTTCGGACCGGCCGAATCGGACCTCGAAGAGACGGAGGTCGGCCGGACCTTCCACTAACTCCCAGCGTAAGAGACTTCCGCAGCTGGTTTATATATCTGTATATGATAATTCAAATCGATTAGATATAGTTTATTATTCTGATGGATCTGTTGGTGTTTTCGGACATGAGTTTTCAGTACAGGGAATAGAATCTATTAAAACGTGGTCTCCTTCTTTAACAAGGTGAATAGCATAGTATTGGTCGTCGTGAAATATATAAGTGTGATCTCGTGCTGCTTCGTTACTCTGGCCCCACTTGGCCTCAATTTGTTTATATAATTTAATTACACTTGATCCGTCACTAATACACTCTATATACGAATCTTCCAAGTTCAGTGCTTGATCTACGGCACGTTGAGCAGCTGGATCGAGGTCCTGGTATTTGATTACTGCAGAATTATCGTACTCATTAACATATTTCGGCACTCTGAACAAGCTTAACTTGTTGTACGGCTCTCGTGGCTCATCTTTTGTATAAGTGTTTAAACATTCTTCTTCTTTCGAAATTGTGCTCGTTACTTCTGAATTTCTATTTACATTTTCTCTACAGCCTGAAAACGGTGTCACTATGAGCGAGACAGACAGACACAAGAATGACCTCCTGTCCATAGATGAAATTTTTTTCTTATTACTAATAAATTTGGATGTACTTCAACTGTATGTTAAAATCTACTTAGTGGGACAAAAATCGCAACCGCATTGACGGTCCAGTCCCAAGTTCCAGACGATGAACGTCAGGCACCACGTGCCGGCTCTAACTGGAGTCCTCTCGGTTCTCGCGCTCGGAGTCGTCTTCGCGGCGGCGTTGCAGGCGATCCCGACCGCACTCCTCCCGCGAGCGCCCGAGGTCGTCCTCGACGCGATCCCCCACGTCAACGCGGTCCTCAGCGTGACGGCGATCGGGACCATCCTCGTCGGGTGGCGAGCGATCCGCCGCGGAAACGTCGCCAGACACCGCGCAGCCATGCTCTCGACGACCGGCCTCTTCGCGCTCTTTCTCGCCGCCTATCTCTACCGCGTCGCACTGCTCGGGCCGACAGACTTCTCCGGCCCCCCTGTCGTCGAGGGCGTGGTCTATCCCGCAGTCCTCGGCGTCCACATCCTCCTCGCCGTCGTCTGCGTGCCGCTGGTCATCTACGTGCTCCTGCTCGCGCTGACGCGTCCCGTCCCCGCGCTCCGCGAGACGCGCCACCCGCAAGTCGGTCGCATCGCCGCCGCGCTGTGGCTGGTCTCCTTCACGCTGGGCGTCGTCGTCTATCTCATGCTGTACGTCCTCTTCTGACGGACGGGACGGCCTGCTGTCACTCCTGAGGCGGGTGCTCGGCACGGACCGGCCCAGTCAGTGCGTCCGGCCCGTCTGCCAGTGTCGCGAGGACCCATTCGACAGTCCGGTCTCGAGAGCTGGACGTGAACAACTCGTGACCGCCGTCGTAGAGGACGGTTCGCTCGGCCGGCGCGTGCTCGCCGATGGCGTCGACGCCGACAACGCGGTCCCCGAGCGAGCAGAAGACCACGCTGTCCCCGCGGAAGGCGGGAAGGCGCTCCTGCGAGTCAGCGACCGTCCGCAGGAACGCCGGTGCGACGTTGTCCGGTCCCGCTGCGACCTGGCGCTCCGTCGCGAGGTCGCCGAGCGCACCCGGGTCGTCTGGCACCGGGATGACCGGTCGCGCGGTCGGGAGCGAGACCAGGAGTCGCTGGAGGAGGCCCGACTCGCCGGCCATCCCCCACCACGGACTCAGGTAGACCCGAGGCGCCGACGATTCGAGGTGTACGGCGACCAGTCCGCCGGTGCTGTGAGAGAGGATCCGGTCGGGGTCGGTCGCGTCGTATCGCCGCCGTGTCGGCTCGACGTACTGGATGTCGAAATCGTTCCCGTGGTCGGGGATCGTTCCGACGTCGACCGTGTAGCCGGCGTCGACCAGCGCCTCCAGAGCGTTGTCCTCGCCCTCGAGCGGGACGTCGACGCGCCCGCGCTTGCGTACCGACTCGCAGGCGCCGAAGACGGTCTCGGCGGTCTTCAGCCCCGTCCCGCCGCGACCACGGACCCGGCTTCGCCGCCAGATGCCCTGACGTATCAAATGAGTTCAATAAGATATATAACTAACTTCTCACCTATGCTACAACAGTTGTGCTATCGACATGCCTACGATAACTGTCGACGGGACTGAATTAGAGTACGAGCGACAGGCGAAAAACAGGTCGGAGGGCGTCTTCGAGGCGAGGGTCGTCTGCGAGTCTCGGACGGGCGAGCGGTCGATACGGTCGTTCGAGATGGACGTCAGTGCTCGCGACGACCTCTCGGCCGACCGGATGGAAGAGGCGCTCACGGAGTGGAAGCGCACTCACCCGACGCTCACGGTCGAGCAGGTCGTCGTGGAGGAGACGAAGCGCTGTGGGTTCGGTCGGCGAATCGGCGAGGCCGACGGGTCGGCGTCCGCGGCCGATGCGGACGGCGACGGCGGCCAGTCTCAGCCACTGTACCGCGGTGGGTCCGGTCAGTCCGTCCCTCGGTCACCGGTGGGATTCAGCAACGTGCCGGTCGACCGCGGCGACGAGGTGACCTTCCACGTCGCGGGGCCGGACTCCTCGGTGTACGGCACCAACAGCGGCACGGTCACCGGCGTCAAGACCGGCACAGAGGACTACGACGTCCTCATCATCGACACCGACTCGGGCACCAAGCGCGTCCGAGAGGACTGGATCGTCGACGAAGACGACGAGGAGTAGGCGAGAGTACGTCCGCTGAGGCAGTGTTCGTGGTCGTTTTAGTCGATATTTCCGGTCGGCAGCGTCAGAAACGGTGTTGCGGTAGAGAAGGCGTCCGGTGAGCGCCGGAGGCGCGAACCGGTTCTCCGGGACCGAGCGGAGCGAGGTCCCGGCCTTTTTCACCCATGTTTTTGGCTTAGCGAGGGACCTTCGGTCCCTCGGACCGTGCGAGCGGGCCTCCGGCTCGCGAGCAGACGGGGGTCGCTCTGCGACCCTCGAGCGAAAAAGATGGTTTAGTAGGACCGCTCTTTCGGCTCGTACTCCTTCTCGGCTTCGAGGAGGACGGGCTTGTAGTAAAGACGGGGGTTGCCGTCGTTCCACGCGAGCATCGTGTGTTTGAGCCACTCCTCGTCGTCGCGGTACTGGTACTGCTCGCGCCAGTGGGCACCGCGGAACTCCTTGCGGGCGAGCGCGCCGACCGCGATGGCCTCGGCGACGTCGAGGACGTTGCGCGTCTCGATGGTGTGGATGAGGTCCGTGTTGTAGGTGCGCGAGGGGTCCGACGCGGAGACGTGCTGGTAGCGCTCGCGGGCCTCGTGGATGTCCTCGAGGGCCCGCTTGAGGGTCTCCTCGCGGCGGAAGACGTTGACGTTCGCAGTCATCGTCTCCTGGATGTCGTCGCGGACGTGCGCGTGATTGATGCCGTCCTCTTCGAGGAGGCGCTCGACACGGTCGCGCTGTCGCTGGACCTCCGCCTCGACGACGGTCTGTGCGTCGACCGCGGCGCCGTCGGCCGCGACGCCCTCGCTCCCGCTCTCGATGGCACCGATCCGGATCCCGTCGTCGAGTTCGCCGGCCTCGCTCTCGGCACCGGGACCGGTCGATATCTCGGCGTGTTTCATGTCGCCGCCCGCGGCGTGCTTGCCGGCGCGTGCGCCGAAGACGAGCAGTTCGGGGAGCGCGTTGCCGCCGAGACGGTTCGAGCCGTGCAGGGAGACACAGGCCGTCTCACCGGCCGCGTAGAGGCCGTCGATGCAGGTGTGACCGTTCTCGTCGCACTCGACGCCGCCCATCTGGTAGTGCTGGCCGGGCTTGACCGGCATCGGTTCGTCGAGGCCGTCGACGCCCTCGAAGTCCTCCGCGAGGTGGAGGATGTTCTCCAGGCGGTCGAGGATGCGCTCCTCGCCGAGGTGACGCATGTCGAGGTGGACGTACTCGTCCTCGATGCCCCGGCCGGAGTTGACCTCTGTCAGTTCGGCCCGCGAGACCACGTCCCGAGAGGCGAGTTCGCCCTCGTTGTTCGCGTAGCCGCGCTCGAACATGAACCGCTCTTCGTCCTCGTTGTAGAGGATGCCGCCCTCGCCACGGACGCCCTCGGAGATGAGGACGCCCGTCGACGGGAGCGTCGTGGGGTGGAACTGGACGAACTCCATGTCCTCCAGCGCGATGTCGTAGGCGACGACGCCGTGACACTCGCGGTCCTCGACGTCGTCGTGGTCGGTAACCGCGAGGTCGAGGACGTACCACTCCTCGTAGACGGTGATGCCGCGCTTGACGACCTGCTCGTACATCGTGTGGAGCAGGTGGTGGCCGGTCTCTGCGCCGGCGTAGGTGGTTCGGGGGTGCGAGAGGCCGCCGAACGGACGCTGGGAGACGGTGCCGTCCTCCTCGCGGGAGAACGGCATCCCCCAGTGTTCGAGCTGGATGACCTCGTCCGGTGCGTCCTTTGCGAAGGTCTCGACTGCGGGCGCGTCTGCGAGGTAGTCCGAGCCCTTCATCGTGTCGTAGGCGTGGAGCTCCCACGAGTCCTCCGGGTGGAGCGCGGCGTTGATACCGCCCTCCGCCGCGCCGGTGTGCGACCGGACGGGGTGGAGCTTCGTGACCATGGCCACGTCAGCGCCTTCCTCGTGGGCCTCGATGGCCGCTCGCAAGCCTGCGCCGCCCGCGCCGACGACGAGTACGTCGTGTTCGTGCATTGTTACCAAAATTTGAGGTTCGACTTCACTGCTTCGCGCTTCAGTTCCTGAATGTGTTCGGTCAGCGGGATGTCCTTCGGACAGACCTCCGTACAGGAGAACTGGGTCTGACAGCGCCAGACGCCGTGTTCCTGCTCGATGATCTCCAGTCGGTCCTCCTTCTGGATCTCGCCCTCGCGCTCGTCCATCGCGAACCGGTAGGCCTGGTTGATCGCCGCGGGGCCGAGGTACTCGTTGTCGCCGGCCGCGATGTTACACGATGACATGCAGGCACCGCACCAGATGCACCGCGTGGACATCTTGACCGTCTCGCGGTTCTCGGGCGTCTGGCGCTGTTCCTCGTGCTCGCCCTCGGGCAGTTCGTCGGGCTGGAAGTACGGCTCGACCGCGTGCATCTGCTCGTAGAAGTGCTCCATGTTCACGACGAGGTCCTTGACCACGTCCTGGTGGGGGAGCGGCTCGATCCGGACCGGGTCCTCCAGCTCCGCCATCTGGGTCTTGCAGCCGAGTCGCTGCTGGCCGTTGACGAACAGCGCGTCGGAGCCACAGACGGCCTGCCGACAGGAGTGGCGGAAGGTCAGCGAGGAGTCGTAGTGGTCCCGCGCGTAGATGAGCGCGTCGAGCACCGTCATCCCCTTGAAGAAGGGGACGTGGAACTCGTCGAAGCGGGGCTCCGCTTTGCCTTCGACTTCTGGGTCGTAGCGGAACACCTTGATCTCGACGGTGTTCTCTGCCTCTCGGACCTCCTCGCGGGCCTGTTCCTCGCGCTCACGGGCCTCGGCGCGCGCTCTCTTCGCGGAGAGTCGACGCCGCTGTGGCGACTCCTCGGTCTCCGCGGCCGCGTCGGCCTCTGCCTGCTCCTCGGCTTGCTCTTGCTCGATTTGTGTACTCATAGTAGGTTGGTCATTGCGAGCGCCACGCGCGTTCCCTGGACGACTAGTGCTATGCTCGCCAGCGCCAAAACGGCCCCGACTGCTTTCTTCCGGGTGCCGGTGAGTCCCTGATTGATCAGGGCGTTGTAGACGCCGTTGACGCCGTGGAAGGTCGCGGTCACGAGGAACAGCCACATCGTCGCGAAGTAGCCGACCTGGCTCATGCGCGCCTGGGTCCCGGCGAAGGTGACCTCGGCGGCGTGGTTGACGAAGTGCAGGAGGAAGAAGTGGAAGGCGAGGACGCCGACCAGGAACACCGCCGTCAGTCGCTGGAAGAGCCACTTGGCCCCGCCGCGCTGAAAGGAGGAGTAGTGTTCCGCCATCGCTCACACCCCCGCGAGGAACGTCGGCACGCTTGCGACGACGATGGCTGCCGTCACGACGAGCGACGCGTAGAAGCTCTTGTCCTGGCTGTCGAGCCCGAACCCGAGGTCGACGAACAGCAGTCGCACCCCGTTGAGGATGTGGAAGACGGCCACGGACAGCAGGCCGACCTCCAGGATACGGACGATAAGCAGTTCCTCGAGTCCCTGGAGCGTGTTCGTGTACAACACGTCTCCGCCGGTCGCCGTGCTCAGGACCGCGATGTGCGTGAAGAGGTAGCCGACGAGCACCCATCCGGTGAACTTGTGGAAGATCCACGCCCACATGCCCGGCTCGAACTCCCGCCACCGGCCGAAGTCCTCGACCGCTCCGCGGTCGTACGTTCCGCTCATACATCGGCTGAAAAGAGGTCTGGGGCTATAGTAGTTTCTACACCGCCCCGATTCGGCCGCCGAACACGTCCATAGATGACCGGATTCGAGAGGCTGTTCGAGGTCACGGGGACGAGTCCCTGACCGTGAATCCGACTCGGAGACCGAATCCGAAGAGTACGCCTCACCGAGTGTCCCCCTCATCCCTCACGTTCCGTCCGCGATGTCGTCCGCGAGTGTCTTCGCTGCCGCGACTCGTTCGTCGGCGGTTTCCTCCCCGGTCTCCTCGACGTTCGACAGCAGTTCTGCCACGTGGCTCACGCGCTCGCGGACGCGGGAATCGAATCCCTGTACGTCGCCAACCGCTCGCTCGACAGCGCGACCGACCTGACCCGCGAGGTGGACCACGACG
>PXSD01000133.1:5723-12624 GCA_003023165.1 Halobacteriales archaeon QS_9_67_15 | reverse complement strand
CGGCGCGCCCGGGGCTGCGTTCGGCGTGTCGCCGTGGGCGCTGGCGGTCGTCTCTTCGGTCGCGTTCGCGCTCGGTCACGGCGCTCAGGGCCGAGTCGGCGTCGCCGTCACGGGTGCACTAGGGCTCGCCCTCGCGGCGGGCTTCATCCTGACCGACAGTCTGCTAGTCGTCGTCGTCGCGCACTACCTCGTCAACGCTCTGGAGTTTCTCGTCCACGAGGGTCTGGGACTGCCCGACCCGGTCTGGTCGTAGCGACGCTGTCGACCGGACCCGGATTGCGACCGCGTCCGCTCGCTGTTCCGATATCGCGTCCCTCTTTCCATGGTACCCAGCGTGTCATCAAACCGTCACCAGCGGTTCGTTTCACGCCGCCGGGCCGCGAACTGTCCGCTAAATAGACCGTGCCCAACGACCTTTTTCTGCGTCGGGTGTCCTCGCTCACTGCGTTCGCTGTGGGCACCACTCCTTGGAAAAAGCTCGGCCAAAAAGCCGCCTCCGCGGGGTTTCACCCCGCTCCGGCGATGAACCGCTTCGCTCCCAACGGTCGCTCGGCGGATGCTGATGTGATCACTACTTTACCTAGATTGACTCCACAGAAGAGTAAACAAGACGGAAAAGTTCAATAACGTCTCGGACAATATTACCTGCCGTATTCTGAAACTGCGGGAAGAATTCCCAGAGAAGAAGTACCGTTAAAAATCCGGCAGGGATGCTCAGAAACACTCCGATCATGATACAGTCAATTTTGTTGAAATCAAACAGGTCGTCCGAGAGATCACGTCCTTCTTGCACATCTTTACCTTTCACTCCAGGATCATGACTGGAATCCGCTTTCTTTTTTTCAGACGGGTCCCAAGAGCTCACAGGAATCAACTTGTCGAATCAGCTGGTTCATTGACCGTCCATCGCTCATCGTTACCTTAGACCAAGCTAACAGATAATAAATTGCTGTCAGTAGTTTCACGACCGGAAGAAACCCCCAATCGTTGCCAACGGTTTGTTTCACGCCGCCAGGGAGCGAACCGTCGGATAGAGTGAGCGTGCTAACCGAACGAATCAGAAGCGCCTTCGTCATTTTCGAAGAATGGTGACACGGAACTTCTCACCGATTTCGCTCGGCATCTCCGCATCGAACGTTCGGATGTCACGAGGGGGTCGCTCCAACAATGCTCCAATCCGTTCTTCTGTGAGGATATTCTCCCCGTTCAGGATGAGCCGAAATCGGTTGCGGACCCACTGTTGGCTCTTGCTCTCGAATCCAACCTCGTCCCAGTTTTCGACGAGCTTCGGCATCATTTCCTTTTGATGGAACGGGGTCGGGTAGTTCACGGCGAGGTGTCCCTCGGGTTCGACGCACTGCCAGAGGCTTCTCACAGCCATCTCGCTCTCGGCCACGTAATGGAGGGTTGCGATGCTATATACGAACTGAAATGTCCTATCGGTTGAAAGACGAGGCAGACGGTCTACAGTGAAGATGACGTTCTCGATTCCACGGTCGTCCCGCCGCTTTCGTGCCTGTTCGATAGCTTGGGGAGAAATATCGTACCCGTAGAAGTGGTGTTCAGGGTAATCTTCAGCCAGATTCAGGAGCGTCGTCGCGGGGCCACAGCCGACAGACGCAACTGTCTTTGGTGGGCCGATATCGTCGAACAACTGAGAAAACGTCGTTGCTAATTTCGCCCCGAACTCGTAAGACCAACTATCATACCCGGCGATATTCCCTGCCCAACACGCATCCCAGTCGAACGCACTGCCTACGTCAGTCATTCCATCTATCGATCGGGTGGACGCCAATGATTAACGTTGCGAGCTAACAATTGTCACGGATGCTCTGCCTGTGGTACTTTTGAACCGAAAAGTATCTCCTCCGTCCTGAGCATTCGCGCGAACGCAATGAGCGCGATTCCCCGGGCGCGACCGCAGGGAGCGTCCGGCTTTTTCACCCATGTTCTTGACGGAGGGATGCCCGCAGCGAGCGGAGCGAGGCCGACCAGAGGGAGGCCTCGATGCGAATAAGACGGTGACCGGAGGGAACCGTGAGGGAAGCGAGCGAGGACACCCGGCCGGCAAAAAGATGGTCTTAGAGCCCTTCGACCGAGCGGAGTCGCTGTTCGACGGCGGCGGGCGCACCGCTCGGGCCGTTGCGGACGCGGTGGTCGGGGATGAGCAGCGGCGCGGGGTTGTCAGCGAGCGCGGTCCGGGCGGTACGCACGTCGTCCTCGTCGTCCGGGTCGCCGTCGGGCGTCATCCGGAGTAGCTGTGCGACGCTGACCTGCTCGCCGTAGGGGATCTCGCGAACGGTCTCGAACATCCTCCGTCGGTCGGTCGAGACCGTGAGCGCGACGGTCACGTCGGCGAAGTCGTCCTCGGTGCCGTCGAGGTACCCGTCGATCCGGTCGAGCAGCTCGTGGTCCGGCATCGCCTCGTCGTCGGGCGCGTTCGGGAAGGTGAGCGACAGGACGCGCCCCTGCGCTGCGCCGAACTGGACGTGCCTGCCGAGATAGCTGGCTTCGCGCGCGAAGATGCCTGCTTCCTCGTTCATACGTCCCCTCCGAGCGGTCGACCCTTGAAGATTTGTCTCGGGACAGCGAACAGTAGCGTCGCCGTCACCCGGGCAGGTCGGCGTCGGCGTCGACCGCCTGGTCGGGTTCGGGCGGGAGCTCCCAGTCCGTGGTTAGCTCCAGCAGCTGGACGAGCATGTTCGCGGTGGCGCCCCAGACGGTGTAGCCGTCGACGTGGAAGAAGTGGAGCCGGATCTCGCCGTAGTGGGGGTGGTCGCGGCGCTCGCTCTCGTAGCTCGGCGACCTCCGCGTCGGCCGGGTGGTACTCCCGGTCGTCGACGCGCGCGACGAACGGCCGAACGAGGTAGTCGGTGATCGTCCTGATGTCATCGAGCTGACCGACGACCTCGACCTCCTCGGGGCGGAGCCCGACTTCTTCGTTCGCCTCCCGGAGCGCGGTCGCGAGCAGGCTCTCGTCGGCCGGTTCGCGACCGCCGCCGGGGAAGCTCATCTGTCCCGGATGGTCCGTGAGGTGTTCCGCGCGCTTGGTGAAGAGGACGTAGTCCGCGCCGTCGCGGGTGACGACCGGCGCCAGGACTGCGGCCTCACGCTCCTCGCCGGTCAGGCGGTCGTCGCCCTCGGTACACGAGTCCGTCCCCGACAGCGCCACGGGGTCGCGGTCGCGCACCCGCGACAGGTCCATACGCCCACGAACGGGATGGGTCGTCTTAACTGACGGGATACCCTCGAAGGAATCGGTCACACGTCGTCCAGCCGCTGTCGGAGGTCGTCTGTTTCGACGGCCGCCCACGTCTCCAAGTCGTAACAGACGTCGACGAGGGCGGCGGCGCGCTCGCTGTCCTCGGCCTTGGCGACTTCGACGGCCTGGCGGTCGAGGCGGTCGCGAGCGGCCGCGGCCGCCGTCTCGCGGTCGACCGCCCGCTCATCGACGTCCATGATGTGCGGCAGGTCCTCCGCGTGCTCCGGGAGCGTCGGGAAGGCGACCGGACCGGCGACCAGCAGCGTCTCGTCGTCGCGCTCGACCGGGACGAGATGGTAGCTCTCGACGGCCGTATCGACGGCGTCGGCGACGGCGTCCGAGTCGGGTTCGTCGCCGCGCTTGAACGCGAGTTCTTCGAGAGCGCGGTGGAGTTCCTCGCGAGTCAGCCCGCCGAACAGGTCCACGACCCCGGCGAGTTCGTCGGACAGCAGATTCATACCGATGGCCACGACGGCGCCCCTTTTCAGGGTTCGGCTCCGAACGTGTGCGGTGCCCGGGATCACACGTGAACACGATCGGAGACGTGGAGAGGTGACGAGAGCCCGCGACGGGCTCGCTAACAGTTGGGTCGGCACCAGACATGAGTAGGTGATGAAACCCCCAAACCGCTCGCTTTGAGCCGGATCGACCGCGGAGGACAGCAACCACAGAAAGCCCTCGTCCCGCTCGCTCACGGGTCGCTTCCTCGCGGCTTCGCCGCTCGTCTCCGAGGCGCCTTTGCCGACCGCCACAGTCCGTGGCGGCGGAGCCGCCACGCGCGCCTCGCCCTTTCATCCTACCGAGAACAGCACTACCGCCCAGCACCGCAGGCAGCCACGAACCTCCCCAGCCGATCGCGATGCTCGTCGCAGGCTCCTGTGCTTCTCATCCCTCGCACGGCTACGTCGCGCGCATGAAAACGCGCGACAGCGCGCGCCACCGCACTATCCCCTCGTCCCATCCAATAATAGCGCCCTCTCCGTGACGCAACCCTTATGTACAACTCTGTCCGTTAGCGGACAGTAATGAGTACTGACGAAGCAATTGCGCCAGAGGTGCGAGCGATACTCGACGCGGCCCGTAAACGGTCGGGCGGCGGGGACCGCGTCGCGGTCGACGCGCAGTCGCTCCCGGTGGCCTTCGAGCGCGCCGAGGCGGACGGGCGGACCCCGGTGATCGCGGAGGTGAAACCGACGAGCCCGACGACCGAGGGCGAGCGGTCGGAGGATCCCGTCGCGCTCGCGGAGGCGATGGTCGAGGGCGGGGCGGCCGCGCTGTCGGTGCTGACCGAACCCGACCACTTCGGCGGGTCGACCGACGCGCTCGAACGCATCCGTACGGCGGTGGATGTCCCGGTCCTCCGCAAGGACTTCATCGTCAGCGAGGACCAGCTCGACGCCGTCGAGGCGGACGTGGTCCTGCTGATCGTCCGCTTCCTCGACGAGGACGGGACCGACGACCTCGGGGGTCTGGTCGACGCGGCGCGGGACCGGGGGTTCCAGGTGCTCGTCGAGACGCACACCGCCGAGGAGGTCGAGCGCGCGGTGGCGGCGGGCGCGGAGGTCGTCGGGGTGAACAACCGCGACCTCGCCGAACTGGCGGTCGACCTGGGAACGTTCGAGGACGTGGCACCCGAAGTGCCGGAAAACGTCACCCTCATTGCGGAGAGCGGCATAGCGACGACGAACGACGCGGTGCGGATGCGGGAAGCGGGCGCGGACGCGCTCCTGATCGGCTCGGCGATCATGGACGCCTCCGGGAGTGACGCGGCCGGAGGCTCGTCGGACGAGTCCGACGATGTGGGCGTGACCGAGAACACGCGGCGGTTCGTGACGGCGGATGCGACGGACGCGACGGGAGACGAGGCGACGGGAGACGGGACGACGGCAGGCGCGGCGACACAGGGAACCGACGAATGACGGAGACACACCAATGAGTACAGACGACGCGAAGTTCGGCGAGTACGGCGGACAGTTCGTACCGGAGTCGTTGATGCCGGCCATCGAGGAACTCACGGACGCCTACGAGCGATACGTCATCGAGAACGAAGACGGATTCACGGACGAGTTCCGGCGGCGACTGGCGGACTTCGGCGGGCGGCCGCTCCCGCTCCAGCACGCCGAGTCGCTGTCAGAGCGCTACGACACCGAGGTGTACCTCAAGCGCGAGGACCTGCTCCACGGCGGGGCACACAAGCTCAATAATGCGCTCGGGCAGGTTCTGCTGGCGAAGTACATGGGCAAGGAACGGATCATCGCCGAGACCGGTGCCGGCCAGCACGGCACGGCGACGGCGATGGCCGCGGCCCACCTCGACATGCCCTGTGAGATCTACATGGGGAAGACCGACATCCGCCGCCAGCGGCCCAACGTCTTCCGGATGAAGATCAACGGCGCGGAGATCACGCCGGTCACGACGGGTCGCGGCACGCTCAAGGAGGCCATCTCCGAGACGATGCGCGACTGGGCGACCACCGTCGAGAACACCCACTACGTTATCGGCAGTGTGGTCGGTCCGGCCCCGTTCCCGCGGATGGTCCGCGACTTCCAGGCAGTCATCAGCGAGGAGGCTCGTGAGCAGGTACAGGAGAAAGCGGGTCGCCTGCCCGACGCGGTGCTGGCCTGTGCCGGCGGCGGGTCGAACACGATGGGTACCTTCCACCACTTCGTCGACGACGATGGCGCGGAACGGAGTTCCGCGGAACAGTCGAGCGGGCAGGGCCCGCGAGACCGCGTGGGCCTGTACGCCGTCGAGGCCGGCGGCTCCTCGCTCCAGGTCGACGAAGAGGAGGGCGTCGCGCCCAACTCCGCGTCGCTGTCGACCGGCGAGGAGGGCGTCCTCCACGGGGCGCGGACGAAGCTCCTGCAGGACTCCAACGGACAGATCATGGAGTCCCACTCGGTGTCGGCGGGCCTGGACTACGCCGGCGTCGGCCCGGAGCTGGCGCACCTGGTCGACGAGGGCCGCGTCGACGCAGTGAACGTTGACGACGACAGCGCGCTCGAGGCGTTCCACCGGCTCTCGCAGGACGAGGGCGTCATCCCGGCGTTGGAGACCGCCCACGCGTTCGGTTACCTCGAAGAGCACCACGACGAACTCGGCGACCTCGTCGTCGTGAACGTCTCCGGCCGCGGCGACAAGGACCTGGAGACGGTGCTGGAGGAGACCGAGAAGCGCGACCTCGACGTCGCGCCGGACATGTCGGTCCTGCGTGAGGCCGCGGGGAGCGGAGGTGACCTCTGATGGCTACCGAAACGCGCCTCGCGCGCTTCGACGTCATCGGGTTCACCGGGGGTGAGCCCCGATGAGCCTCGAACGCGTCTTCGCGGACGAACCCGCGTTCGTCCCCTACGTCGCCGCGGGCGACCCGAATTACGAGGAGTCGCTGGAGTACGTCGAGGCGCTGGAGCGCGGCGGCGCGGACGTGATCGAACTCGGACTCCCGTTCTCCGAACCCATCGCGGAGGGCTCGACCATCCAGGAGGCGGTCGTCCGGTCACTCGAGGCGGGCATGACGCCCGACCGCTACTTCGAGTTCGTCGAGGACCTGGACGTGGACGTGCCGCTGGTCTGTATGACCTACTACAACCTCGTCGCGCAGTACGCCGACGAGACCGGCGAGGCGCGGAGCGCCTCGGA
>PXSD01000133.1:0-5703 GCA_003023165.1 Halobacteriales archaeon QS_9_67_15 | reverse complement strand
TCGGCGGGCCGCCGAGGTCGGCATCGAGGGATTCGTCGTCGTAGACCTGCCCGCCGAGGAGGCGGGGCCGCTCCGCGAGGCCTGCGACGAGTTCGGCCTCGACCTCGTGTTCATCATCGCGCCGACGACCAGGGGCGAGCGGCTCGAACAGATGCGCGAGCACGTGTCGGGGTACGTCTACGTGCAGGCGCGACTGGGCGTGACGGGCGCTCGCGAGGACGTCTCGGACCAAACCGAGGAGTCGCTGGCCCGCGTCGCCGACTGGGACGTGCCGAAGGCGGTCGGGTTCGGCATCAAGACCGGCGAGCACGCCGAGCGCATCGTCGCCGCGGGAGCCGACGGGACCATCGTCGGGTCCGCGCTGGTCGACATCATCGCCGCGGGCGCGGACGGCGAACACCCGTTCCCGGAGACCGCCCAGCGCCTGGAGTCGAAAGCGCGAGAACTCAAGGAGGGCGCGCTGGCCGGCGCGAAGCAACGAGCGCCAGAGCAGTCCGACTGACTGGCGACGCGCGCTTCTGTCTCAGAACTAACACTGACTCGCCGGGACCGTCGGCCGCGGCGGTCGCCCCCAACGTGGGCCGCAACCGGAACACAAATAACCGTACTTGCCACACCCTCACACAACATGACTGCAGGGAAAGCCGACCGTCTCGACCGCATCGGGACAGCCGGGCGACACCTCATCGTACCGATGGACCACGGGCTGACACTGGGTGCAGTGAAAGGGCTCGTCGACATCGAATCGACCGTCGACGCCGTCACGCGCGGCGGCGCGGACGCGGTCCTCACGCAGCGCGGCGTCGCCGACCGCGTCCACCCGAACAAGAACGACGCTGGCTACATCGTCCACCTCAACGGGTCGACCGACATCGGTCCCGACGAGATGGACAAGCGCATGACCGGCACCGTTGAGGACGCCATCCGCGCCGGTGCGGACGCCGTCTCCTTCCACATCAACGTCGGAAGCGAGTACGAACCCGACCAGATCACCCAGCTCCACGAGGTCACGAGCGAGGCCGCCCGCTACGGCATCCCGACGCTCGCGCCTCGCTCCCGGTCGTCATCGCCGGCGGCTCGAAGGGCACCGACCGCGAGACGCTCTCGATGGTCCGCGGCGCAGTCGACGCGGGCGCGGACGGCGTCTCGATGGGTCGCTCTATCTTCCAGCACGACGACCCCGAGGCGATCACTCAAGCCGTCGCCACCGTCCTTCACGACGACGCCTCCGCCGAAGCGGCCGCCGACGCCGCCGGCCTCCCCGTCGAAGCCTGAGGAGTCTGCCCGTCTTCGAACACGCCGTTCTCTCGGAGTCGCTCGCGTCGCCGATGCAGTTTTGTCTATCTCGGTCGACGCATTGAGCATGGGAGCTGCGAACTTCGACTTCAGCGACGAGGTCGTGATCGTCACCGGCGGGAGTTCCGGCATCGGCCGCGCGACCGCTCTCGAATTCGCCGACGCTGGCGCGACCGTGGTCGTCGCCGACGTGCGCCGCGACCCCAAGGATCTGGATGCCGAGACGCCGACCAACGAGGCCATCGCCGAGGCCGGCGGCACCGCCGAGTACGTCGAGACCGACGTGTCCGACCGGCGCGAGGTCGAGAGCGTCGTCGAGGCGGCCCGCGAGCACGGCGGCGTCGACGTGATGGTCAACAACGCCGGTCTCTTTCGCGGCGGCTCGATCACCGACCTCGACGTCGACGGCCTCGACGCCATGCTCGGCGTCAACGTCCGCGGCGTCTTCGTCGGCACGCAGGTCGCCGCCCGCGACATGCTCGACCGCGACGACCCCGGTGCCATCGTCAACACCGCCTCGATCAGCTCATCAGTGGCCCAGTACGGTCAGGTCGGCTACGACGCGACCAAGGGCGCGGTCCGGATGGTTACCCGCGGTGCCGCCCTCGACCTCGCAGAGACGGGGGTCCGCGTCAACGCCGTCGCACCCGGGCAGATAGCCACGGAGTTCCTCGACGGCTGGACCGAGGAGGCCAAGCAGGCGGCCGTCGGCGGCGATGACGAGGGCTTCCTCAAGGACATCCCGATGGGTCGCGCCGGCGTCCCCGACGATGTCGCCCCTGCGGTCTGCTATCTCGCCAGCGACGCGGCGGGCTACACGACTGGCGAACTCGGCGGGGAACCGCGCGCTGAACGCGCGCGGATGCTTCGGCGCGATCGCTCCGTAAGCGATGAAACCCTTTTCGCCACTGGCGCGCTCGGTAGAACCGCCTCGTTCGCTCCGCTCACTCGGCGGACGCTCCGTGTCGACAGTCGACCGCGACACTGGCAACAGGAGGGCATTTGATGACGCCCTCGGACACGACAGTATGCAACGCCGTCGGGTCCTCCTGGGAACAGTCGCCGCTTGCTCCGGACTAACCGAGTGTTCGGCGCTGTCGTCCGAGTCGTCGACGCTCGGTTTCCGCCCGTTCAATCAGACAGATAGTCCCTACACGGTCGAACTGACGCTCTACCGGAGCGACGTGGACGCCTCACGGAGCGAGGCGCGGGCGTATTCGGCGTCCATCGACGTCGAACCGGCGAGAGACGTGCGTCGTGAGGCCGTCGCCGAGGCCCGACCGTACTGCGTCGAGTGCCACCTTTATAAGGACCACAGTCAGTTGACCGACGAAGACCACGTCCACTACTATCCCACCGACGAGGGCGACGATACCGAAACGTGCGATATCACCGAGTTAGGCGTGTTAACGCGCCGCTGAGTCGGCTGGCTCCGCCGTCAGAGCGGTGAGTTCGAGGTGCCCAGGTCGGCCGTCAGCTGCTGTCGCGTCTCCAGCCCCGTCCGGAATCGCTGGAGTATCTCCGACTGGTGGTCGGGACAAGCGGTGACGACCACGGCCCCATCGTGGACCGCTATCATGGGGTGGCTCGCGTCGTATCGCGCGTTGCGACAGCCCGGACACTGCACACCGCCGGCGGGGTGGTGACCGAGGAGGTCGGCGGTGTCGTTCGTCGTGAACCCACAGACCTCGGTGAACTCCGCGAGGTGGTCCTCACAGCCGAGGACCGGGATCGTGAGTTCGTCGAGGAGGAGAAACGATACGCTCCGGGTGTTCTCGGATTCGAGTGCCGACCGGCAGGCTTCGCAGGGGATCGCCGACCAGTCGTCCTCGACCGACTCAAGCTCCTCGCGCTCTCCTGACGACATCTGTGTGCAATACGGGGTCGCCACACGGGTAAGTGATCGGTTGGCGACCGCTCGCACGAGTTATCGACGGTGGTATCTGCCGGGTCTGCTGGGGCGACCAGCGGCTCCGGGGACACCGACGGTGTCACAAAGAGCGGTTTGATGCTCCACGAAGCACTTTTCGGTGGGAGATAATCGAGTCGTATGAACCGACGGACGCTCCTGACCCTCCTCGGTGCCGGGACGGTATCGCTGGCCGGCTGTACGAACCGGTCCGAGCCGGCCGAAACCGACGACGGGACGCCGACCGAGACGGAGACGCCGTACCCCTCCGACGGGATCCCCGAGGGGACCGATACGACGGCCACCGGCGACGGAACAGCCGACCCGAGGGCCCTGCCCGACGACTGTCCGACCACGCAGGACCTCGACGTAGAGTGGCCGACGGATCTCGACGCGAAGACCGTCGAGTCGTTCGTCGAGGCGTACGAACACGAGTACCATCGGGAGGTCGTTGTGGCGTACGAACCCGAAACGCCACTCGACGAGTACGGCCTGAGCGGGAGCGTGAGCGAAGGCCCCCGGCGCGCCGACGACGGGTGGGTACTCACCTACTCCGGGAGCGGCGGCGTCTACAGGCCGGGACTATTCCTGGGCGCGCAGACAACCGACGCTCCGGAGGGGGCAGACGTGGTCTCCACGGACGAGATCGACGACGAACGGCTTACCGAACTGTTCACGGAGGCCGTCGACACGGGCGAGGCGGAGGTCCACGTCGACAGACAGGACGCGGAGGCGGTCAACCGGTATCTCGACCTGTTCGAGTCGCTCTCGGACGACTTCGCCCTCTCGGGCCCGGGCGACAGCGACTCGCTGTCCGTCGACGTCGACGGGACCGTGGTCGAACTCGACGTGACGGCGGACAATTTCCACGGCGACTACTGGTGGACCGCGACGTACTACGTCGACGAGCGGGTCGTCCGACGGACCGATAAAGACACCGACCCGCGCGACGGGGACCTGCTCGAGTGTCAGGGGCGATAGCTGAAAGGGCCGCTTCCGCCACGTTCAAATCAGACCGGGGCGACCGTGGGTACAATGACACGGCAAGTGTGGCTGAAGGCCGACGACGAGGTCGGCGACTGGGAGGACCGCAAACGGCGGATCACCGCCGGACTCGAAGCCGGCATCGACCGGGTACTCGTAGACGAAGCGGACGTGAGCCGCGTCCGCGACCTGGGCGCCGTGAACGTCGCGGCGTTCACCAGCAGCGACGTGCACGTCATGGACGCCGAGGGCGACGAGAAGGCCGAACCCGATATCACGGTGGTCGGCAAGGACGGCGAGGGCGACGGGTCGATGGACATCCCCGGCGACTTCTCCGGGTCCGCGGACCTCTCGGTGCTCCGGCAGGACGGCAAGGCCAGCGCGGGCTACGTCCGCATCCTCGACGAACGCTACGAGGAGTTCGCCGAGGCGGTCGCAACGGCGGCCGACTACACCATCGTCGTCGGCGAGGACTGGCAGATCATCCCCCTGGAGAACCTCATCGCCCGCATCGGCGACGAAACCGACCTCGTCGCGGGCGTCACGACCGCCGACGAGGCCCGCACCGCCTACGAGACGCTCGAGATCGGTGCCGACTCCGTCCTGCTGGACTCGGACGACCCCGACGAGATCCGCAAGACGGTCGAGGTCCGCGACGAGATGGGTCGCGAACAGGTCGAGCTGACCCACGCCGAGGTCCAGGAGATCGAACAGACGGGCTCGGCGGACCGCGTCTGCATCGATACGGGCAACCTCATGGAACACGACGAGGGGATGCTCGTCGGCTCCATGAGTCGCGGACTCTTCTTCGTCCACGCCGAGACGGCTGAGTCGCCCTACGTCGCCTCGCGGCCGTTCCGGGTAAACGCCGGCGCCGTCCACGCCTACGTCCGCACGCCCGACGGTGGGACGAAGTACCTCTCGGAACTCCGCAGCGGCGACCAAGTGCAGGTCGTCAACACCGACGGCCACACCCGCGAGGCCATCGTCGGGCGCGTCAAGATCGAGAAGCGACCGATGTTCCGCGTCAGCGCCGAGGTCGGGACCGACGACGGCGTCGACCGCATCGAGACGCTACTCCAGAACGCCGAGACGATCAAGGTCGCCACGTCCGAGGGCCGCAAGGCCGTCACGGACCTCGAAGCGGGCGACGACCTGCT
This sequence comes from Halobacteriales archaeon QS_9_67_15, assembly GCA_003023165.1. GTDB lineage: Archaea > Halobacteriota > Halobacteria > Halobacteriales > Haloarculaceae > Halosimplex. Next base: position 354 of record PXSD01000133.1, on the reverse strand, counting down.
CGTCTACTACGGCGACGAGGCCCGCCACTTCGGCGAAGCCGTCGAAGAGAGCATCATCGAGCAGTAGCGGCCCCCGGCTCTCTCATACATGCGAGTCAGTCACTACTTCGAGGGTGAGGGCGTCGTCACCGGCGGGTTCGCCCAGTCGGTCAATAACCAGCGGACGGTCTTCGACCGACGCGGCATCGACTACACGACCGACCCCTCGCTCGACGTCGACCTCCTCCACCTGAACAACGCTGGCCCCCGTTCGGTCTACTACGCCAAGCGCGCTCGCCGCCGCGGGATCCCCGTCGTCTTCCACACGCACAACACGGCCGCGGACTTCCGCGACAGCTTCGTCTTCTCGAACGC
>PXSD01000132.1 GCA_003023165.1 Halobacteriales archaeon QS_9_67_15 | reverse complement strand
GAAGGGGTCGTCGGGCGACATAAAGGTCTCTGGACCCAAGGAGGAGATCGGATGAGCAATGAACGTGTCGGTCTGCCGACTGGTGGTTGGAGGCGGAGCGACGGCCGAACGCGTTTCCGGAAATCGAGGGGCGACAGCGGCCGAGGCCAACAATCAACCCTTATATGGCATCACCCCGAACCGTCGAACGATAGAGAGTCATGAGTAACCCATGGATAGCCATCGGGGCGCTCGGGCTGGTGGCGCTGGCCATACCGATGAGTATGATGGCGGCCTCAGCGCTGTTGCGGCCGAGTGTGCCGGAACAGGGGAAACGCGCCGTCTACGAGAGCGGCGAGGTCCCGACTGGCGACACGCGCATCAAGTTCAACATTCAGTACTACATGGTTGCGCTGCTGTTCGTCGTCTTCGACATCGAGACCGTCCTGATCTTCCCGTGGACGGTCATCTACCAGGACGCGGTCGCGAGCGTCGGGCTCGCCGAGGCGCTGGTCCCGATGCTCGTGTTCATCGGCGTCCTCGTCATCGGACTCGGCTGGGCGTGGCGCAACGGCGCGGTCAAGTGGATCCGCAGTCCGCGCGCACAAGCACAGCGGGTCGAACAGTAATCATGAGCAGCGACAACACAGACACGACCAAGCACGGAGCGGAGATCGAAACCACCCAGGACGCGCGGTTGGGTGAGGGCGTCGACAGTCGGTTCAACTCGACGCTGCGGGAGGCGTTCGGCTCGACCCCGTTCATTCTCACGAAGTTCGACCAGTTCATGAACTGGGTGCGGGGGTCGTCGATGTTCATGCTGCAGTTCGGTATCGCCTGTTGCAGCATCGAGATGATCCACACCTACGCGATCAAGCACGACCTGGACCGGTTCGGTGCGGGCGTGCCGCGCGCGTCGCCCCGACAGGCCGACGTGATCATCGTCCCGGGGACCATCGTCTCCAAGTTCGCCCCGCGGATGAAGCGCGTCTACGACCAGATGCCCGAGCCCAAGTTCGTCGTCTCCATGGGTTCGTGCACCATCTCGGGCGGCCCGTTCCAGGAGGGGTACAACGTCGTCAAGGGCGCCGAGGAGGTCATCCCGGTCGACATCCACGTCCCGGGCTGTCCGCCTCGCCCCGAAGCCCTGATTTACGGCGTCGCCAAGCTCCAAGAGCGGATCGCCAACGGGGAATCCGCGCCGGTGACGATCAAGCCCTACGAGATGGAGCAGTTCGGCGACCTCGAACAGGACGAGCTCGTGGACAAGCTCGCCGACCAGATCGACGAGGAGGACCTCGTCATGCGGTACAACTGGAGTAACTCGCCATGAGCCTGGAAGAACCGGACGACCCGCTCGCGACGACGGACGTCGGCGTCACCGAGGAGGGCGTCGACTACGACGCGCTCGCAGAGCTACTCGGCGACACGGTCATCGACCGCGAGAGTCACGTCAACGCCGAGGGGTTCGTCGTCCGGCCGGACGAGGTGCAGGACGCGCTGTTCACCCTGCGCGACGAGGCCGGCTTCGACCACTGCGCGTGCGTGACCGCACAGGACTACGACGACCGCTACGAGTCTATCTACCACCTCCGCAAGTACGACGACCCGACCCAGGAGGTCTCGGTCGTCGTCCCCGCGCCGAAAGAGGACCCCGTCAGCCAGACCGCGGAGCCGGTGTACCGGACCGCAGACTGGCACGAGCGGGAAGCGTTCGACCTCGTCGGCATCGAGTACGAGGGCCACCCCGACCCGCGACGTATCCTCCTCCCGAAGACCTGGCAGGGCCACCCGCTCTCGCAGGACTTCAGCGGCGAGGAGCCGCAGATCGTCACTCTCCGCGAGCACGCGAACCCGCTGCAGGACGACCACCGCGCGGGGAGCGACGACGCGGACACCATGTACGTCAACATCGGCCCGCACCACCCGGCGACCCACGGCGTGCTCCACGTCGAGACGGTGCTCGACGGCGAACAGATCGCCGACGTCGACCCCGACATCGGCTATCTCCACCGCTGCGAGGAGCAGATGTGCCAGCAGGGCACCTACCGCCACCAGATCATGCCCTACCCCGACCGGTGGGACTACGTCTCGGCCGGCATCCTCAACGAGTGGGCGTACGCCCGCGCCGCCGAGGACCTCGCGGACATCGAGGTGCCCGAGTACGCACAGGTCATCCGGACGATGGCCGCTGAGATGTCCCGCATCGCGGCGCACATGCTCGCGGCCGGCACGTTCGCGCTGGACGTCTTCGGCGACTTCACCGCCATCTTCCAGTACGCCTTCCGCGACCGCGAAGTCGTCCAGGACCTGCTCGAAGACCTGACGGGTCAGCGGCTGATGTTCAACTACCTGCGCCTCGGCGGCGTCGCGTGGGACCTCCCGGAGCCGCGCGAGGAGTTCTTCGAGAAGACGCGGGACTTCCTCGACGACATGCCGGAGAAGCTCAAGGAGTACCACAACCTCATCACCTCGAACGAGATCTTCCAGATGCGGTGTGTGGATACGGGCATCCTCCCGCCGGAGGACGCCAAACAGTACGGTGCCACGGGCCCGGTCGCACGCGGCTCGGGCGTCGACTACGACCTCCGACGCGACGACTCCTACGGCTACTACGACGAACTCGACTGGGACGTCATCACGGAGGACGGCTGCGACAACTACGCGCGTGTCCTCTGTCGGCTGCGCGAGGTCGAGGAGTCGGCCCGCATCATCGAGCAGTGTATCGACCTGCTCGAGGACTGGCCGGAAGACGAGCGGGAGATCCAGGCGAACGTGCCCCGCACGCTCCGCCCGGACCCCGACACGGAGGTCTACCGCGCGGTCGAGGCCGCCAAGGGCGAACTCGGCATCTACATCCGCTCGGACGGGACGGACAAGCCGGCTCGGTTCAAGATCCGAAGCCCCTGCTTCTCGAACCTCCAGACGCTGCCGGTGATGACGGAGGGCGAGTTCATCCCCGACATGATCGCCTCGCTCGGTAGCCTCGACATCGTCCTCGGGGAGGTAGACCGGTGATGCTGCCGCTCCAGTCGGAGACGCCGTTCCCGGAAATAATCGCCGACCTGCTCGGACTCGACATCAGCGAGCCGTGGGTCATCGCGGTCACTGCGGTCGTCGCCGCGGGCGTGATCGCGACGGTCCTGCTGACGATGACAGCGGTTCTGGGAATCTGGGGCAAGCGGAAGATCACTGCCGCGTTCACGGACCGCATCGCAGTCAACAGGCACGGTCCCTACGGCCTGCTGATCATCCCTGCCGACGCGGTACGACTGCTCTCGAAGGAACTCATCGTTCCCGAAGCGGTCGACCGGCCGGCGTGGGACCTCGCACCGCTCATCATCGCGAGTTCGGCGCTGCTCGGGTTTGCCGTCATCCCGTTCGGACACGGCCTGCAGCTGGCGGACCCCGAGACCGGGCTGGCGTACGTCTTTGCGGTCGCGTCGATCGCGTCGCTGGGCCTGCTGATGGCCGGCTACGCGTCGAACAACAAGTTCTCGTTTCTCGGCGGCCTGCGCGCGGTCGCACAGAACCTCGCCTACGAGATCCCGCTGGTCATCACGGGCGCGTCGGTCGTTATCTTCGCCGGCTCGCTCCGGATGTC
>PXSD01000131.1 GCA_003023165.1 Halobacteriales archaeon QS_9_67_15 | reverse complement strand
CGACAGCGAAGCCCCCGAGTCGAGACGGCCGGGGCTTTCAGTGCTTGTCACCGTTGCATCCGTCAGAAGTCTCTTAACTAAACACGACCCGACAGTATGAGCTACCGACGTGACTGCATTAGTCGCGCCGCGTTACTCGTCGGCGTCGCTGACTTTCACGAGCTGTTTCCCGATGTTCTTGCCCTCGAAGAGGCCGAGGAAGGCGTCGGGGGCGTTCTCCAGCCCGCCGGTGACGGTCTCGCGGTACTGGAGGTCGCCGCTGGCGACCCACTGGCCGAGTTGCTTCGTCGCCTCGCCGTACCGGGGCGAGAAGTCGCGGACGAGGAACCCTTCGACCGTGGCGCGAGTGCTGACGAGTCCAGGGAGCTTGCGTGGTCCCGTCGGTCGTTCGGTGGCGTTGTAGAGGGAGATCTGGCCGCAGACGGCGACGCGGGCGTCGACGTTCAGCTTGGTGAAGACGGCGTCGGTGATCGGGCCGCCGACATTGTCGAAGTAGGCGTCGACGCCCTCGGGCGCGGCCTCGTCCAGCGCCCCGGGGTAGCTGTCGGTCGCCTCGTAGTCGATCGCGGCGTCGAAGCCGAGTTCGTTTTCGAGGTACTCGACTTTCTCGTCGGAGCCGGCGAAGCCGACCACGCGGGCGCCCGAGAGCTTCGCGATCTGGCCGGCGATAGAGCCGACGGCACCGGCGGCACCGGTCACGACGAACGTGTCGCCGGCGCCGGGCTCGGCGACTTCGGTCGTCCCGAAGTAGGCGGTCCGGCCGGGCATGCCGAGGACACCCAGCGACGTCGAGATCGGTGCCAGCTCCGGGTCGACCTCGGTGAGTTCTGCCCCCGGCGCGGTGGTGTAGTCGGCCCACTGGAGGTTTCCGACGACGATATCACCGGGCTCGAACTCGGCGCCGTTGGACTCGACGACTTCGCCGACGGCACCGGCGCGGAGCGGGTCACCGACCGCCCACGGGTCGGCGTAGGACTCGCCGGCGCTCATCCGGTCGCGCATGTACGGGTCGACAGAGAGGTACCGCGTCCGGACGAGCACCTCGCCCCCGGGTTCGGGGACATCCGTCTCGACGAGGTCGAACGTGTCGTGGTCCGGTTTCCCCTCGGGGCGCTTCGCGAGGCGGAACTGCCGGTTAGTGTCGCGCATGGGTTCCCGTAGCGGGGCCGACCCGAAGAGTCCCGCGACTTCGGTCACCGAGAAACGCGCGAAGAGTTTTCAGGCGGCGACCGTGACGAGTCGGCCTCGCTCGTCGCCGCCGGTGGCGACGACAACGGCGTCGTCAAAGAGGACGGGTGCCGCGGTCGGCGGTGCGTCCAGGTCGACGGTCCAGCGCTCGCTCCCGTCGGCGCGGTCGAGCGCACGGAGCGCGCCGCCGCCGTCGTCGGTTTCGGTTCCGACGTAGACCGCGTCGCCGTCGGCGACTGGTCCCGTCACGGCACGGCCGTCGACGGTCGTCGACCACGCCTGGTCTCCGCCGTCGGTCGTGACTGCGGCGACGCCCTCGTCGGTCGCGGCGAGAACGCAGTTGTCGGTGACGGCGAGCGGGTAGTCGACGGGCGTGTCGGTCGACCACCGTTCGTCGCCCGTCTCGGCGTCGAGCGCCGTGACGCCGCCGAAGGTCCGGCCGACGTAGAGGGAGCTATCGGCGTACACCGGTGGGATGTCCGCCTGTGCGTCGACGGCCGTCCGCCAGTCTGTCGCGCCGCCGCTGGCGGTCAGCGCGAATACGGCCGATTCGTCGGCGCCTCGCGGCACGGGGACGTAGACGGTCTCCGTCGTCGCCGCGGGCGTCGCGAGCGCACGCTCGCCGAGCGGGACGCTCCAGCGTTCCCGCCCGCTGTCGGTGTAGAGCGCCAGCCCGCGGTCGCCGACGACGCAGAACCGGTCGCCGACTCGCGTCGGCGCGAACGCGGCGACGCCGGTCGACGTCCCACGCCAGGCGACGGTGCCGTCCGGCTCGGCCGCTAGCAGTCCCGTGTCGGTCGCGAGGACGGCGGTCCCGTCGGCGACGACCGGCGGTCGCTGGACCGTGGCGTCGAGAGAGCGATTCCACTTCCGCACTCCCCGTTTCGGGTCGAACGCGGCGAGCCAGTCCCGGCCCGCGAGCAGGAGCCGCGAGTCCGAGCCGACCGGCTGGACGACCGGACCGGGCAGTTCGCGGCTGTACGCGATATCGGGGTCGTCGGATGGGCCGGTCCGGTCGGGGGCGGACGCTCGCCGGTGTGCATCGCCGCGGTAGGCGGTGAACTCGCCCGAGAGGCGGACGAGCGGCTCCCGCGTCGGCGTGGGGGTGGGCGTCGGTGAGGCCGTGGGAGTCGGCGTCTCCGTCGCCGTGGCGGGCTCCGACGGCGTCCCGGCGGGTGTGTCCGACGACGGGTCGTCGTCGCCGTCGGCACCGAACGCCGGGCACCCCGCCAGGCCCGCGGTCACCCCGACGGAGAGCGCCGCTCGGAGCCACGCGCGTCGAGTCGGTTCGCCGCCCGCTCCTGTCATAGACGGGACTGTTCCGTCCGCGGCTGAAAGTGATTGCGGTCGGTGCGTCCGACGGTCGTTCACGGCATCGCGAGCAGACTCGTTCGCGAGCGTCAGCGTTTCATCGGTGGCGGCGCAACCGTGACAGCATGTACGTCTCGCCGGCGGTTCGGACGATCCGTGACGATCCCATCGAGGGCGAACCGGTGTCGCTCCTGCTGGAGGTCGCAGACGAGGTGCCTGTCGACGACGTAGCGACAGCGGTCGAGGAACTCGGCGGCACCGTCGAGGCGGAACTGGAGTTCCGGACGCTTCGTGTGACAGTCGATCAGGAGCGGGTCGGCGCGGTCTGCGAGACGGACGGGATCGACGTGGTGGAGACGGCGAACACGCTTGGGATCGACATCGACGGGGCGGGCGAGGACGTCCGGTTCGAAGACTGAGCGGGAGACTGCGTCGCGGTCCGACAGCGTCGCGAGTACGTGGGCCGCCGTCGGCCGGAGCGCGGTCGGGCGGCGGGTTCTGCGGGGCAGCGGCGCTGGCGTCCAGAGCGCAAGCGTTTACTTGGCGCCAGCGGTAGTCCTCGTCATGCCCGACTGTCCACTCGCGGACGAGTGCCCCAGTTTTCAGGAGCGCATCGAGGGGATGGGCTGTACGCACTACGGCGACCGCGGCGGCGCCGAGTGGTGTAACCACTACAATCAGCCGATCGAGGACCTCAAGAGCCAGCCAGTCAAGCCCGGCGAAGAAGTCGAGGTGTCCGTCGAGGACATCCACGAGAGCGGTGCCGGCGTCGGTCGCACCGACGACGGCTTCATCATCATGGTCGACGGCGTCCTGCCGCCGGCCCGCGCGAAAGTGAAGATCAACAAAGTCCGCTCGAACCACGCTCGCGCCGAAGAGATCGAACGCCTTCCGGACGACCCCGACGAGGCGGACGAGAACGCCGAGAGCGAGGCGGACGACACCGACAGTGACGAGGAAGACGAGACCGACGAGGCCGAAGACGACCAGCAACGGCTCGGCAGCCGCGACAACTTCTGGGGCTCGTAACCCCGGTCGCAGCCAGCGCTCCCACATGGACAGTCTTGACGCCGCAGTCCTCACGGACCGTCCCGTTCCGCTTCCCGTCGCACTGCCACGCCCG
>PXSD01000130.1 GCA_003023165.1 Halobacteriales archaeon QS_9_67_15 | reverse complement strand
CGGCCCGCGCTCCTGCGCGGGCACGCGCTCCCGGCCACCGCCCCGGCCGCAGTTTCGTGCTACCGCACCGGCCGCAGTTTTATGTTACCGCACCGACCGCAGTCCCAGACCACCGCACCGGCCGCAGTCTCAGACCACCGCATCGGCCGCCTCAGCACTCCGCGTTCGGCTACTCCAGCGTTTTTTCGGTGTCGATCCCGTACACCGCGGCGGGCGTCTCGACGTGTGCGCGCCGGATCGCCTCGTCGTATCCTTCCTTGCGGAGCCAGCGGACCCGCCGCGGGACGGTCTTCACGCCCAGTACCGCCCCCGGCCGGTCCGGGTCGTCGATGTAGTCCGTCTCCATCATGAACGGCTCGTCCTCCTTGATCGCGAGTTCCAGTTCGTCTTTGTGTGAGATGACGCTCTTGGTGATACCGTCGAGTCGGCTACCGGAGTAGTGCTTGACGACCCGCTCGGGTGCCAACCCGCGGTCCTCCGCCCACTCGGCGACCTCGGTGAAGTCCTCGCTCCCCTCGGCGTGGAGCTGGATCGCACAGCCCGTCTCGCTCGCGAGGTCGAACCCGTGTCGCATCACGTCGTTCGAGGCCGCCCAGACCGCGTCGCTCACGTCGTAGTGCGGTCGACCGGACTTGAGCGCGAGCGCCGGCCCATCGGCGACGTACTCGGCGGCTGTCGAGAGTCCAGTCTGCATCAGGTCCCGTGCTTCGTCGGCGTCGTACCCGTCGTCGACGAGCTGTGAGACCAGCCCGGGGTGGACGCCGAGAACGGGCCACGCGCGGCCGGGTAGTTCCGCCGTCGCGCGCTCGACCACGTCGACAGTGAGGTCGAACACCTCACGGAAGTCCGCGGCCTCGCTCGGCAGGCGGTCGAGCAACTGCCACGACGGTTTGTTGACGACCAGTAGGTGCGTGCCGCCGTTGTCGGCGAACTCGCCTGCGGCCTCGACGCCGCGCCCGCGGACGGGGTCCAAGTGCATGTGGTCGTCGAGGACCGGCGTGTCGAGTTCCGCGTTCATGTCCCGGTCTGGAAGGCGGTGTCGCAAAAAGGGATCGCTCCCGCGCGAGCGGGTCCCCGCAGGTCAGTCGAGTGCGGTCAGTCGTTCCCGTAGACGCCACAGAGGTTGCCGGTCACGTAGACCTCGTTGTCCTCGGTCGTTTCGACGCCGATGCCGATCCGCGTCGCGTTGGCGTACGAGAGCCGGTCGCGGAACACGCTCGATGCGGTCCAGGACTCGAAGATGGCCCGTGCGACTTCAGTCTCGTTCCCGTTGTACCGGGTGCCGTTGCTGGTCTCGTACGCTCTGCCGGCGTAGGTCTTGCCGAGCACCTCCAGTCGGTTGCGAGTCGGCGTGACGATGTACTGCGCGCCGTCTTTCTTGAACTGACACGTCTCGAAGAGGTCGTAGTTTCGATACCGCTGGGCGCTGGTGACGTTGTCGATCTCGTGGATCGTCTTCCTCTCGTCGGCCATGGCGACGCTGTGGGACAGCGCCATCCGGTTGATCTGCCTGACGAGCCGCCCGTCCGGCTGGCTGAACTCCTGGAGGCTCTCCTCCTCGCGCCAATCATTGAGCATTCGTCGGAGTTCGCGCTCGATCTCTCCCGTGTCGAACCGCCGGATCAGCATCGGCGTCTGCGTCGGCGTCGGTGTCGACTCCGGCGTCACCGTCGGCGTCGCAGTCAGGGTCGGAGTCGGCACCACCGTCGGCGTCGCTGTGGGCGTCGGAGTCGACGTGGGTGCCGCCGTCGGCGTGGCCGTCCCAGTCGCGGCAGGGGTCGCGGTCGGTTCGGGCGCGGGAACCGGTGTGTCGACCGCTGTGGCTGACGGGGTCGCGACGCCCTCGGCAGGTCCGTCGGACTGCCCGCTTCCGCCACTCACCACGAACCCGAGCACCGCCCCGATGACGAAGATCCCCAGCACGGACGCGGCCAGAACGCGCCCGTCGATACGGAGCATATCTGCACATGTCCGAAGTTCGGGTTAAAGACTCGTCCCCAATTATCAGTCTTGAACCTTCCCAGCGGGGCGCGTTCGGCGGACGGTCAGACCACGCCGGCGACGACGAACCCCACGGCCAGTCCGAGCCCGAGCGCGGCGACCAGTACACCGACGAGCACGCGGTCGTCTATCCGGTACATACCCGTACATCTACTCCCGCGGAGGTAACTATTGTCCTCGAAGCGGACGGTCCCGCATCAGTCGAGTGTGACCGCTTCGTGGGCGGTGTTGCGGAGCGCGTCGGACCGCCCGTGTTCGCCCGGCGCGATGGCGACGGTGGCGAGGCCGCGTTCGGCGGCGGCCTCCAGTACCGGTTTGAAGTCGGTGTCGCGCGAGGCGACCGCGAGGACGTCGACGGCCTCCTCGACGGTCGCGGCCGTCGCGTCGACGCCGAGTTTCACGTCCACGTCGCCGCTCGTCGTCACCACCTCGAACCCGCGCGCCTCGGCGGCCTGGATGAGTCCCGCGGGCGCGTTCTCGTCGAGGTAGAGCCGCCCGACGGAAAGCTCGCCGTAGCGCTCGGCGACCGCTCGCACGTCGTCCAGATCCACGTCGAACTCGTCGCGCAGGACGTTCGGCCCGTCGACGTACAGTCCGACGCGCGGCTGGTCGTGGCCGCGCCTCTCCGACCCGTCGGTCGCGTTCGCGGCGTCGTCCGAGTCTCCGGAGTCGTCGCCGAACAGCCGACCGAGCCCGCTCATGGCTCGCGATTTAGCGGCGGCGAGTATATGCGTGACGTTTCGCCGAGTCCGGCACCGACCGCTCGCCCGCCGCTCGGACCGCGGTCCGGCGGCATTCGCCGGCAGTCGTTTTTCACTCCCGGGCGCACAACGCTACAGTATGGCGCAGGCAGGTATCGACGTGGCGCTGCTGGTGGACGTGCTCTCGGTGTTCATCATCGCCGCGGGCGTCGGGGTCTTCGTCGCCAAGGTCGGTCGGTTCCCCTACACCATCGCGCTGTTGCTGGCCGGCGTCGCCGCCTCGGTCGCGGGCGTCGGCCTCGAGATCGACCTCTCGCACGACCTCATCCTGCTCGTGCTCCTCCCGCCGCTGCTATTTGAAGGCGCAGCGACGACGGACCTCGAGCGACTGCGGCGCAACCTCGTGCCGATCCTCACGCTGGCGGTCGTCGGCCTGCTCGTCTCGGTACTGGCGCTCGGGTTCGTCGGCCAGTACGCCTTCGGCTTCGACCTGCTGGTCGCGCTGCTGTTCGCGGCGATGATCCTCCCGACTGACCCCGTGTCGGTCCTCGCGCTGTTCGAGGAACTCGGCGCCCCCGACCGCCTCGCGGTGCTCGTCGAGGGCGAGAGCCTCGGGACCGACGGCGTCGGCGTCGTCCTGTTCACCGCCCTGCTCGCCCGGGTGAGCGCCGGGGACGGCGGTCACGGCGCCGGCGGTCCCGAACTGTTCTCGCTGGCGGGCGCGGGCGACCTCGGGCTCAACATCGCCGTCACCGCGGGCGGCGGTGCGCTCGTCGGCGCCGTCGGCGGCTACCTCGTCTACCGAGTGATGACCCGTCTCGACGAACACATGACCGAGGTGATCCTGACGATCATTCTGGCCTACGGCGTCTTCCTCGTCTCAGAGCACTACGTCGAGGTGCTGCTGGGCACGCACTTCAGCGGCGTCATCGCGACGGTTGTCGCGGGCCTGCTGATCGGCAACCGCGGCGCGTCGTTCGCGATGAGCCCCCGGACGAAGCTGTCGGTGTTCAACACCTGGGAGACCGGTGCGTTCATCGTCAACACCTTCATTTTCGTCATGATCGGCGTGACGACGCCGGTCGGGATACTCGTCGACAACTGGCGGCTCATCGTCGCGGCTATCGTCCTCGTGCTCGCCGCGCGGGCGCTCGTGGTCTACCCGCTCACCGCGCTCGTCAACCGGTTCAACGAGCCGATGGTCCCGCTCGCCTACCAGCACGTCATGGTCTGGGGCGGTCTCCACGCCTCGATCCCCATCGCGCTCGTCCTCGGATTGGGGAGCGGGTCCGGCCTCGCCCCGGAGCTGCGGACGACCCTCCGGGCGATGGTCTTCGGCGTCGCCGGCTTCTCGCTGGTCGTCCAGGGGCTGACGATATCGAACCTCCTGAACGCGCTCGACATCGTCACCCGGTCGGACGACGAGGAGCTGTACGAACTGCTGGTCGGCCGCGCACGGGCGGTCGACGCCGGGCTGGAGGCAACCGAGGAGCTCTATGATAGCGGCGAGATCCCCGAGGAGGTCTACGACGGCTTCACCGCCGAGTACGGCCGCGAGAAGTCGGACCTGTCGGACGCCATCGCCGAACTCCTGCAGGAAAACCCCGAGTTGCGCCGCGAGCAGCTCATGACGGGCGAGCGGCAGGTGCTCCAGCGCGAGAAGGCCGCCGTCAGCGACGCGATCCGGCGGGGCGTCGTCAGCGACGACGCCGGCGACAGCCTCCTCGAGGAGATCGACCTGAAGCTCGACTACGTCCGCGACGGCCGCAGCACGGTGGAGAAACGAGCGGAGGGGTTCGAGGAGTTCTGGCGTCGCCGCGCCCGCGAGTTCGGACTGGAAAACGTCGAGACGACCCCCCGAGGACCTGACGACGGGACCGCCGGGGCCGAGGCCGCGGGCGGACGCGAGGGCGCCGACACGGACCCCGAGCCGTAACGGTATTACCCGAGACAGTCGCATGTGGAGGCAGATGCGTCGAACTGTCCTCTCGATCCTGGTAGTCGCACTCCTGGTCGTAGTGCCAGTTAGCGTCGCCGGCGGTGCGGTGAACGCCGACGACCGTGCCGCCCTCGGGTCCAGCGGTGTCCCTGCCGCATCGGATGCGCTCCAGGGGGGAACGCCGGCCCCCTGCGTCGGGACGATGGAGCGGACGCCAGACGGGACGACGCTCTTCTCTATCCAGGGCGCTCGCGGCAGTGAGAAGACCTCGGCGATGGTCGTCGGCGCGCACCCGAACGGCTCGGTCGTCGGCGTCCACAACGACACCGCGGCCGGCCGTTGGTGGAGTTACGATATCGACGTGCTCTCGAACGGAAACGTTCTGCAGGCGACCACCGAATCTCGTCACACAGTCGTCGAAGAGATCGACCCCGAGACGGGCGACCACGTCACCGAGCGCCACTTCCGGGACACGCTCGACACGCACGACGTGGACCTAATCGACGGCGACGAACTGCTCATGAACGACATGAGTCAGGACGGCGAGGCCCGCGTGTTCATCTACAACCTCACTCGCGAGGAGGTCGTCTGGGAGTATCACTTCGCCAACCACAGCGAGCACTACCCCGAATCCGGCGGCGGCGAGTTCGGCGGCGACTGGACGCACAACAACGATGTCGAACGGATCGGCGACGGGACGATCATGGTCTCGGTCCGCAACTTCGACACGGTGGTCGCCATCGACCGCGAGAGCAAGGACGTGGCGTGGACGCTCGGCGAGGACGACAACACCTCGGTCCTCAACGAGCAGCACAACCCCGACTACTTCGAGAGCGAAGACGGGAAACCGACCGTCCTCGTCGCCGACAGCCTCAACGACCGCGTCGTCGAGTACGAATTCGAGGGCGGCGGCGAGGCGAGCAACGCGAGCCGAGCGTCGTCGGACTCGTCCGACGGGAAGTGGAACCAGACGTGGGTCGCCCGCGGCGGCGGCCTGAACGAACCCCGTGACGCGGACCGACTCCCGAACGGCAACACGCTGATCGCCGACCGGCGCGCCCACCGCATCGTCGAGGTCACGCCCGCGGGCGACGTGGTCTGGGAGATGTACGCCCCCTACCAGCCCTACGACGTGGAGCGAGTGGAGACGGGCGACGAGTCCAGCGGCCCGACGATGGCCGACGCCGGCGCG
>PXSD01000129.1:3882-24219 GCA_003023165.1 Halobacteriales archaeon QS_9_67_15 | reverse complement strand
CTAAATGGTCGAACGCCTGCTGAGGAGGTGCTCAGCTACAGTGCCACGGTCGAAGTCCTCCTATGACAGTGACAATACCTATGTGACTCCTCAGAGTGTACTCTATTCGACCTCAACGAATAACTGTCCTCTCTCAGACGGCAGTAGACGCGATTCTCTGACGTTCGTTCGCTCCTCCTTGCAAATGTATAGATAGAAAGCTGGCCTCGGAACTCATAGGGGTCGTCACGGCCGGGTCGTCAGGCCGGCTCGGGACCGCGGGTCGTCATCGGCCGGGCGACGATACACCGTCGTCAGACAAGTTCCTTTTCACCTCGTGACGCGCCATTCGACCGCGTTCGGACTGTTTCCGGCCGCTCTCCGGGAGTAGGGGGGCGTTTCTGGGCGTAAGGTCCGGCTGTGCTGTCTCGGTCGGAGATAATCCAAGGTTGTCCGCCCTACCCGGTGGCTAACTAAGCCGGTCCCGACGCTATCGCATGTGTATGGAATCCAAAGGTCAAGAAAAAGAAGCGGTGCAGGCGGCGGAGAGTACGAGCACTGACCCAGCGGTCATCCTGGCAGCCGGGTCGGTCGCACTGTCGTGGTTCTTCTTCTACGCACGGGGCAACAAGCAGCAGGGGTTGTTCGTCGGGCTCTGGCCGCCGACGATCCTCGCCTTTGCCAGCTACTTCAAACAGACGCGGATGGACGACATGGTCGAGCGCGCGACCGGGACCGACACGCTCGTCGGACGCGTCGAGCGGATAGTTCAGAACCGCTCGAAGTAACAGCGCAACAAACCCGTCGCTCACGTTCTCCGGAACCGAACGAGGTCGACGAGCAGTCCCTTCCTTCCGCCACACCGCATCGTAGTCAGTGGTCCCCCCACACCGGAAGCCGAACGTAGCAACCTCACACCGTTCGTCGGAGACGGCTCACTGCCCGCAGGCTACCGGGAAGCATATAACCTCCGGGGGGTAAGCGCCGCCAATGGTGGAGATCAACGGGAGCGAGGGTGGTGGGCAGTTGGTACGGAGTGCACTCGCACTCTCGATGCTGGACGGAGAACCTGTGACGGTCACCGACATACGGGGCGACCGTTCCACGCCCGGGCTCAAACCGCAACACGCCGCCGCAGTTCGGACGGCCGCGTCCGTCGCAGATGCAGCAATCGACGGGGCTGTGGTCGAGTCGGACTCCGTCTCGTTCGCCCCCGACGGTCTCTCCGGTGGCCACTACGAGGCCGAGATCGGCACGGCGGGGAGTCTGACGCTGCTGTTCGACACGTTCCTGCCGCTCGCGGCAGCGATCGACGAGCCGCTCTCGATAACGGCGGCGGGCGGAACCGACGTGAAGTGGTCGCCACCGCTGTCGTACTATCGCTCGGTCAAACTCCCGGTCCTCCGACAGTTCGGCGTCGCGGCGGCCGTCGAGTGCGAGCGCACCGGGTTCTATCCCGCCGGCGGCGGCCGGGCGACGCTGCACCTCTGGCCGTCGACAGTTTCCGAACTCGACCTCTCTCGTCGCGGCCCGGCGACATCCGCTCGGGTGTTCTCGAAAGCCTCGGCAGCGCTCGCAGAGGGCGAGGTCGCGGACCGGCAGGCGGACGCCGCGACCGACGCGCTCGAGGGACTCGGGATCGAACCCGTCGAACGGCGTACGACGTACGTGACCTCCGACAGCCCGGGATCGGTGCTCACGGTTCGCGTCGACGTCGCGGGCACGCCGGCCGGATTCGACGCCTACGGCGCACCGAGCAAACCCGCCGAAGCGGTCGCCAACGAGGTTGCGGACCGGATCCGATGGTTTCGGGAGAGCGAGGCCGCAGTCGACCCGCACCTCGCCGACCAACTGCTCGTCTTCCTCGCGTTCGTCGGCGGTCGCGTCCCGATCCCGAAGGTCTCCGACCACGTCTCGTCGAGTCTCGCCCTCCTCGAAACGTTCGGTCACGACGTCACGCTCGACCGGTCGGGCGAGGCGCCGACGCTCGTCGGAGACCGACCGCGCCGGACCGACTGAGGAACGCCGGTAGCGAGCCATTGACGGGGTTCTGTCGCCCCGTCTCGAGCGTTCTCGGTGAAGAGAGACCGCCTATCACTGGCTATCTCGAACGGACTTTGTGCGTAATTCATGCGGATTTGGAGAGAGGACTCGGAAAACGTCCTTGTGAGGAGCGCGACCTGTTTCCGAGTGAACGCCTGACGGGAAGTCCGAGACCGATGCCGGCCTGTGACCACTGCGGTACACACGTCTCGGAACAGTTCGCTCGCGTCTTCGCTGACGAGTTCGGCGCCCTCCGTGCCTGCCCCGCGTGTTCGGCGAACAGCGGGCTCGCAGAAGTGTCGCTGGGACGCGCACGGAACTCCTGACCGACGACTGTCGGCGGTCGGATATCGCGCTCGACCGAGTGAGCCGTCCGACTCACTCGTCGTCGACGCGCTCGCGAGCGGCCGCGACGACGAGCGGGAGCGTGATCGTGGCGTCGGCGTAGACTGACGCGTTTCGGGCGGCCTTCTCGAGTTTCCCCCACGAACGCGCTTCGTCGAGCGTCGCGCCCGAGAGCCCGCCCGTCTCCGGCGTGTCCATCGTCAGCTGGACCGCGTAGTCGTAGGCGTCGGGCGCAACGAGCATCGTCTGGAGCGTGTAGTTCTTCGGCACGCCGCCGCCGACGACCATCGCGCCCGCCTTCTCGGCGTCGAACGCCTGGTCGGTGATCGTGGTCATGTCGGCGAGCGCGTCGAGCGTGAACTCGCCCGTCTGGGAGTACATCCACGCCTGGAGACCGAGTACCGAGTCCTGGACCGCCGGACAGTGGACCGGAACGTCGTTCTCGTAGGCCGCGGCGGCGACGCCCGCGCCCTCGTCGACCGCTTCCTCGTCGTTGACCGCGGCGTTCGCCCGACCGAGTTCCTCGGTGAACCGCTGGATGCTGACGGCGCTCGTTCCGCCGTTCCCGGCGCGCTCCTCGCACTCGGCCTCGAGCGTCGGGAACACTTCGCTCCGGAGGTGGTCCTCGAAGAGCGCGAAGTGCTCCTGGGGGAGGTAGACGTTGTAGATGCGGTCGACGCCCTCGTCGCGGAGGCGCTCGTCGTGTTCGCGTTCCGTCTTCCCCGCCTCGTGGACCTGACCGTGGTGGTGTTTGCCGCCGATGGCCTCGATGGCGTCGTGGGTGAGGTTCGCGCCGGTCGTGACCAGCGCGTCGACGTGGCCGTCGCGGATCAGGTCGGCGACGATGCGGCGCATCCCGGTCGGGACCATCGCACCGGCGAGGCCGAAGAAGTTGGTCACCTCGTCGTCGCCGATCATCTCCGCGTACACGTCGACGGCCTCGTGGAGTGCGCTCGCACCGATACCGGCGCCCCCGTACTCCTCGGCGAGTTCACCGACGGTCATACCCGCCCGTGCCTCGGCGTGACCGATGGGGTCGTGCTCGAACGTCTCGCGTGGCGTCTCGTCGCTCATCGCTCGTCCGTCGGCCGGCCGCGCGCTTCAAGCCCGCGGTTCGGTGCCGAACGCCCACGTCCCCACCGCAGACGGGAGACGCGGACGGAGGCTTCCCCGACGTTCGGGTCGATAGTCGTGAACCGATAGGCCCCCTCGGGCACCTCGTTCATCGTCGCAGCGTTGCACAGCGTCGACTTGCCTCCCGAGGGCTTGCCGACGAGTCCGACGCGGTAGCTCATTGCCTCCTGTATCCGAGCCCGGGGCTAAAGCGTTCGCAATCGGATACGTCGAAACGTCTGTTTTCGGCACTCTCGAAAGTCTTTCGACCGGTTCACAAGCCAATGTACAAGTGTGGGACAGTAACACGCGAGCGGCTACCGGTGGCGTCCGCGCCCCGGCCGGAGCAGTGGACTGGAGAAACCGTTAACCTCGTGCGACCTATCGCAAGCGGTATGGCAGAGAGTCCGTTCGACGTGACGATCCAGGTCGCGGAAGTCGAACGCGCCGAACCGTTCCCGGAGGCGAACAAGCCGGAGCTGGTCAAACTCTGGCTCGACCTCGGTGACGAGACGCGACAGTCGGCCGCACAGCTGGGCTATCACCACGACGCGGCGGACATCGAGGGGCGGCAGGTGCTGGCCGCGACGAACCTCGGCTCCGTCCGCATTGCGGGGTTCAAATCCGAAGCGCTGACCGTCGGTGTGCCCGGTGACGACGGCAACCCGGTGCTGGTCACGCCGGACGAAGACGTACCGCTGGGCGGCGAACTGTACTGAACCGGGCCGGAGCGACCGGGGGCCGCCCTGCGACGGCACCGAGCGGTCTCTGAGTGCTCACTTCGTGGCTTTGAGATTGTGGACGACCTCCAGCCAGTCCTCGATCTCGGCGGTAGAGGCCAGCGCGTCGGCGATCCGCTCGGCTGATTTGTAAGCCATCGGGGCCTCGTCGAGCGTCGCCTCGCCGACCGACTCGGAGTAGACCCCGTCCATCGCGTCGGCGAACGCGCCGACCGACAGTGCTTCGTGGGCCTCCCGGCGACCCATGACGCGACCCGCGCCGTGTGGGGCGGTCCGGTGGTACGCCTCGTTGCCCTTCCCGCGGGCGAGCACCGACCCCGCTGCCATGTTGAACGGGACGACCAGCCGCTGGTCCTCGCGGGCCGGCGTCGCGCCCTTCCGGATGGTCAGGTCCGCGAAGTCGATGTAGCGGTTCCAGCGGGCGTACTGCTGGGCGAACAGCATGTCGACGTAGTAGCCGTGGGCCTCCCTCCCGTCGAGATAGTCGAGGTCGCTGTTGCGACCGTCCGCCGGCCGCAAGTCGCCGAGTTCGTCGAAGACCTCCTCGATGCGGCTCCCTTCGAAGTCCGCCCGGATGCGGTCTTTCCGGAGGTGGGACTCGCCCTTGCCGCCGGTGACCCACTCGTAGAGGTCGCCGTCGTCGACGGTCTCGGGGTCGAACTTCAGGTACGGCGCGAGGTCCGCGGGGATGGCCTCGCGGATGGCGTCGGTGTTGCGGTAGCTGTTGGCCCTGTTCTGCCAGTACTCGGCGACCGCCTTGCCGAGATACCGGGACCCGCTGTGGATGATCAGCCAGTAATCGCCCGACTCCTGCGCGCGGGCGAACTCGACGAAGTGATTCCCGCCGCCGAGCGTGCCGGCACTCTTGATGACGTAGCCCATCCCCTGCCGTTGGTCGGCGAGGACGCGCTCGCACAGCGATTCGAAGTACTCGCCGTCGTAGCCGTCGAAGTCGAACTCGAACGGGTCGATGTCGCGGTCGAACCGCTCGCGGTAGGCCGCCGCGAAGCGTTCGAACACGTCGTTCGCCCGCTCGAAGGGGAACTGGTCGACCAGGTGGGGGGCGTCGTCGTAGTCGTGGACCGAGCGACCCATCGGGACGGCCTCGCGGACGCGGCGCTCCCGTTCGTCGTCCGCCAGCGGCAACTCGTCGCCGAGGCTCGTGGCGGCCATTCCACAGCCCACGTCGACGCCGACGACGTTCGGGACGACGCGGCCGGCCAGCGGCATCGCGAAGCCGATCGGTGCGCCCGCTCCCCAGTGAGTGTCGGGCATGATCCGAACCGGTTCGGTGAACGCCTCGTGGTCGACGAGCTCCTGAATCTGGGCCAGGCAGCTCTCCTCGACGAGCGACTCGTCGTCGACCATGATCTGCGCCGTCGTCGACGCGCCGTCCACCTCGATTGCCATACCCACCAGTCGTATGCGAACGGGTTTGAGAATGTCGGTGGCCCGTGACCGGATCGCACTCGCGCGGGCTGGTCGCAGTCAACCGTTGCAACAGCCTCGGAAGTTCCCGCGGCCGACACGCTCACAGCCCGGTCGGATGGTCGACGAACGTCGTCTCCAGGCCCCACCCGTCCGCGAGGTCCCGAAGCCGTCGGACGCCGAACGTCTCGGTAGCGTAGTGGCCGCCGAGGAAGACGTTCACGCCGGCGTCGCGCGCCTGGTGGTACACCTTCTGTTTCCCCTCGCCGGAGATGAACGCGTCTACGCCCGCGTCGATCGCCTCCTCGAGCCAGTCGGCACCGCCGCCGGTCACGATAGCCACGTCTTCGATCGCCGCGGGGCCGTGGTCGAAGTACTGGACGCCTTCGCCGCCGGTGTCGAGATCCCCTTCGAGCGTCGCGGCCAGTTCGGCCGGCGTGACAGCGTCCGCGACCCGTCCGCGCTGACCGATAGTGACGGCCCCGACCTCGCCGAACGCCTCCCGGTCCGCCAACCCGAGCAGGTCGGCGACGCCCGCTGCGTTGCCCAGTTCGTCGTGCCCGTCGAGCGGGAGGTGCATCGCGTAGAGCGCGAGGTCGTGCTCGATCAGCGGTGCGATGCGGTCGTGCGCGAGCCCGGTGACGCGGTCGATACCGCCCCAGGAGACCCCGTGGTGGACGACGAGCAGGTCCGCGTCGCGCTCGATGGCGGTCTCGATCGTCGCACCGGCCGCGTCGACGGCGAACGCGACGGTCTCCACGTCGGCGCTGTCGGGGCCGACCTGGAGGCCGTTGGCGCTCGCGTCCACGTCGGCGTAGTCGGCCGGCGAGAGTCGGTCGTCGTAGCGGTCACAGATCGTCGTCAGGTCCATACCATCGCGTTCGACGGAGGGGGACCTATCTGTTGTGACTGCGGACGCTCGGAGACAGCGTGAGGACCGCGGCCGTTACGCGTCGCCGTCGTACAGCTGGCCGTCGTCCTCGCGGAGTAGACCGTGCTCGACGGCGAGGCCGAGCACCTTCTCGCAGTCATCGCGGGAGACCTGATAGGCGCTGGCCGCGACGGTGACGAACTCGTCCTTCTCGACCGGGAACTCCCGGTTCTCCAGCAGTCGCATCACCTTCGTGTTCTCCAGCCGCGACAGAGAGACGTCCCGGTCGGTGGTCGGGCTGTCCGCGTCGTTCGACCCGTTTTCGGACTCAGTGTCCCGCCGGTCCGACGACGAGGTCCCGCTCGAACCGGCGTTCGAATCCGTGCTTCCCGACCGACTCCGGCCCTCGGTCGCGCCCGTCGACTCGTCGTCATCGTCGTCGAACGCGCCCTCGGTGAGCGACTCCGACTCCGCGGACTCGTCGTCGTCGCGGCGGAAGCCGGCGCCCCGCGAGTCGGTGTACTTCGTCTCCCCCGACCGACCGTCGGACCCGGAGTCGTCGGTGGCGTCGGTGTCTTCGGAGTCCGACGACGCTGCTGTCGCGGCACGGTCGTCGCCGAACTCCATCTCGGACGCCTCGGCCGCGTCGACCGCGTCGGCGTCCGCCGAGTCGTCGGCGTCGAGGGAGGTGAGGATCTCTTCGTCGTCACCGAGCGTCGATTCGAGGTCGTCGGCGCTCGCGCTCTCGTCGGCCGACGCGTCGGACTGCCTCCCCTCTTCGACCGCGGTGACGTCGCCCGTGCCAGTCTCGACGGCGTCGACGACCGTCTCGAGGACGACCTCGAGCTTCTGCCGACAGGACGAACAGAGGACCACGGACCTCTGCGATTCGGGGTCGGGATGCAGGTTCGACGGGACGACGGGGTGTTCTTCGAGCGTGGCGTCGAGCGCGTCGCCACAGAAGTAACAGGACGAGAGTCGATCCATGCCCCCACGTGCTCCCTCGGTGGACGTAAAACGGTCGGTGGGTCGTGACACCCATCCGAGATCTACGTCACCGCGACCGAGGTCGCCCGGTCCTCAGCCGTCGGCTGCGTGGCGGTAGACGAACTCGCGGATGAGTTTCGCGGCCAGCACTGCCGACTGGCCGTCGTCGCGGTCGTTCACTTCGACCGCGTCGAACCCGTCGGCGAGCGGGGCGACGTCGGCCAGGACTCGCCGTCCCTCCCGGGGCGTGAGTCCGAACGGTTCCTTCGTCCCGGTTCCGGGTGCGTGGGCGGGGTCGAAGCCGTCGACGTCGACGCTCAGATAGACGGACCGGTCGTCGAACCCGGGCGACCAGTCGGCGACGTCTTCCGGCGGGACGACGGTCACGTCCGACTCGCTCGCGCGCTCCCACTCGGCCTCGCTCCCGGTGCGAGCGCCGAGGACGACCGCCTCGTCGGCCACCTCGAGCGCGTGACGCGTGACCGTCGCGTGGCTCAGCGGGTCGCCCGCGTAGGACTCGCGGAGGTCGAGATGGGCGTCGAGACAGACGAACACGTCCGGGTCGACGGCGCGGACGCCGGCGACTGTGACCGTGTGTTCGCCGCCGACGAGCATCGGGAGCGCTCCGGCGTCGCGAAACTCCGACAGCGCGCTCTCTACGAAGGTGAGATACTCGTCGGTGTCGGCCGTGGGCCCGATGTCGCCGTGGTCGCAGACGGATAGCGCAGAGAAGTGTTGGCCCGTTCGATGGTCGTAGTCGTCGAAGTGTTCGGCGTAGCGGCGGACGCGGTCCGGGCCGAATCGAGCGCCGGGTTCGAACGAGGTGGAGGCGTCGAGCGGCGCGCCGACGAGCGCGTAGGCCGCCTCGTCCCGGGTCGCGTCCGCACCGGGGAACATCCTAGACGATCTTGCGCTGCGCTTCCATCTCGAGGTACTCGATCTCGTCGTCGGGCTGGAGGTCCACGCCGTCGGGGAGTGCGAGCGTGAACGTGTCGAAGGTCTCGAGGTCCATGACTTGGGCCTCGTCGCCGCCGCTGACGGAGACGACCTGTCCCTGTTTGCGGTTGATGATCGGGACGCGGATCTTCGCGTCGACCGGCTGGGAGAGGTTTCGCTTCTTGCCGTCGAAGACGCCTTCGGCCTCGACGCGTGCCTTCGCGCTCCCGTGCTTCCCGGGCTTCGCCGTGCTGTATCCGTTGATCTTGCAGGCTACGTCGTCGATCATGACGTAGCTCCCTTCGTCCAGATCGCGAACCTCGACCTGCTTCGTTGCCATACCGCGCCGTAAACGAGCGACCGATATAAACGGTTTGGAACGCGGTTCCGCGCCGGAAACCGCGACTCCCAGCGTCAGCGCGACCGACCGAACGCGGACGGTTGGCCGCCGCGACCGGACGCGTCGGTCGCTCGCGTCGACCTCAGGACTCACGCCGCGCGCCGATCAGTTCGGCCATCCGGGCGAGTCCGTCCTCCAGCGTCGACCGACCCGCACCGAACCCGATGCGGACGTAGCCGGGACGGCCGAAGGTCTCACCGGGAGCGACCACGACCCCCTCCTCGACGAGCGCACGAGCGAACGCTTCCCCCGACTCGAACTCCTCGGGGACGGTCAGGAAAGCCGTCGCGCCCTTCGGGAGGTGCCAGTCGAGGCCGTACTCCGCGACGAACTCGCCGAGTCGGTCCCGGTTGCGCCGCACGTGGTCGCGGTTCTCTGCCAGCAGTTCGTCCTCGCGTCCGATGGCCTGGCGCGCGACGTGCTGGCCGAACGCGGAGGGGGAGACCGTCGTGTAGTCCTTCCAGCCCCACGCCGCGGAGACGACCTCCTCGGGGCCGGCGAGCCAGCCGAACCTGAGCCCGGGCAGGCCCCACCCCTTCGAGAGGCCGCAGGTGCTGATGCCGTGGGGACCCATGCTCGCCACAGGAGGGACTCGTTCCTCCGGTGCTGCGAGCGGGCGGTACACCTCGTCGGAGAGGAGGTACGCGTCGGCCGCGGCGGCGAGGTCGTACACCGCTTCGACCGTCTCCTGTGGGTGGATCCGCCCGGTCGGGTTGTTCGGATTGTTGAGGACGACGAGGTCCGTGTTCGGCTCGATAGCGTCCGCGACGGCGTCGGGGTCGAGCGCCCAGTCCGGCGCGGCGAGTCCGACGCGGGTCACGTCGGCGACGGCCTGGGGGAGCGAGTGGAGCGACTGGTAGGTCGGCGTCACGCAGACGGCGTGACTGTCGCTGTCGAGCGTCGCCAGGACGGTCAGCAGGTTCGCCTCCTGCGTCCCGCAGGTGAAGAGCACTTCGTCGGCCTCCCGGTCGTAGCGGTCGGCGACGGTCGCACGCAGGTCCGGGTCGCCGTTCGTCGGGACGACGTACCCGAGCGTTCCGGGGTCGGTGTCGAAGCGGTCGGCTTCGAGCGGTCGGACGCCGCTGTCTCCGAGGTTCACCTCGGCCTCGTGCTCGTAGTCGGCCAGCCAGCGCTCCAGCGCGAACGGCTCGATATCCATACCCGACAGTGAGGCCGTCCGCCCGTGAAG
This sequence comes from Halobacteriales archaeon QS_9_67_15, assembly GCA_003023165.1. Classification (GTDB taxonomy): domain Archaea; phylum Halobacteriota; class Halobacteria; order Halobacteriales; family Haloarculaceae; genus Halosimplex. The sequence goes on along the minus strand of PXSD01000129.1, from coordinate 14,188 downwards.
GATCCGGTCGCGACTCCGAACCCCGACGACGCTCCCGGACAGCACCCGCTGTTACTCGTTTCGTCCGTTGCCGTGTCCGTTTCAGTTGCCGTCACCGCGTCCGTTTCCGCTTCCCTCTCCGTTTCCGCCGTTTCCATTCCCATTACTGTTCCCGTTTCCACGCCCCTTCCCGCGGCCGGGGCCGAAGTTCGTGGTCGTCAGGACCGCGGCGTCGCCGTCGAGATTCGACTCCGCGTCGACGACGCGACCGGACCCGAGTCGGAGGTCCGAACCCACGCCGGCCGCGACGTCGTCGAGATGCGACCGCTGGGCCGACGGTGCGCGTCCGCTCCCCATGAGGACGACCGCGCCGCCGTCGTCGGCGAACGACGAGACGGCCTCGGTCTCCTCGTCCGTGAGTCCGTAGCGCGGCGTCGTGACGATCAGCGCCGTCGCGTCGTCGAGGCGGTCGGCCGAGGCTGACGACGCGAGGTCGTTGACCTGCTCGAACGCCGTGTCCTGTCCTTCGAGGTAGCGCTGGTAGTAGGCGGCGTCCTCGCTGGAGAGGGCGTAGTCGAGCGAGAACTGGTCGTGCCCGCCGTCGATGAGGACGGAGCCGTCGTCGTCGGACAACTCGTCGATTACGTTCGTCACGAACGCGAAGTTCCCGTACGCCGCGGTGTCGACGGGGTACCCCTCTCCGGTCTCGTAGTCTTCGCTGACGAGCGGTGCGCCGAGGTACGCGACGTTGGCGTCTTTGTCGACCGCACCGAGCGGGATATCGCGGTCGTACTCCGTCTCGGCGTTCTCCTGGGTCGCGCTCGACTCGGCGAACAGGCGGACGTGACCCGGTGGAACGGGACGGGACCCTCGAACGATGCTCGCGGGGTTCGGGCAGAACACCTCCTCGACGGGTCCGTCACGGATCGGCGGCGACTCGTCGGGGTTGCTCGCCGCCCAGAGCCCGCGACCGTCGTCACGAGCGGCGTCCTCGACGGCCCAAAACTCGTCGTGGCGAGAGAAACTGGACCCGTAGACGCGAGCGTACCCCTGTCGGATGGCTTCGGTGTTGTACAGCGTCCCCCGGTCGCCGTCGCCCGTCGCGTCGTAGGTCAGGTAGCCGAGCAGGCGACCGAAGCTGTCGTAGATCTGCGACTCCGGGTCGAACGAGAGCGTGAGGCGCGACCCGACCGACAGCTCCGCGGCCGCGAACCGGGAGGCGCGTGCCCCCCAGTCGGCGAGATACGGGTACTCGGCACCGACGGGGGCCAGCGAACTGTCGAGATACGGGAATTCGTCGGTGTTGAACGCCGTGGTGAGCAGGTCGAAGGGAGCGCCCTCGTTGTTCTCGTCGTCGACGACCTGGTCGTCGTTGAACCGGAAGCCGGCGTCGAGCGCGCCGAGAACGCCGTTCAGCGTCCCCGTCCCGTCGAAGTCGTTGTAATCCGAGACGCCGTGACAGAAAACGACGCCGCCGTCGTCGACGAACTCGCGGAGCGACTCGCGTTCGTCCTCGGTGAAGGTCGCCCCCTCGTCGGGCGTCGCGACGACGTAACCGTTAGCGGTGTCGGTGTCCGGGGGGACGCTCGTCGTCGGCTCGACGGTGTAGCCGGCGTCTTCTGCGGCGGACTCGAACGCCGAGAAGTTCCCGAGGCGGTAGTCCTCGTACTGGCCGTGGCCCTCGTCCCAGTGAACGGTGCCCGAGCCGCCGAGCTGTTCGTCCCAGACGTTCAGGACGAACTCGTCCTCGTTGCCGGGTCCGTCGAGGTCCGCGCCGTCGCTGACCAGGCTCGCGCCGAAGCCGACCACGCCGGCGTCGTCGTCGACGGCGGCCAGCGGGATCCGCTCGTCCTCGTAGACGTAGGCGTCGCCGTTCCCGTCCGCGTCCTCGTTGGTCGCCGTCGCCTCCGCCCACACCGCGACGAGCGATTCGTCGGTCAGTGCCGTCTCCGACTCGTCGACCAGGCTCGACGTGGAGTAGAAGTTCAGCGGTCCCACGTTCCGCGTGGCGGTGTCGTCGCCGTCGTCGTTCCCGCCCTCCGGCGGCTGTGGTGCGTCGTCGGCGATCCCCTCCCACTCCTCGGGCCGCTCGGCGGACGCCGCAACGGCCGTCTCGGGCGTGTCGATACCGAGGATGCGGACCGACTTCTCCGGTTGGCCCTGCTCCTCGACGAACGCCACGTCGACCGTGTCGCCGTCCGTCACGTCCGTGACGACCACCTCGTACTCCTCGTCCGGACCGAGTTCGAGCCCGAGACCTTCGCGGTCCGCGAAGAACGGAAACGAGGTGTTGAACTGGCCGGTCGTCGGGACGAACGGCGCGCCGGTGTTGTTCTCCTCGTCTTCCACCTGGTCGTCGTTGAACCGGAAGCCGACGCCGAGCGCGGCCGCGACGTCGTTCAGGTTCGCCGTCTGGTCGAAGTCATTATAATCGGACTGGTCGTGGAGCAACACCGCGCCGCCGTCGTCGACGAACTCGGTCAGCGCGTCTCGCTCGTCGGAACTGAACGACTCCGACGGCGAGGTGACCACCACGGCGTCGGCGTCCGAGAGGTCCCCCGTGAGGTCGTCGGTCGCCTCGACGGTGTATCCGTTGTCCTCGGCGTACGTCTCGAAGGTCGTGAACCCCGGACTGCCGCCCGCGTTCTCGCCGTCGAGCGTGTAGTACTGGCCGTGGCTCTCGTCCCAGAGGACCGTCCCGGACCCGACCACGTCGTCCCAGATGTTGAGGAGGAACTCCTCGTTCCCGTACCGGAAGTTCGTGTCGTTCGGGACGAGCATCGCGCCGAGGCCGACGACCGACCCGTCTACCGCCACCAGCGGTATCCTCTGGTCGTCGCCGTACGCGACGGCGTCGTCGTCGCCGTCCGAGTCCACGTTCTCCGCGGTCGATTCGGCCCACACTGCGACCAGCGAATCGTCCGTCAGCGGCTCCTGTGACGCGTCCAGGAGGCTCGACGTCGAGTCGACAGCCAGTTCGGAGATGGTCGCCTGCCCGGCCCCCCGTTCGATACTCTGTTGAGCGAGGACGCTCCCCGCCGCCGTCGCCGCTGCCGTCCGCAGGAAGGTTCTCCGCTGCACGACCGAGGAGCCGGAGTCGAGATACTAATCAGTTTATAATATTTGTAGTTCAGGGTGTAGCGGCGGTACGTTCACACAATAGATATATAGCGGGATCCCGAGAGACGAGCGGGGCGAGAGGGGGATCCCTCGAAGACTGCCGCGGGATCAGTAGTCAGGTCACCGCTCGCGGTCGCGTTCACGCATGTTCTGACGGGTGAACTGCGGCTGTGCGCGGATGCCGCGACGCTTGCGGAAGGAGTAGTAGAGCAGTCCGGCGACGAGCGCGGCGAATCCGACAGTCGCGCCGGCCGCGACCGTCTGTTCGAAGGCCAGCAGGACGGCCGCCGAGAAGACCGAACTGGCCAGCACCATCCCGTAGATCAGCCGTCGGGTCACCCGCCCGAGGAGGTTCTGTGAGTCCCGGAAGTCCACCTCGACCTGGAGGTCCTCGTTGATCGCCTGGTTGAGGACCTCCTCGACCATCGGCGGTGTGCGGACGGCGGAGTTCGCGGCCTCTTGCACCTCGTCAGCGCGGTCCTCGACGTACTCGCGCGCGGTGTCGACGAGGAAGCCCTGCCCCCGCAGGTAGTCGGTCGCCACCTCGATGAAGTCGAAGTCCTCGTCGAGGGTCACGCAGACGCCCTCGACGACGGTCGCGACCCGGAGGACGAGTGCGAGGTTGGCGGGGAGGCGGAAGGGGAAGTCGTAGATGGTGTCCTCGACCTGCTGGACGATCTGCTGGACGCGGTACTGCTCGATGTCCTCGCCGCGCGCGTCCGCGATGGCGAGTTCGAGCACGTCGCCCATCACCTTCCGGTCCGCGGTGGGCGAGAGCGTCCCCATCTCGACGAGGGTGTCGAGGATGGCCTGGATGTCCTGGTCGGCGACGGCGACGTAGAAGTCGACGATCCTGTCCTGGATGAACGGGTCGACGTAGCCGCTCATCCCGAAGTCGTAGAAGACGAGCGTCCCGTCGTCCTGCACGGCGAGGTTCCCGGGGTGGGGGTCGGCGTGGAAGACGCCGTCCTCGATGATCATCTGGAGGTACGCCTCCTGGAGCGTCTCGGCGAGTTCCGTGCGGTCGAGGTGACGGTCGTCCAGCTCGTCGAGGTCGGTGATCTTCGTGCCGGGGACGTACTCCATCGTGAGGACGCGACTCGTCGAGCGGGTCTCGTCGACCTCGGGCATCCGGATCTCCGGCTGGTCGGCGAAGTTGGCGCTGATCTCCTCGAGCATCTCCGCCTCGCGACCGTAGTCCATCTCCTCGCGGATCGTCTTGTCGAACTCGTCGGCGAGCGTCCGGAGCGAGAACGAGCGGGCCTCGCCGACGAAGTACGTGAGGACCGGGAGCGACCAGCGGATGACTCGCAGGTCGGACTCGACGAGCGCCTCGATACCGGGACGACGGACCTTGACGGCGACCTCGCCGTTCTCGGTCGTCGCGTAGTAGACCTGGCCGAGGCTCGCGCCGCTGATCGCCTCGGTGTCGAACTCGTCGAACGCCCGGTCGACGGGGCCGAGCTCCGCCTCGAGAACTTCCCGGGCGTCCTCCCAGTCGGCCGGTGGGACGCGGTCCTGCAGCTCTTCCAGTTCCTCGATGTACTCCGGCGGGAGGATGTCGGGCCTCGTCGAGAGGAGCTGACCGAGTTTGATGAACGTCGGCCCGAGCGTCAAAAGCGTGTCCAGCAGGACGCGGGCCCGCCTGCGGCGCGTCTCGGGGGAGACCGACCGACTGCGACCGAAGAAGACGAACCGGTTCCGGTCACGCGTGTACGCGACCAACAGGGGGAGAAACTGCCACGTGACGACGACGAACCGCCAGTATGCGCGTGGGTTCACGTGAACTCAGTCGTCGATCGGGATCTGCGTCTCCGGCGTGGCCTCGACCTTGGGCAACTCGAGTTCGAGGGCGCCCCGGTCGATCGACCCGGAGGCCCCTGCGCCGGTCACGCCCGGCGGGAGCGGGAGTTCGACGTCGAGGAACAGGGAGCGCTCCTCCTCGACGTAGTCGAACTCGGTGGGCACGTCCTTCCCGCGACGCGCCTCGATACGCAGGCGACTCCCCTCGATGGCGGCGTCGACCGTCGAGTCGGTCGCGCCGGGCAGGTCCAACACGAGCAGGTACGCGTTGTCGCTCTCCAGCACGTCCGCAAAGACGGCGTCAGGCAAATCCCGGAGCGCATCACGCAGCGTTGACATAACCGGGTCTTGTGGAGCGACTGCCCTAAAGGCCGCGATATTCGTCGCCGGACGGTCCGCTTCCGGACTGACAGTGACACACCGCTTATTGGTCGGGCGCCGAAAGCGTCGGTATGGACGAGACACGCCCGCCGCCCGCCGACCGGACCGCGCTGTCGGCGGTTCGCGACCGCCTCCGCGAAGTGGTCGATCCCATCGACCGGGCCGAAACGCTCCCCGTGAGCACCGCCGTCGGCCGTCCGCTGGCCGACTCCATTGTGGCCCGCCGGTCGGTCCCCCACTACGACCAGGCCGCCCACGACGGGTTCGCCGTCCGCGCAGCGGACACCGCGGAGGCGGACGGATCGGACGCCACCCTCTTCGACATCGACGACCGCGCCGGCCCGGACGGGGACGGCCGCCTCGGTCCGGAGACGGCGGTCCGCGTGGACGCCGGTGACGAGTTGCCGGAGGGAGCGGACGCGGTCGTCGCGCTCGGCGACGGCCTTCGCCACGGGAACGGGTTACGGACGGTCACCGAGGGTGAGGTCGCGGTCGAACGGTCGGTGGAGGCCGGGACCGGCGTCCGACCGGCCGGCGCGGACGTGGCCGTCGAGGAAGTGGTGCGGCCAGCGGGCCATCGACTTCGCCCCTCCGACCCCGCGCTCTGCACTGCGGTCGGCCGCACTCGCGTCGAGGTCGTCCAGCGACCGACCGTGGACGTCGTCCCGACCGGTGGCGGGCTCGTGAGCGGTGACCCCGGTTCCGGGGCGGTGGTCGAGACGAACGGCACAACGGTGTCGGAGTTCGTCGAACGGTGGGGTGGGAAGGTGACATACCGCGACCCGGTGTCGACGGACCCCCACGCGCTCAGGGCCGCCGTCCAGCGCGACCTGACGAAGGACCTGCTCGTGACCGTCGGTGCCACCGGGCGGGGCGAGTCCGATATCGTCGGGTCGGTGATCGCCGGCCTCGGGGAGGTGCTCGTGGACGGTGTCGCCCTCGAACCGGGTGGGACGACGACACTGAGCGTCGTCCAGGGCCGTCCGGTCCTCTCGGTCCCCGGCGGCCCGGTCGCGGCGTTCGTCGCGACGGTCCAGTTCGTCGGCCCCGCGGTCACGCGACTCGCCGGCTGCGGTCTGCCCGTTCCAGTGACCGTCGACGCCGAACTCGACGCGGCCGTCGACGGCGACCGAGGAGTCGCCTCGGTACGCCCGGTCGAGTTCGTCGGCGGCGGTGTCGGCACGGACCGCACAGTACGACCGGTCGACGACGAACCGCTGTCGACGCTCGCTCGAGCAGACGGCTGGGTGAGGCTATCGCCGGGGACGGAATCGGTCAGAGCGGGCGAAACAGTTTCCGTCGAGCGCCGGGAGGAGACGGTATGAGCGACCGCAAGGAGTTTCGCGACCTCGCGTCCCCGGAGCGCGCACACGAGGTGGTCGACTCGCTCGACCTCTCGGCCGGAACCGAACGCGTCCCGCTCGAAGCCGCGAGGGGGCGCGTCCTCGCCGAACGGGTCGACGCGGGGCTGGACGTGCCGGGCTTCGACCGCGCCGCGATGGACGGCTACGCCGTCAGCGCACCCGATACCTACGGTGCGGACGACTCGTCGGTCACACTCCCCGTCGTCAGCAGCGTTCACGCCGGCGAGCGGCCCGGCGTTTCGCTCGAGGGCGGCGAAGCGGCCGAGGTCTCGACGGGTGCCGTGATGCCCGACGGCGCGGACGCTGTCGTGATCGTCGAGCGGACGGAGACAGTCGAGGGAGACGCAGTCGAACAGGACGCCGACCGGGCCGTCCGCATCGAGACGGCCGTCACGCCCGGCGAGAACGTCATGCTCGCCGGCGCGGACATCGCCGCGGGCGAGCGGGCGCTCGGCCCAGGGACGCGGCTCACGCCCCGAGAGGTGGGTCTGCTGTCGGCGCTCGGTGTCGACGAGGTGCCGGTTCGCGCGAAGCCGCGAGTCGCCGTCGTCTCGACCGGCGACGAACTCGTGCGACCGGGCGATGACCTCGACAGCCGCGCCGGGCAGATCTACGACGTCAACAGCTACGCCATCGCGACCGCTATCGAAGAGGCGGGGGGTGAGCCGGTCGTCTACCCCCACGTCGGCGACGACATGGACGCGATGGAACGGACGCTCGTCGAGGCCGCGGACGAGTGCGACCTGGTGCTCACCTCGGGGTCCACGAGCGCCAGCGCCGTCGACGTCGTGTATCGAGTGATCGAAGAACGCGGCGAACTCCTCATGCACGGCGTCGCGATCAAACCCGGCAAGCCGATGCTCGTCGGTCGGATCGGCGGCGACGGGACGGATCCGGAGTCCGACTCGAAATCGGCGTACGTCGGCCTCCCGGGGTATCCAGTCTCGGCGCTGACCATCTTCCGGACGTTCGTCGCGCCGGCCCTCCGGTCGGCGGTCGGACTGCCGGACCCACGGACCGCGCAGGTCTCGGGACGCATGGCGGAGCGCGTCCGCTCCGAGGAGGGCCGTCGCCGCCTCCTCGCGGTCGGGCTCGTCGAGGACGAGACGGGGGAGACGCTCGTCTACCCCGTCGACAAGGGGAGCGGCGCGACGACGACACTGACCGCGGCCGACGGCGTCGTCGACGTGCCGGCAGATACCAACGGCGTCGCGGCGGACGCGTCGGTGACCGTCGACCTGTTCTCGCCCGACGTGCGCCCGCCGACGCTGCTCGGCGTCGGCGAGGACGACCCCGCGCTCTCGCGACTGCTGGACCGACTCGACCGGCCGCGCTACCTCGCACGCGGCTCGCGCGGTGGGCTGTGGCGACTGGACGACGGGCTCGCCGACGTGGCCGTCGTCGCCGGACCCGTCGAGCGCGCCGACGTGGACGCCGTCGACCTCGGCGGCTGGACCCGCGAGTGGGGACTGGTCGTGCCGGCCGACAACCCCGACGGGATCGACGGACTCGCGGCCCTCGTCGACCGTGACCGCTCGTTCGTCAACCGCGGGACCGACTCGGGCCTGCGGACCAGCCTCGCGAACGCGCTCGCCGACCTGGCCGACGAGCGGGGCGCGGACCGCCACGCGGTGACCGACGCCGTCTCGGGCTTCGACCTCGCCGCGCGGGCCTTCGAGAGCCCCGCGCGGTCCGTGGCCGCCGGTGACGCCGACGCGGGGATCGGACTGCGCGCGACCGCCGCGAAGCTCGGTCTGTGCTTCGTTCCCGTCGGCACGCAGTCGGTTCGAGTGCTCGCGAATCCCGACCGAACGGGGAAGCCGAGCGTCGAGGAGCTGGCGACGACGCTCGACGACCTCTCGGACGTGCTCGACGGGCTCGAGGGCTTCGAGAGCGAGTGAGCGGTCGGGCTCCGGGTCACTGTCCGAAGGTCGCTCCTCGCTCGCGTCGACTCATAGTGATTATTGTAGATTATTTCCGGATTGCGCCGACCCCGGAGTCGGCGCGTACCGGTAAATCGCTACAATAATCACTATCAGAGCTGCGAGAAGTCGTCGATGCGCCGGTCGCCGAGGACGCACTGGCCGCGGTCGACCGCGTCGACGCGGTCGACGTGTATGGCGTCGAGCCCGGCGTTCCAGGCCGCGCCGGTGTCGTCGGGGTCGTCGCCGACCAGCGCGCCTTCGTGACCATTATAACCGACTCCGATCCGGTCCATCGCCAGTTCGACCGGTCTGGGGTCGGGTTTCCAGCCGACGTCGTCGTCACAGCAGACGACAGTGTCGAACCAGTCGCCGATGTCGTGGTAGTCGAGCAGCGGCTCTGTTAGATAGGACTGACAGTGCGTGACGAGACCGGTCGGGCGGTCGAGGGCGCTGACGAAGGCCGCGGCGTCGTCGTAGACGAACGTCGACTCGGCGCGGGCGACGGGGTCTTCGACCTCGTGGAACGTCTCCCAGAACCGGTCGGGAGAGAGGTCTCGGCGCTCGAAGACGTCGTTCCGAGCGCCCCCGACACCGTACCACAGCATCTCGACCTCGCGGTCGCTGAAGGAGTAGCCCAGCCGGTCGCCGACGGCTCCGATGACCGCCCGGGGATAGCTCGCCTCGACGTCGACCAGTGTCCCGTCGAGGTCGAACAACCAGAAGTCGAACTCGTCAGCGGCCATAGGGATCACCGGAGTACGAGTGACACGGTTAAGAGCCTTCTGGCGTCGTTCTCGCGTTCGATATCCGGCTGAACGGCCGAGAGCGCTCCACTCAGACCTCGTCGGTGACGTGGATCGAACTCCCGAGGTACTTCGAGAGCACCTCGTCGACCGTATCGGCGTTGAACAGGTCGAGGTCGGTAGCCGCGGCGTCGCGCAGGTCGTCGAGATGCGACTGCGAGGTCCGGAACTCCCGGAACGAGACGCTGTCGACCGGCACGCCCAGTGCGTCCTCGGTGACCTCGCGCATGTACTCGGCGTCGCCGCACTCCCCGCGCCAGAGGTTGTCGCGGAAGTACAGCCACCCCGGGTCCCCGGGCGGGTCGGCCCGCCGAAACACCGTCGTCTCGACGGTCTCGGGGTCGGTCCAGACGCCCGGGACGTCGGGCTCGAATCGGACCGTCGCTCGGAACACGTACGCGGCGTCCGGTGGGTCGTCGGTTTCCGACGCTCCGTCTGTCCGCGTTCTGTCCGGCCTCGTTCCGTCAGCCTTCGTTCCGTCTCCCCCTCCCCTCCCCCTCATCTCACCTGAGGTCGTCGAACCGCTCGGCGAGTTCGACGTCCTTGTCGGTGATCCCGCCCTCGTCGTGGGTCGTCAGTCGCACTTCGACCTCGCGCCAGCCGATGGTCATCTCGGGGTGGTGGAAGGCGTCCTGGGCGACGCCGCCGGCTCCAGCGGCGAAGCCGACGCCGTCCAGGTACGCGTCGAACTCATACGCTCGAACGATCTCGTCGCCCTCGCGCTCCCACTCGTCGGGGAGTCGCTCCGCAATCTCCTCGTCTGAAAGCAGGTCTGCCATGCTCGGTACGTGGGTCGGTGTCCGCAAGAAAGTTCGGCCGTCGAGCGACCAGGCGCTGTCGGTGGGAGAGAAACGACCACTGCAAAAACTGGACCCGCAAACAGCGTGAAAGCCCCCGGCCCCTTTCACGCTGTTTGCAGTCTCGTTACAGT
>PXSD01000129.1:0-3805 GCA_003023165.1 Halobacteriales archaeon QS_9_67_15 | reverse complement strand
TCGTCGCCCCCGAACTCGGGGTCGAACAGCTGGAGTGCGGTGTTGATAGTCGACCAGTCGTCCTCCTCGGCGGCGTCGCGGAGGCTCTTGGTCGGCGCCGAGAGCAACTGGTTGACGATGGCGTCGGCCATCGCCTCGACGACCTCCCGCTGGTCGTCGTTCAGGTCGGCCTTGCCGACGGCCGTCTCCAGTTCCTGCGCTTTCACGCGCTCGGCGCTCTCGTACATCGCCGAGATGACCTTGTCGGCCCGCTTGCGCTTGTACTGGGCGAGCAGGTGCTCGAACTCGACGTCGATCATGTCCTCGACGACGGTCGCCGCCTCGGCGCGCTGGCCGCGGTTCTCGTCGGTGACCGTCTGGAGCGCGTCGAGGTCACGGACCGTCACCGCCGGCAGCTCGGCCACCTTCGGCTCTACGTCGCGGGGCTGTGCGATGTCGACGACGAACGTCTCGCCCGAGTCAGACAGAGCTCGCTTCTCCAGAACGTACTCCGTGCTCCCGGTCGCGGTCACGACCACCGACGAGTCCTCGACGGCGTCCGAGACGTCGGCCAGGTCGACGACGGTTGCGTCGATGTCGACCGTGCCCGCGAGGTGTTCGGCCTGTTTGAGGGTCCGGTTGGCCACGTAGAGGTGGTCGACGCGCGTCGCGAGCGTCTGGGCCGCGAGCCGTCCCATCTCGCCGGCACCGACCACGAGCGCCTCGCCGCCTTCGACGCCGACCTCTTCGTCGGCGAGTTTGACGGCCGCGCTCGCCAGCGAGACCGACCCCTCGTTGATGGCCGTCTCCGTCCGGGCGCGCTCGCCGACGTGGACCGCTTTGGTGACGCCCGCTTCGAGGAGCGTCCCGATACCGCCGGCGTCGAGGGCGTCCTCGTAGGCGTCGCCGACCTGTCCGAGGATCTGGTCCTCCCCGACGACGAGCGATTCGAGCCCGGCCGCGACGCGCATGAGGTGTCGCAGACTCTCCTCGTGACCCAGTTCGACGAGGACGTCGTCGGAGACCGGCTCGAAGAACACGTCCAGCGCCGCGCGGCCGTCGGGGCTGTCGTCGGTGACGACGTAGGCCTCGACGCGGTTGCAGGTCTGGAGGACGAACGCCTCGTCCACTGCGGGGACCGAGAGCAGGCGCTCGACGCCTGACCGCTGGCTCTCGACGGTCGCGGCCTCGAGCTCGTCGACCGTCGCGCGGTCGATGTCCACGCTCGCGCCCGAGATGACGCCCGTTCCGACCGTCACGGTGTCTCACCTGTTAGGTCAGAGATCACGTCCGCTGCCACTTGTCGAGCCTTGGGTATCCCACTATCTAAAGCCTTCCAAACCGCGTCCGACCTGACAACCGCCCGCACGGCGTCCCGACGCTGCGCCGGACCGACGCCCTCCGCCTGCAGTTCCGCCCGCAACTCCGCCGTCAGTTCGGCCATCGCGCCCGCGTCGTCGATCTCGGTTTCGATCTGCTGGCGGAGGTAGCGGCTCACTGCCGGGCTCGCACCGCCGGTCGCCACGGCCGTCACGACGGGGTCGTCGCGGACCGTCGCCGGGACGACGACGCTCCCCACCGCTCGTCCGCCGTGCTGGTCGGCGCGGTTCAGCAGCGCGCCGCGCTCCCGTGCGGTCTCCTCCACGCGGTCGTTCAACGCTTCGTCGTTCGTCGCGGCGACGACGAGCGCCGGGTCCGTCCGGTCGAACCACTCGGGGACGTCGTCGGGTGTCGGCGCCCCACAGACCAGTTCCGAGTCCCCGAAGTCGGTGTCTGCGAACTCGGGACTAACGACGACGACGCGCGCTTCGCGGGCGAATCGGCGCGCTTTCCGGGCACCGACGCTCCCGCCGCCGAACACCAGCACCGTCTCGCCCTCGAAGTCGTGAAGGAGTGGTATCACTGTGGGGTCTCCGGTGTTCTCAGGCCGTGTTGGCGTCCGCTCGCTCCTCGATGCGGATGCCGGTCTTCTTCAGGATGCCCGTCGAGAACAGCGTGTCCCAGTCCTCGTCGGTCACGTCCCAGTGTTCGGCCATCTTCGCGCGGACCTCCTCGACGCGCCGGTCGCTCTCCGCCTCGCTGCGACCGTGGGTCATCGCGAAGAAGTTGTAGGGCCAGACCCCCTCGTGGCGCGGCCGGCGATAGCAGTGGGTCACGAAGTCGAAGGCGGCGACCTCCGGGCCGACCTCGTCCACCACGTCGTCGGGGACGTTCCAGACCGTCATCCCGTTCTCGGAGTACCCCAGCGAGTAGTGGTTCGGAATGACGCCGACGCGGCGGACCTTCCCCTCCGTGTCAAACCGCTTGACCGTCTCCAGCACCCACTCGACGTCCTCGTCGAGGGCGTCGGCTACGTCCTGGTAGGGCGTCCGCGTCGTCGGCAACCCGCCCTGGATCTCCACGACGAGGTCGCGCTCGCGAGGCGTCAGGCTGTCGCGGTCGACCGGGTCGACTTCCGGACCGAGACCGGACAGGTCGATCCCGCCGTCGACGTCTTCAAGCGGCCCCTCGACGGGGAACTTCGCGCCGACGTGGAACTCACGTTGTTTCGGCAGGTTGTACGTCTCCTGGCCGGTCTCGTCCTCGATCTCGGCGAGCACCTCGGCCACACGGTCGCTCTCGGTCACACCGCTCGCTTTCGAGGCGCTTTGCGCCTCGCTCTCCTCGGCGACGCTGACGACGAACCACATGTTGAGATGTGGGTGTTCGCGCTCGTAGTTGTGGGCGACTTCGGTGTGGTCGTTGACCTGCTCGGCCACCTCGTCGAAGCGCTCCTCCGGCGCGTGCATCGCGACGAGGGTCGCCGTGCCCCCGATGGCTTCGGCGTTTATGAGCGCACCGAACCGCGTGAGCACGCCGGCGTCGTCGAGCGCGACGAGTCGCTCGTGGAGGGCCTCGGCGGTCACGTCCACGTCGTGGTCCCGGAGGGCCGCGGCCGCGGGCTCGTAGGGGTCAGCCACGACCGGGAATCCGCCCTGGTAGGCGTTGAGGATCCCGCGGTCGACGGCGTCGAGGTCTGTCATGTCTACAACTCAGGCACGGTCCCGTATAAACGGCCGGTCTACGGCGTGTGAGGCGGTGTCACGGGAAACGTCGGTTCACCGCTCGCGGCGGTCTCCCACGGCCGACACTCCGTCTACGGACAGTCCGCTTCCGAGAACGAGTCCGGATCCGGCCCCTGTTCCATCCCACGGGTCGCGCTGCCGCCGAGGGTCACCAGCATCGCTCGCCCGCCGTACTCGTGTGTCTGGTCGTGTCCGCGGACGACGACGCAGTCGACGTCGTCGGGAACCTCGGCAGTCTCCGAGCGAGTGAACGGGTCCGTCGAGTGCGGGTGAGCGAGGTCGCGGCGGCCCAGCTGGTCGCCGTCGAGCGATTCCACCTGCCACCAGTCGGCGTACCCCTCCTCGCCGTCGTCGTCGTGGTACAGTGTCACCGAGAAGCGATAGCCCCCGTCGGACCGCTCGATCTCGACGTCGGTGACGTTCGCCTCGCGGAGGTCGAAGTCGGTCGCGGTCTCGCCGTCTGCCGTCTCTGTGGCAGCCTCCGTCGCCGTCACAGTCGTCGGCGCTTCCCCCGATGTTTCGGTGTCACTCTCGTCCGCTCCGCCGTCCCGACCCGGACCGTCGGTCCCTTCGGAGCCACCGCCGCTTTCGTCGGTCGCACAGCCTGCCGTCCCTGCCGCTGCGACTGCGCACAATCGAAGGACAGTTCGCCGTCTGCGAGGACCCTCGTAAGCCATGTGCGAACTCCGACCGGCACGCTGAAAAACGTACCTCGGAACGCCGGTCAGGGCTCACGGAGGGGGGCCGTCGGGGGAAAGGTT
>PXSD01000128.1 GCA_003023165.1 Halobacteriales archaeon QS_9_67_15 | reverse complement strand
ACGGCCTTCGCGAGCATCGTCTTCCCGGTTCCCGGCGGCCCGTGGAGCAGGACGCCGCTCGGCGGGTCGATGCCGACCTCCTCGAACATCTCGGGGCTCTTGAGGGGCATCTCGACGGTCTCGCGGACCTCCTCGATCTGTTCGTTGATGCCGCCGATGTCGCCGTAGGTGACCTCCGGGCTGCGGTCGACCTGCATCACGCGGGCCCGCACGTCAGTCTCGTCTTCCAGCGTCTTGACGATCGACAGCGAGTTGTTGACCGCGACGCGGTCGTCGGGTTCGAGGTCCTCGCGCATCTCCTCGGTGACCTCGGTCAGCGCCTCCTGGTTGTTGCCGTGCTGTTTGATGATGATGCCGTCATCGGTGAGCTCCTGCACCGTGGCGACGAACAGCGGGGACTGCTTGAGCTTCTTGTTCTCGTGGGTCAGCCGCTCCAGCTTCTGCTGGTACTTGTTGTTCTCCGCGTTCGCGTCGAGGAGCTTGTCGCGCATCTCTTCGTTCTGCGATTCGAGCACCTCGAGACGCTCCTCGAGCGCCTCGATTTTCTCCTGCTGGGACGCGTCGTCGTCGTACGGGAGGTCCACCTTGTCCACGGTGTCGGTCATTACACCCCTGCTAGCGGATGGGATAATAAGAGGTTTCGGGTCGTTCGAGTTGCTTGCCGTTCGGACAGATCTCGCCGCTCTTCCGCCCTGTCCCGCGGTTTCCTCCCCCAAGATATGTTATACGTTATCACTGGTCGATGGTGGCGGTCACCGGACCGCGTCGCTTGCCGGTATATTCACCGAGGTAATCATACGAAACGAGAAATATTATTAGTCTGTATCCAAAAGCGAGAGGTGAGATGAGCACGTCTGAAACTGCGGAGCCCGAATCGCCGGCAGCGGACGACTGGGACGCCGTTCGAGACCTACCCCCCAGCGCGAAGCTGGTGGCGAAGACGCTGGAGTACAACGACGCGCTGACCCAGAGCCAGCTCGCAGAAGAGACCCTTCTCCCGCCCCGGACCGTTCGCTACGCGCTGAACCGGCTCGAGGACGTCGATGTCGTCAGTTCGCGGTTCTCCTTCGCCGACGCGCGCAAGCGCATCTACACGCTCGATATCGAGTGACCGGCTCCGCCGTTCACTCTCCGTCTGTCCGCCCCGGTCTCCGTTGGTCGCTCTTTCTGTCCGTCTCAGTTTCTGTCGCTCCTCTACAGCCCGACTGTGTGGCTCTCGAACACTTTCACCGCGCTCACGACACCTCTTTAGGCGGGGGTTTCGTAGCCGGTGGCAGATGACGCGCGTGATACACACCGGGGACACCCACCTCGGCTACCGGCAGTATCACCGGCCGGAACGCAAACGGGACTATCTGGACGCGTTCCAGCAGGTGGTCGACGACGCCGTCGCCGGCGACGTCGACGCGGTCGTCCACGCCGGCGACCTCTTCCACGACCGGCGGCCGACCCTCGACGACATCATGGGGACCCTCTCCGTCCTCCGAACGCTCGACGACGCCGACGTGCCGTTCCTGGCTATCGTCGGCAACCACGAGTCGAAGCGCGAGGGGCAGTGGCTGGATCTCTTCGAGTCGCTCGGCCTCGCGACGCGGCTCGGCCCCGACCCCGTCGCGGTCGGGTCGACCGCGTTCTACGGCCTCGACTTCGTCCCGCGCTCCCGGCGCGAGGGCTTCGAGATGGACTGCGGGTCTCACGACTGTGACCACGCGGCGCTGGTCACCCACGGGCTGTTCGAGCCGTTCGACTTCGGCGAGTGGGACCCGACGGAGATATTCGACGCGGCGGACGTCGAGTTCGACGCGCTCCTGCTCGGCGACAACCACCACCCCGAGACCGCGGAGGTCGACGACACCTGGGTTACTTACTGCGGGTCGACCGAACGCGCGAGCACCGCCGAGCGCGCCGACCGCGGCTACAACCTCGTCACCTTCGACGGCGACGTGGACATCCGCCGCCGCGGGCTCGACACTCGGGAGTTCGTCTTCGTCGACGCGGAACTCGGCGACGGCGAGGGCGTCGAACGCGTCCGCCAGCGCGTCGGTGAGTACGACCTCGAGGACTCGGTCGTCGTGGTGACTATCGAGGGCGACGGGGAGCCCGTCACGCCCGCCGCCGTCGAGGAGTACGCGCTCGACCGCGGCGCGCTGGTCGCTCGGGTCACCGACCACCGGGAGTCGGCCGAGGAGACCGAACGCGAGGTGTCGTTCGCCGACCCGGACGACGCCGTCCGCGAGCGCGTCCGCGAACTCGGGCTGAGCAGCGCCGCCCGCTCGCTCGACGAGACAGTCCGCGCGAGCAAGGTCGCCGACTCGAACGTCGACGACGTGGTCCAGTCACAGGTCGCGGACCTCGTCGAGGATGGCGACCCCGAAGCGTTCGCGTCCGCCGATCCGGTCCCCGACGAGGACGAGGCTGTCGAGGCGGACGGAGACGGGGACCACGCGGCCGAGCCGGCCGGAGACGAGGCCGACGCGGCTGGAGCGACCGCGGACGGCGGGACCGTCGACGACGCGTCCACTTCGGAGGCCGACGATTCGGAGACAGCGACGACGGACGGCGACTCGGAGGGGCAGGCGAGCATGGGTGAGTTCCTGTGAGGTTCGAGCGCGTCAGGCTCTCGAACTTCAAGTGTTACGGGGACGCGGACGTGACGCTCGACCGCGGTGTGACCGTCATCCACGGGCTCAACGGCAGCGGGAAGTCCTCCCTACTGGAGGCCTGCTTCTTCGCCCTGTACGGGTCGAAGGCCCTCGACAACAAGCTCGACGAGGTCGTCACGATCGGTACCGACGACGCCGAGATCGAGCTCTGGTTCGCCCACGGCGGCGAGTCTTACCACGTCGAGCGCCGCGTGCGCGCGACCGGTGAGCGGGCGACCACCGCGAAGTGCGTCCTCGAAGCGCCGGACGCGACCGTCGAGGGCGCTCGTGACGTGCGCAGGTACGTCGAGGACCTCCTCCGGATGGACGCCGAGGCGTTCGTCAACTGCGCGTACGTCCGCCAGGGCGAGGTGAACAAGCTCATCAACGCTTCGCCGAGCGAGCGCCAGGACATGCTCGACTCGCTCCTCCAGCTGGGCAAGCTCGAGGACTACCGCGAGCGCGCCAGCGACGCCCGCGTCGGCGTCAAGCGCGTCCGCGACGACAACCGAGCCGTCCTTTCAAATCTCGACGACCAGATCGAGGCCAAGGAAGACAAGGAGCTCCACGCTCGGCTCAACGAACTGCGGACCGAACTCGAGGACGTATCCGGAGAGATCGACCGCTTCGAGGAGCAACGGGAGAAGGCCGTCGAGACCCGCGACCAGGCGGTCGAGGTTCTGGACCGCTACGAGGAGAAACAGGAAGAGCTAGCCGACCTCCAGTCCGACATCGAGGACCTGCGCGAGCAGATATCCGAGACCGAGCGCGAGCGCGATGGCCTCTCGGAGGAGGTCGGTGACCACCGCGAGGCCCGCGAGGAACGTCGCGAGGACCTCGGCGGTCTCCTCTCCGAGACGGAACTCGACGGCGACGCCGACGACCCGCCGGACGCGGGCGCAGTCGACTCCGCACTGGACGAACTCGCAGAGCGCGAGGACGAGTTGCAGTCGGGTCTCAACGACGCCACCTCGGCGGTGACCGAACACGCGACGCAGGCCGAGAACCTCCGCGAGACCGCCGCGGACCTCGAATCGCAGGCAG
>PXSD01000127.1 GCA_003023165.1 Halobacteriales archaeon QS_9_67_15 | reverse complement strand
TCCACCCTGCCGCTCGCTTCGCTCGCGCTTGAGGACGGAGGCTCCGCGCTACCGCTTGCAGAACGAGCGTTGAATCGGGCGACTTTACGGATTCGAGCGAAGAACGCGTCGACTGCCGACCACGGAGAGGCTCGTCCCGGTCGGCCGACTGGAATTTAAATACGATGGCGAGCAACACCCCGGTATGGCCGAATCGACGCTCCCGCATCGGGACGCCGTCGACGCGTTCGTCGACCGAGTCGAGACCGAATCGCTGGATGCAGTCCGGCGACTGTACCTCTTCGGGAGCGTCGCCCATGGCGTCCACAGACCGGACTCGGACGTCGATATCTTCGTCGTCGTCGACGACCGCGCGGACGTTTCGGCGGTCGAAGAGCAGCTGCGAGACGTGGCCTACGACGTGATGCTCGAACGCGGTGCCACGTTCAGCATCCACGCCGTGAGTGAGTCGACGCTCGAACGACGCGGCGACCATCCGTTCTTCCGGACGGTGTTCGACGAGGGCGAGCAGATCTATGGTTGAACGGACGTACGTCGAAGAGGAGTTCTCGAAAGCCTGTGAGGCGCTCCTCGACGCGCAGTCGCTGGCCGAGAGCGGTGGGAGCGATGCCGGAATCGTCAATCGGCTCTACTACGCCTGTTTTCACGCGGCGCAGGCAGCACTGTACGACCGCGGCGTCGACCCCTCCTCGCACGGTGCCGTTCGAAACCGCTTCGGGGAACATCCCGTACTCGACGGCGAACTCTCCCGCGACCACGGCCGTCTCCTCACGACACTCGCCGACCTCCGGCGACAGGCCGACTACGGGTACGCACCGATTGACGAGGACGTAAACGCTTGACCGACCGGACTCGGGTGTTCGTCGACGAAATCGGCGCGCTGTTGGACATCGAACCGGATCACTGACCCCAACTCGCTCTGATACGGATTATTGTAGCGATTTACCGGTACGCGCCGCCCCCGGGGTCGGCGTAATCCGGAAATAATCTACAATAACCCGTATGAGGTCCGGTAGGAGAACGACCGCCGGACGGTCGCTCGGACTGCCAGCCAGCAGCGCCCGTCCCGTCGCTTCCGCGACGAAGGCGGACCGTTTTTATTATCTCCGTCAGTCGAACGGAACGTATCGATGGCCCTCCCCGAGCCCATCCAGCGGGCGAAGCGACAGGTCGGCGAGGACCTCCGCGCCGACCCGTACCTCGTCTACATCCTGCTGGCCGCACTCCTGCTGTCGTCGTTCTGGATCTGGCACCGGCTCCCGAACTTCGCGACGCGCGACGAACGGTGGCGCGTCGTTGACCCCGTGGAAGTGCTCGCGACGTCCCTCGACGACCCGCGAGTGGGGTCGATCTCGGAGGGGGTCGCCTACTGGCGGGCCTACGGCGCGGCGATGCATCTCGCCGCCGTCGCGCTCGTCCCGGTGTTCGTCATCGTCCTCGCGACCGACTCGCTCCCGGCGTTCGCGGACGTGGGTCGGCATATCGGCGTCGGCTTCTGGCCCCACTGGCTGCGCACGCCGGCGTGGATCTGGACCTACAGCGTCCTCCCGGTTCGCCTGGCGAACGTCGCGATGGCCGTCGGGAGCGTCTACGTCACCTACCGCATCGGGACGACGATGCGGGACCGGCCGACCGGGCGGCTCGCAGCCGCACTGCTGACACTCACGTGGGGGTTCCTGATCCTCGCCCACGAGGGCGGCGAGGACGTCCCGTCGCTGTTCTTCTTCCTGCTGGCGCTGTACCTCGCGCTCCGGTACGTCGAGTCCGGCGTCGAGCGCGTCTTCTACTGGGGCTGTCTGTTCGGCGGGACCTCCATCGCGTTCAAACTCTCCGGCGGCGTCAGCGCGATACTGCTCGGCGTCGCGCACCTCCAGCGCGCTCGCCGGACCGACGTGGCGTCTCAGACCGCGCTGGTCCGACCGAAGTTCCTGGCGACGGGCGTCCTGATCGGCCTCTGTACCATCGCGGTGGGGTTCCCCAGTATCCTGCTCGGCGCGCCCGCGGAGTTCGGTGGTCGGATCGCCCGGGCGGTCAGCGCGAAGTCCGACCCGCACGGCTGGCTCGTCCGCCCGAGCTGGTGGTGGATCCTTCGCGGCTACCTCCACGGGGCGGGACTCCCGCTCTTCGTCGCGTTCCTCGGCGGCGTCGTCGCGGCGCTCCCCCGGCTCCGGGACCGTTCGCTCACCGCGGACGGACTCAGGCTGGCGCTGCTCGGCGTGGGCGTGTTTCTCCTCGTCTTCTCGTCGTGGCAGTACGTCCGCACGCATCACCTGCTCCCGACCTTCGCGCTACTGGGGCTGGTCCTCGCAGTCGCGCTCGTGCGGCTCCGGGAGTCCCGGCCGCGTCTCGGCCGCGCACTCGTCGCGGTCCTGCTGGTGACCAGCGCCGTCTACGCCGGGGCCGGAACACTCGCGTACGCCTCACAGCCGCGAGACCGGGCTGTCGACTACCTGTCGAACCACGGCAGTGCGGACGACGCCATCGAGACCTACACCCTCGACCCGCAGGACGCGGCGGTCCCGCACACCGAGCGAGTCGACCAGCGACCCGGGTTCGACGTGGACTCGTTCGCGGACCGCTGCCCGGCCTACGTCGTCCTCAACTACCACCGGTCGCTGCAGTATCTCGCGCCCGCCGACTGGAGCAAGCGCGCCGACGTACTCTCCGGGTCCGAGAGAGCGGCGCACGTCGAGGCGCTGCTCGCGGAGGACACCTACCCGTACGAGATCGCCGGTGCGTACGGTCGAGAGCCGCGGTTCCTCCGCAGCGAGGAACGGCGCCCGACGTGGCAGCGGCTCCTCAGAGTCGGGACCCGACCGCGAACGATCCAGTACGGCGACCCGCAAAACATGGGCGTTGACCAGTACACGGTCGTCCTCCGACGAACCGGCGAGTGCAGCGACGGAACGCTGGAACGGGTAACGGCGTCCGACAGCGGTGCGGGGCCGAACGACCGACGCTGACCGTCAGTCGAGGGCGACGGTTCGGTCGGGGTCCCAGCGGCGTAGTTACCGGCGAGTAACCGCCTGTGCCGCTTTGGCGGGGTTTAAGCCGGTTCGTTCGTTACCGACTGGTACATGACCGACAGCGAGTACGATGTAGTCGTGGTCGGCGGCGGGCCGGCCGGGTTGACCGCGGCGCTCTACGCGACGCGACTCGGGCTCGACACCGCGCTGGTCGACCGCGGCGGCGGCCGCGCCGCGATGATGCAGGACACACACAACGTCATCGGCGTCACCGAGGCGGTCAGCGGCGGCGAGTTCCTCCAGACGGCGACCGAACAGGTCGAATCGTACGGCGCAGACGTCCACCGCGACTTCGTCGCGGGCGTCGAACGGGTCGACGACGGCGACGACCCGCAGTTCCACCTCGACGGACAGGACGGCGAGTACAGCGCCCGTCGCGTCGTCCTCGCCACCGGCTTCTCCGACGTCCACCCGGACCCTCCGCTCCCGCCGACGGGCCGCGGCCTCCACTACTGTCTGCACTGCGACGCCTACATGTTCGTCGACGAGCCGGTGTACGTGATGGGCGCGGGCGACTCGGCGGCCTACGTCGCGATGATCATGCTGCGACGACCCCGAGTGGAGCGACGACACAGACGAGATGCTCCGGAACCACCCCGTCGATATCGTCCACGAAGAGATCACGGCCGCCAACCGCGACGACGACGGCTGGCTCGAGTCCTTCGAGTTCGAGGACAGCGAGGGACAGGGTCCCTCGGGCGGCCGGACGGAGTCCGGCGGCGGGACGGAACGCGAGTACAAGGGCGGCTTCCCGATGTACGGCTCGGAGTACAACACCGACCTCCACGAGTCGCTCGGGTGCGAGACCAACGACGACGGCACCGTCGAGGTCGACGACCACGGTCGCACTAGTATCGACGGCGTCTACGCGGTCGGCGACGTGACGCCCGGCCACAACCAGATCCCGGTCGCGATGGGCCAGGGCGCGAAGGCCGGTATCGCCATCCACATGGACCTCCGTCCGTTCCCGCGCTCGACCGAGGAGCTGGACGAACTCGGCCCGGTCTCCTCCGGCGAGGTCCCGGCCGTCTCCCGGGAACTGCTCGCGAACGCCATCGCCCACGAGGGCCACGCGGCCGGGCCGCGCATCGAGTCGGTCGACGAGGTACCCCGGGGTCGGCGCATACCGGTAAATCGCTACAATAATCCGTATGAGGGCGGAGCGGTTGTTCAGGTCCAGTCGCTCAGGGTTCGGACTCGGCGTCGGAGCCGGTGCCGTAGATCCGGTCGACGCCGACGTAGACGAACCACACCATCCAGATGGTGAAGATGACGAGCCACGCCCCGTACTGGACGTAGGGGTGGGGAACGAGGACGTACGCGACGACGAGGAGGCCGACGACCGTCACCGCGGCGGCGACGTTGTACCGCGTCGGCTCGAACACGTCCCCGAGCAGGTCTCGCATTGGCCCACGATACGCGCTCGCACTTCATTACTGTTGGCGGCGGTGCTGGCTCCGTGGCGGGTGGGCAGCCAGATGGAATCGACCACCGCTCACTCGCACTGCGCGCGCTCGATCAGGTCGAGCAGTTCCCGAACGCCGCGCGGGCCGCCGAGGCGGTAGTCCGCGGCGGTTTCGCGGTCGCCGACGAGAACGCCGACGCCGTCAAGCGGTCCGGACTCGTCCAGCGTCCGGAAGGCGTCCTCGTCGGTGCGGTCGTCGCCGACGTAGAGCGGGAGCCAGTCGTCGGGCGCCTCGTCGGCGAGCAGTTCGACGGCCCGGCCCTTGTCCCAGTCGACGGCGGGACGGATCTCGCGGATCGCCTTGCCGTCGCGGAGTTCGAGTGCTGCGTTGGTGGTCGCAGTCAGTTCTCCGACGGTGGCACGGACCGTTCGTTTCACTTCGGCGACGCGGTCGGTGGACACCTGTCGAACGTGGACCGTCGCCGAGAGATCCTTGTTCTCGATCTCGACGCCGGGGACGTGCGCGAGGCGGTCGGCGAGGCGGTCGCAGACGCGGTCGATGGCGTCGCCACAGCGTCGCGCCCGGTCGCTGACGACCTCGCGGTCATCGGACCGGAGTTCGAGGCCGTGGTTGCCGGCGTAGTCGATCCCCTCGACGCCGACGCGCGCCCGGAGGTCGCCGAGTTCGCGACCGCTGACGATAGCCACGTCGACGGTCGCGCAGTCGGCGAGGGCGGCGACGCGCTCCCGGACCGGCGGCGGCATCTCGGCGGCCGCGGGGTCGTCGACGATGGGCGCGAGCGTGCCGTCGAAGTCGAGCGCGCAGACGACGCCCGGCGCGCTCGCGAGGTGGTCGGTGACGGTGTCGCGGGCGAGCCGGAGCGGCGTCGCGTCAGTCGTCTGCACGGGTCGTCACGCTCCCGTTGGCGCGCCGGACGGTCGAGACCGCACCGAGCGCGTCGCAGAGCCACGACTCGATGTCGTTGTCGCCCACGTAGTCGCCGAGCGCGTTCGCGCGTCGGAGCCGGTCGCGGTCGGGCATCGAGAGCGCGTCGTCGAGTGCGGCGGCGAACCCCTCGGTGTCGTGGGGGCGCACCGAGACGGCCCACTCCCCGAGCACGTCGTGACACCCAGCCTGGTCGCTGAGGACGAGCACCCCGGGGTCGTCGCCCTGCGCGGCGACGAACTCCTGTGCGACGAGGTTCATGCCGTCGCGGACCGGGCTGACGACCCCGAGGTCGGCGGCTCGGTAGAGGCCTGTCAGTCCCTCGTTGGGGATCATATCGGTCGTGTAGACGACGGGCCGCCAGTCGTCGGTGGCGAACCGCTCGTTGACCCGCTCGACGGTCGCCTCGACGCGCTCCCGGTAGCGGTGGTAGGCCTCGATAGCCGACCGGCTCTCCGTGCCGACCTGGACGAGGGTCACTTCGCCGCGCCAGCGCGGGCGCTCTTCGAGCAGCCGTTCCAGGGCGTCGAGCCGCTGGACGATCCCCTTGGTGTAGTCGAGGCGGTCGACGCCGACGGCGAGGCGCGTGTCGCGGTCGATCCCGCGGTGCTTGCGGAAGGCGACGCGGAACCCGGTCGCTTCGCGGCTCCCCGCTCGCCGGCGGATGCGGTCGGCGGGGACGCCCATGGGGACCGCCCGGACGGTGGTCGTCCGACCGCGGTAGTCGACGGTCCCGCGGTCGTAGTCGACGGTGGTCTCGTCGAGTCCCCGCTCGGCCGACCGGAGGAAGTTCTCGCAGTAGCGCGGGACGTGGAAGAGGAGGAGGTCGTTGCCGAGTAGCCCGTCGAGGACGGCGTTGCGGTGCGGACAGGCGCGGAAGGTGTCCCAGCTGGGCCACGGGATGTGCCACGTATGGGCCAGCGTGGCGTCCGCCGTCGCCCTCGCTGGCTGTGGCGGACAGGAAGCAGCACAGACCGAAGAGAGCGGTGGCGACGGCACGGGCGGCG
>PXSD01000126.1 GCA_003023165.1 Halobacteriales archaeon QS_9_67_15 | reverse complement strand
ACCCACGGCGGTATCTTCGCCTACCCCGAACTCGAAGACGCGCCCGAGGGGAAACTCCGCTACTGCTTCGAGTGCGCACCGGTCGGCTTCGCCGTCGAAGCGGCCGGTGGTCACGTCTCGGACGGGTACGGCGACCTGCTCGATGCCGACCCCGACGAACTCCACGAGCGGCGCCCGGTCTATCTCGGGAACGCCGATCTGGTCGAGCGCGTCGAAGCCGAGCTGTCGTCCTGACGCAAGCAGACCCGAGAGACCGCCGGAACGTCTTTCATTCTGTGCTCACAACGTACACACATGGGTTCGAGCGACACGCAACGAGTCCAGTTTCGGGCACCGGAGGACCTGGTAGACCGGACGGACGCGCTGGCGACGGTGCTGGAGACCGACCGGACGGACGTCCTCACCTCTGCGCTCCGGGAGTACCTGCGCGAGGCGAGTCACGACGACGATATCGTCCAGGAGATCGCCGACGCGTACTACGCGGACGAGATCACGTTCGACCAACTGACGGGGCTCGTCGGTCACGAGGCGGCGGCGAACTTCAGAGTGCTGAAGACCCAACTCGACGACGCGTTCGTCGACGCGACCGCCGACGAACTGAGTGAATGACGACGATCGTCGGCGATACGTCCGCGTTGGTGAGTCTCGGGGTCGTCGCCGGGGAACGTCCCGATCCGCTCGCGATCCTGCTCGAAAATCACTCGATGCTCGTACCGGAACTCGTGGTCGACGAACTTCGGTCGGTCGCCGAGCACGACGACGCGTCGGCGGTGGCGGCCCAGTCCGTGCTGGACAGGTATGAGTCGATCGCTGTCGAGACAGTCACGCTCGAGGAGTCGTTCCCGCTGGACGACGGAGAGAACGCCGCGGTGTCTCTCGCGAACGATTCCGGGGCAGACCAGCTCCTCTGCGACGAGTTCAACGCGCTCGCGCTGGTCCACGCGTCGCTGTCCGGGGCACGACTCGTAACGACGCCGCTCGTACTCACTTCGCTGGCCCGAAACAGTCGGATCGACGCGAGCGACGCGGCCCGATTGCTGGACCGAATAGGGAACGCACGAAGCTGGGACGGGAACAGCTACGTCGAGCGAGCACGAGCGACGCTCGATTCCGAGTCCTGAACCTATCCGCCTGCACTGTCGCCGTCACCGCCGACCTTCCCGAGGACGAACCGCAGGAGGACGAGGACGAGCCCGAGACCGAGGAGGCCGCCCACCGCCATCCCGATGAGTCGCAGGGGCAGTATCGAGAGGACCGACAGGAACGAAAACAGGCCGCCGCCCTGGCTGACGACGACCGGTCCGGCCTGGGTCCCGTTGACCATCACCGTGTGGTTGCCTTCCCTGGCGAACTGCGTCGTGAACCCGACCGTCTCCTCCTCGCCGGGCGCGACCGTGACCGGTCGGGTTTCCTGGAGCGTGACGTTCACGCCGTGGATCGTCTGGAGTCCGGCGGTGTACGTGTCCTCGGCGTCGCCGTCGTTCGCGAGCGTGACGTTGACCGCGACGGACTCGTTGACCGCGGCCTCGGTCCGGTTGACGGTGACGTTCGTGACGAAGACGGTCGCCTCGCCGCCGTCGCTCGATTCGTTGCGGGTGGTCTCGTTCCTCGCTCCGTCGGCGGTCGTCTCGTCGCCGGCAGTTCCGTTCGCCGTTCCGTCCGCGGTGGCGTTCCCGTCGGTTCCGGCGAGTGCGGGGTCGGTCGCTAGCGAGAACACGGAGAGGCCGGGGGAGGACACCTCGTAGTGGGCGCGGGTCTCGTTCGTCTCGACCAGTGTCGTCTCGATAGCGGACCAGCCCCCGTCCGAGAACCGGTGGACCGAGAGGTTCGACGGTTCGAGACCGTGGGCGTCGAGGTAGGTCCGCCTGACGGTCAGGTCGAAGGTCACACTGTCGACGGCGTCGTCGGGCACTGAGTGCTGGACGGTGACGCTCGCCGCTGGCGTCGCCCCGCCGGGCGCGCTGAGGGCGTCGCTCGCACGCTCACGCGCGACGACCGTCGCGGTCACGTTCGCGTCCGCCGCGAGGTCGACGGCCATCCGATCGAGCGTGACGTTCGCCGTCCCGACCACGTCGCTCGGGCCGCCCGAATCGGGAACCGACACCGTCGTGTCGGCCGTGCCGCGCTCGACGGTCACGGACGCGCTGGCGGTGCCCGTGCGCCCGTCCTGGAGCGACTGGACGCTCACTTTCGGCCAGTCGTCGGTGGCCGCGCCGTCGTTCTCGCCGACGAACGTCTCTTGGGTGCGCCCGTCGACGACGAAGCGTTCGGTGTGTTCGACACCGTCGGGGTCGGTCGCGCGGACGATCACGTCGGTCCGGTTCTCGCCGATGGCGACTTCGCGGTCGAACTCCACGCGCTCGCTCCGTGACCCGGAGTGGACGACCTGGTAATCGACCGTCTCGCCGGTCTCGGCGTCGCGCGTCTCGACGACGAGCCGTTCGGTCATGCCTTCGAAGGCGACGCCGCTGAGGAAGAGCCGCTCCGGTCCGAGCACGACGGTCCGGTCGCGGTCGACCCTGATCTCCGGCGCGAGGTCGCGGTCCTCGCGAGAGCGGCGTTCGATGGTGACCGTCTCCGTGGTCGTCTCGCCCGCGACGTCGGTGACCGTTATGTCCGCCTCGTACGTGCCCGTGTAGAGCGTGTATATCGGCTCGTCGAAGGCGACCGACAGCCGGTCGGGGTCGAGTCGCGGCGTCCGCGGCGAGGCGACCTGTGCCGTTTTGGTCACGTTCCCGCCCGGTCCGGTGACGGTGAGGTTGGCCGACCGGACGCCGACGTCGTCCTCGACGGTGCCCGCGAGGTCGATCCGGTGGCGAGCCGTCTCGTTGGGGACCGGATCGAGCGATATCGTCGGGCCCCGGTCGTCGGTCACGTCGATCGAGAACGTGTAGATGCGGACGTTCCCGAACTCGTCGCTCGCGGTGAGGCGGAACTCGTTGGTCTCGTTTTCGCCGTATCCCAGCAGCATCTCCGTCGAGAAGTTCTCGCCCACGTCGCGGAAAACGCGGGTCGACCTGTCACCGTCGAACGCCCGGGTGACGCGGAGTTTCTCGACGGCGCTGTCGTCGATGACGTTACCCGCGACCGTCGTCTCGGTGCCGTTCGTCTCGCCGTCGGCGATCGGCTTCCAGGGTGCCGACTGGTACGGGCCGGTGAGATAGACGTGGGGTGCTTCGGCGTCTTTCGTCACCGTGAACGCCGTCGAGTTGACGTTGCCCGCGTCGTCGGTGACGATCACCCTGACGGAGTTGTTGCCGTTCGATAGCTCGGGTTCGACCGTCTCGGAGACGGTACTCCCGTTCACCGCGATCGACTCCGCGCGTTCGCCGTTGACGCGAACGACGATCTCGTCGAGACTGGCCCCCGACGGCGCGTCGGCACCGACCGACGCGTTCACCGTCATCTCGATGTCGCTTCCGGTCCGGTAGGTGTCTCCGTCGGCGATCGACGTGGAGCCGACCGCGATCTCGACCGTCGGTTCCGCGGCGGTCGCCCCGCCGGCGACCGACGGGACTGCGACGGAGCCCAGCACCAGCAGAACCAGGCAGAGCGACCGGAGACGCATTGGCGCGAGGTTCGATACTCTCCTACTTAACCGGTCGCCCGGGGATATCAACTTTGAAAGCCACAGACCGAGCGAATCGCGCGTGTCCGGGGGAGTGACCCGTCACACGGTAGTGTTCAGATAAGCCGCCAGAATGAGAGCGATATTTCGAGACAGCGTGAAAGCCCCCGCTGGCTCCGGTCGAGGGGCTCGCTGCGCTCCTCACT
>PXSD01000125.1 GCA_003023165.1 Halobacteriales archaeon QS_9_67_15 | reverse complement strand
AGATCGCCGAGGTCGGGTGGTTCGAGCGGTGCCCCGACGCGGTGCTGTACCCGGAGGTCGCCGACCGGCCGATCCCTGCGAGCGAGTGACGCGGGCGGTCGGCCGCGTTCCGTTCGGGCATCGACGGCGGTCTGTTCAAGCACCGACTGTGGGGTTCGACGAACTCGCATCCGAGCGAACGAAGGAACGGGTTTATCACCGTGTAGTCGCAGTTTCGGACGATGTCCGTCGCCGAGGTGACACGGGAGCGGGTGGAGGAGCGACTCGGTGCACTCGAGGAGGACTACAGCGGCTTCCCCGTGAACCAGACGACGATCGCTGTCTCCCGAGCGGCCTACGAACGGGCCAGCGAGCGGTGTGAACACGGGATCGTCGACGCGTACGTCCAGTTGTACAACGAGCGCGACGACGTGCTCCTCGTCGAGGACGACGACGAGTGGGTCGTCCCGCACGGCGAGCCACGCACCGACGAGCGGATCGTCGCGGGGACTGAACGCGCGGTCCGCGAACAGACCGGTGTCGAGTGCACGCTCGACGACCTCTCGCGGGTCACGATCCTCGGTGTCCGGGACGAAGACGACCCCGACCGCCCCCCGGTGTATCGCATGATAACCGTCTTCAGCGCCGAAACCGACTGTGAGGCGGTCGCGTCCGCCGACCCGAGCGAGGCGGCGACAACCGACGGGTCCCGCTGGCACCCGACGCTTCCCGACTCCGCCGTTCCGACTCACTGACGCTCGTTCTCCGGACGACCGACCGGCGCTCGCTCGCGAGTCGCGGGTCCCGAGTACCGGAACACTTAGCACGACGCTGTCCCCTACTGCCCCCCAGTGGCAGCCATCGAGACCGACGGGCTCACGAAGCGATACGGGTCGGTCGCCGCCGTCGAGGGGCTGGACCTGACGGTCGAGCGCGGGGCCGTCTACGGCTTCCTCGGCCCCAATGGCGCCGGCAAGACGACGACGATGCGCCTGTTGACCGGGCTGACCAGACCGACCGAGGGAGCCGCGACAGTCGCCGGCGTCGACGTACGCGACCGCGACGACCTCGGCGCTCACATCGGCTACGTCCCCGACACGCCGCCGCTCTACGAGAAGCTCACCGCCCGCGAACAGCTGTCGGCCATCGCCGACGTGCGCGGACTCGACCCCGACCTGGTCCGCGAGCGCGTCCCCGCACTCCTCGAGCGGTTCGAGCTCGACGCCGCCGACGACCGCATCGAGACCTACTCGAAGGGGATGAAACAGAAGACGAGCGTCGTTCAGGCGATCGTCCACGAACCGGACGTGGTCTTCCTCGACGAGCCGACGAGCGGTCTCGACCCCAACGCCGCCCGGACGCTCAAGGCCGTCCTCACGGAACTCCGGGACGCCGGCACCGCGGTCTTCCTCTCGACGCACGTCCTGCCGGTGGTCGACGAGCTCGCCGACACCATCGGCCTCCTCTACGACGGCGAGTTGCTCGCCGAGGACGACCCCGAGCGGCTCAAAGCCGACCTCGACGGCGAGACGCTCGAAGACGCCTTCGTCGAGTTGACGACCGACTCCGACCCCGCAACACGGCTCCGTGAGCGACCATGAGCGGCGGACGCCCCGCGGTCGTCGTCACGCGGACCGCGCTCCGCCAGACGTATCGGAAGGTGCGCGAGTCGACTCGCATGACGGCGCTGTTCCTGGCCATCCCGACGTTCTTCGCGGTCCAGCTTTCCGGGGCCGTCGGTCCGGGCGCCTACGACGTGGGACGACAGTTCGCCGGCGGTGGTGGCGAAGCCGCCGCGGAGCGGATCCGAACCGCCGCGCTGTCGGGGCTCGTCCTGCTCTCGTTGATGGGCGTGCTCGGCGCCGCGGGCGGCAACAGCGAGTTCAAGGACCGCTACGTCGCCTTCCTGACGGCGACGAGCACGCGCGCCGTCGCCGTGGGGAGCGTCGCGCGCCAGACCGCCGTCTGGACCGCGCTGTTCTGGCCCGCCGCGTTCGCCGCTGCGGTCGCCTTCGCCATCGGCGCCGAGAAACCGCTTGCCGCCGTCTCGCTCGTCGGCGGCAGCCTCTGGCTGTTCGTCGTCGCCGGCGTCGTGACCGCCCCGCTCGGCTTCGCCGCGCGGCTCGTCCTCGACGGGTACGACCTCTCGAAGAACGCCCGGTTCGGCCTCGGCGTCTGCATGCTCGGGGCGTTCTACCTCGTACTGTTCACTCGCGAGTACGTCGGCGAGGTGCTCTCGGCGACGCCGCTGTCGTGGGCCGGCGACCTCCTGCTCGTGACCGTCCCCGGCGTCGGCGCCGACCCCGCGCTCGCCGCTGGGTTCCTCGCGGGGACGCTCGGTCTGGTCGGTCTCTCCCTCGTCGTCACGGTCTACCTCGCCGAAGCGGTCTGGTACGGCGACCGCGCCCGCGGCCGCGAGGAGACCGGCGACGGGTCGATCCCGGAGCTCGACGACCCCGTCCGCGAGGTGCTCGCGTCGGTCGTCCCGCGCCCGACGGCCGCGCTCGTCGTGCTGACGTGGCGACGCGCCAAGCGCACGCCGAAGATGCTCTGGTACGTCTACCCGGCTGTCTTTGTAGGGCTGGTCATGGGCGAGCAACTCGTCTACAGTGGCCCCTTCTCGACGGCGATGTACCCGCCCGTGGTCGCGCTGTCTGGCTCGCTCGCCGCCGGGAGCGGGTTCACGCTCAACCCGCTCGGGACCGAGGGCGACGCCCTCCCCGGGCTCCTGACCTCGGGGGTGTCGAGCGAGACTGTCGTCCGCTCGAAGGCGCTCGCGGTGGTCCTCCCGGGGCTCCCGCTCGTCGTCGGCGCGACGCTGGGTGTCGCGCTCGGCGTCAGCCCCCTCCCGCTGTTCGTCGCCGCCGTGGGCGGCTTCGCCCTCGCGCTCGTGACGCTCGCGCCACTGCTCTCGCTCGCGCTCGGCGTGCACTACCCGCCCGACTCGGAGGGCCTGCTCGGCGGGAGCGTCGAGATCCCCAACAAGTCGGCCTCGGTCATCTACACGCTCGGGATGGTCGCCGTCGCCACCCCCGGATTCGGGAGCGTCGGCGTCTTCGCGCTCTCCGGTCGACTCGACCCGGCGACCCTCGTCGTCGGGGTCGGCGTGACCGCCCTCGTCGCGACCGCAGTCTCGCTGTGGGCGTACCGCCACGCCGTCGCCGAACTCGACGCCTATTCGGTCGAATGAGCGAGCGGTCCACTCGGAGAGACCGAGTGACAGCAACGCCGGGACGTGGGCCAACACCGACAGGACGGTGTTCCGGTGGCGGCCCCGCCATGTTTTCTCCGGGATCGTGTCCCCACCGGGCGTGTACTCGACGAAGTCCTGCACGGTCTCACGCTGATGTGAAGCTGAAGTACCGCCCTCGGGGTCGGCGCAATCCGGAAATAATCTACAATAATCCGTATCAGACCACGCCGGTCACGCTTGCCGCGTCGCGGGCGGCCGCTTCGCTCATGCCGTCGCCGAGGATCGTGTAGCGGTCGCGGATCTCGTGGGCCGTCGTCAGCGCCTCGATGACGGTGTCGGGTGCGATCCCCAGTTCCTCGGCGGTCGTCGGCGCGTCGATGCTCGCGAGCGCGCTCCGGATGTCGCGCCACTGTCCCTTCGGGCCCGAGTGGAGGTACTCGGTCATGATTGACCCGACGCCGACCTGATGGCCGTGGAGGGCGGGGTCGGGCGCGATGCGGTCGAGCTGGTGGGAGAAGAGGTGTTCCGCGCCCGACGCGGGCCGCGAGGAGCCGGCGATCGACATCGCGACGCCCGAGGAGACGAGCGCCTTGGTGACGATCCAGGCCGACTCCTCCAGTTCCGGGCGGATAGAGTCGGCGTTCTCGACGAGCATCTCGGCGGTCATCCGGGAGAGCGCGCCGGCGTACTCGTGGTACCGAACGTTTTTCAGTCGGTTGGCCAGTTCCCAGTCCCGCACCGCGGTGAAGTTTGAGATGATGTCGGCACAGCCAGCGGTCGTGAGTTCCCAAGGAGCGTCGGCGAGGATCTCGGTGTCGGCGACGACGGCGAGCGGCGGCTCCGCGGCGACGCTGTGACGGATGTCCCCCTCGGGGATAGAGCCGCGAGCGGAGACGATCCCGTCGTGGCTGGCCGCTGTGGGGACGGAGACGAACTCCTTGCCGACGTCTTCGGCGGCCATCTTCGTCACGTCGATGACCTTGCCGCCGCCGACGCCGACGAGGTAGCCCACGTCGTCGCCGCCGGCCGTCTCGATGACGTCTTCGACCGCACCGAAGGTCGCCTCCTCAATGCGGACGACCTGCGGGTCGAATCCAGCGGCCGCGAACGACTCGATGACGTGGTCGCCGGCGACCTTCGCGGGCGTCGGGCTGGTGACAACCAGCGGGTCGCCCGCGAGGTGGAGGTCTTCGACGGCGGCCACCGTATCGTCCAGCACGCCGTGGCCCACCACCACGTTCCGGGGCAGGCGTATCCATGTCGACTTGTCGAACATACCCTACCTCCCGGGAGCCGGGGGCAAAAATGATTCCGTCCGGGCGACCCCGGACCGCAGTCTCACCGAGTTCTTCAGAGCGTCTCCAGCACGCCCAGCACCCGTTCTTCCGCTTCGCGGTCCGGTCCCTGCTGGGCCTCGTCGGCCTCGCGCTCGGGCGTCGCCTCGACCGTCTCGGCGATGGCGTCCTCGGGGGCGACGGGGTCCCAGTCGAGCGAGCGGAGTTTGTTCGTGTCGAGAACGTGCGGCGGGTCGCGGTAGAGCGGGAAGTCCGACGGCGAGAGTCCGCCCGCATCGAGTTCCCGCTCGCCGGCGGTGACGACCTCGACGTCGGTGTCGAGCGCGTCGGCGACCGTCTCGACCGTCTCTCGCAGCGTCTGGAGTCGCCGGTCACCGACGTTGTACGCCTCGCCCGGCGTCCCGTCCTCGGCGACGACGCGCAGGGCGCGCACGACGTTCTCGACACTGACGCGATGCCAGAGGTTCGTCCCGTCGCCGGGCACGAGCACGCGGTCGTAGTCGGCGACGCGCTGGACCCAGTAGTCGAACCGCCGAGTGTAGTCGTGTGGGCCGTAGACGACACAGGGGCGGACGCTCAGCGCGTTCACGCCGTCGGCGGCGGCGGCGAAGACCGCGCGGTCGCCCTCGGCCTTTCGGGCACCGTACGTCTCGTGGGAGTCGTCGGTCGCCTGTTCGTCCGTGCAGGGCTCGAGCGCCGTCTCGCCCTCCCGTTTGGGGACGTCCTCGTCGCCGTAGGCCGACCCGCTGGAGACGTAGACGTACGCGTCGACGTCGTCGAAGAGGGTCGTCGCCGTCCGCACGTCGCGCGGTTCGTACGCCACCATGTCGACGACCACGTCCGGGTCGAGCGCCGCCGCGTCGGCCAGGTCCTCCGTCTCGGTGCGGTCGCCCCGGAGGTGTTCGACACCGTCGTCGTCGGCGAAGGGACTGTCGTGTTCGCCGCGGTGGAACAGCGTCACGTCGTAGCCGGCGTCGCGGAACTCGCGGACGGCGTGTCGCCCGATGAATCGCGTTCCGCCGACGAACAGCGCCTGTCGAGTCATAGCGGCGATTGGGTCCTGTGGCGGATAAAATCGGGTGACCTGTGTCGCGCCATTCCGGGGTGTCATCGACCGGCGTCAATCGCCGCGTGAGGGGTTTTATACGCCATATAACAATGGATCTACCCGTAGATATACGTGGTATGCAGTGCGCAAACTGTCGGGAAGATGGGACGCCGGCGTACACGCTCCGCGCTCACCTCGAGGGCGGCGAGCGGTCGGACGGGCAGCGACGGCGCGAGACGGCCGCGCGGACCGACGGCGGCGAGGCGGCGACGGTGGACTTGCCGTTCTGCTCGCTGGAGTGTCTGCGCGTCTGGACCTGACGGACGAGCCAAAGAGCTATCCGGGCGGCCCCTCCACGCACAGGCATGGAAAACGTCCATCCGGGACAGCGCGTGGCGGTCCTCGCCGACGCGCAGAACCTCTATCACACGGCCCGCAGTCTCTACGCGCGCAACATCGACTACTCCGCCCTGCTCGACGAAGCGGTCGCCGGCCGCCAGCTCACACGCGCCGTCGCGTACGTCATCCGCGCCGACGCCCCCGAAGAGGAGTCTTTCTTCGACGCGCTCGTCGATATCGGGTTCGAGACCCGCATCAAGGACATCAAGACGTTCGGTGACGGCTCGAAGAAGGCCGACTGGGACGTGGGCATGAGCCTCGACGCCGTCACGCTCGCCAACCACGTCGATACCGTCGTCCTCGCCACCGGCGACGGCGACTTCTCCCGGCTCTGCTCGCACCTCCGTCACGAGGGCGTCCGCACCGAGGTCACGGCGTTTCAGGAGTCGACCGCCGAGGAACTCGTCGCGGCCGCTGACCACTTCACCGACATGAGCGAGGACGAAGACCGGTTCCTCCTGTAGGCGAGCGACGACGATATCGCGGTCGAAAAGCGGGAACGTGACTGTCACTCGTCGTCCAGTCCGACGCGCTGGACTTCGACGTCCACGTTGAGACCGTTGCGCTTGACGCTCTGGATGCCCTGGATCGCACCGGTCCGCGAGGCGTACCCCTCGCCGCCGTCGGCGAGTATCTCGCCGTTGCGGTGGACGAGTTGCCAGCGCCACTTGCCGCCGCGGTCCTCGTAGACCTCGAAGCGCGCCTTGCTCTCGGCGGGTTCGTCGACGGGTTCGGACTCGGGGTCCTCCGTCGCGACCGTTTCGGCTTCCGGCGTCGGTTCGAGTTCGTCCGCTTCGACGGCCGAGACCGCGGTCCCGCTCCGGATAGCCGGGACCATCGCCGCGCCGACGGCGACCAGCACGACCCCGAACCCGTATAGCGAGATACCGGGGATGGCGAGCCCCGTCTCGCGCCGGCCGGGATACGCTACCAGGAACCTCGCCACCCCGACCAGTGCGAGCAGGCCGTCACCGTACGAGAGGCGTGTCGCGGCCCGCTGGAGCCGTACACCTTATCATCCGTCGACGGCTCGGCGATGTGACTGCGGTACCACTGCACCATCACGTCCGGACGGGACGATTGCCTCGACACGTGCGTTCCCTGTGATCGAACCCCGTTAAGAACGCGTTCCGATTCAGGTACGTCCCCCTCGCGTAGAGACGGCTTAGAGAAACAGAGAGCCACGAACAGGAGTAAGTCAGACCGGGCGGCCGCCTTCGGAGGTGCCGACGAGGAGGGCGCCCGCGGCGAGACCGAGTGTGCCCGCAGCGAGCGCGACGATCGGTACCGCGAGGCTGAGCGTACCGGGACCGAAGATGAGCACCGTGCTGACCGCCAGCAGCAGCAGTCCGAACGCGACTTTTCGTGTATCCGTGTCTGTCATGACAGTCCGAGTTTGGTAATCGATCCGTATAAACTCTCCTGAAACCGCGTCACACGGGCACGATCGATCGTGATCGATTCGGTATGTTTTGGGCCTTGGTATCACGGAACGGGGTGACGCGAGCCCCGGCGAGCGACGGAGTGAGACAGATACAAGAGAGCGCGGGGAGAACGGGAGCGCGATGGAGGAGTCCGACAGGGCGATGCTGACGCGGGTCGCGGACTACCAGTGGGGAGCGGGCGCCGGGACGGCGCTGTTCGGCGACGGCGACCCCGAGGTCACCCACACGAGTTCCGGGCGGCCCCGGCAGGTCATCGGCGAGGACGGGCGTCTCGTCACCTACGCCACGGACGGTCGGTTCACGCTCGGCCTCGACGGCGGGAAGCGCCTCCACGAGGGGCTCTCGGACGGTCGCTACCGGGTCGTCGTCGGGGACGAGAGCGAGCCGTTCGTCCGCGAGGGTCGCAACGCCTTCGCAAAGTTCGTCAGCGATGCCGACCCGGCGGTCCGACCGGGCGACGAAGTGGTTCTCACGCACGAACGCGGCGAGGTACTGGCCGTCGGCCGCGCGGAACTGAGCGGCGAGGGGATGCTGGACTTCGAGGCCGGCGTCGCCGTGTTTGTCCGGGACGGCGCAGAAGCCGAGTGAGACGTCGCCACTTCTGGGTCAGACCTCGACCCGCTCGCCGCGTTCGGCCGACTCGTAGATAGCCTCGACCGCCCGCAGGTCGGCGACGCCGTCTCGACCGTCCGGTTCCGGTTCGGTCCCGGTCAGCACGCAGTAGGCGAAGTACTCGAACTCCTCGACCACCTCGTCGACCGGCGACCCCGCGTAAGAAGTGCGGGCTTCGCCCCGCTCGACGACCACTTCCTGCGTGACGGTGCCACCGAACGGCGAGACGATGAGCGCTCGCCCCTCGCTCCCGAGGACCTGCAGTCTGTTGTCCGAGTACGTATCGAAGCTCGCAAAGCCCGTCGCGTCCACTCCGTCGGGGAACGCCAGCTGGAACGTCGCGCGCGCCTCGACCCGGTCGTGGTCGCCGGCGGCCCCCGACGTATCTACGACGGTCGTCGCGTACGCGCCGACCGGGTCCGCGCCGAGGATGAACCGCGCGGTATTGAGAGGGTAGACGCCGAGGTCGATCATCGCCCCGCCGCCGGCGACCGACGAGTCGCGCCGCCAGTTGTCCGCGGACGGCGACTGGTCGGGGTTCCGGTAGGCGAACCAGCCGGAGACGTGCCTCGGGTCGCCGATCACCCCCTCGACGACGAGTTCTCGCACTCGTCGCACCGCCGGTTCCGTCTGGAGGCGATACGCCGTCATCAGCGTCACGCCAGCGTCCTCGCACGCTGCGACCATCTCTTCGGCCTCCGCAACGCTCGTTGCCAGCGGCTTCTCGCAGAGCACGTGTTTGCCCTGGGCGGCCGCCACCTCGGTGTACTGGGCGTGATACGCGTTCGGCGTCGCGACGTAGACGGCGTCGTACGCCTCGGTCACCCGGCCGTCGCGGAACCCCTCGTACGTGACGACGTGGTCCGCGTCGTACTCTGTCGCCAGCCGTTTGGCCTTCTCTGGCGACCCGCTGACGAGCGTCGTCACCTCGCAGAGCGACGAGTCGGCGATCGCGGGGAGCGCGCGGTTGCGGGCGAACCGCCCCAGTCCGACGACGGCGAGCCGGACCGCCCCCGCTGCGTCTGAATCCCGCCAGTCGCGGGTCGGGAACTCGACAAAACAGGACTCGATCGATGTCTCGTCCATGGTCGAAACTACGGACTCATAGTGATTATTGTAGCGATTTACCGGTACGCGCCGATTCCAGGGTCGGCGCGATCCGGAAATAATCTACAATAATCACTATCGACGGGTTTGAATTACCGGTGAGTGGGCGGCTGCGGTTCATTGGCGGTGGCGAAAACGCCGTAGTTCTGCGGGGGCAGTGGCGCGAAGCAAGACCACGTCTTTAGCCGAGAGGTAGTCGCGTGGTGACTCCCCCTCTGCGAAAAAGGTGGTTGTTAAGGCTTTTTGCGCCGGGCACCGGAGATGGTGGTATGTTCCCAGGAGGCGGTGGTATGGATGATCGTAAAATGCAACAAATGATGAAGCAGATGGGCATCGACATGCAGGAGCTCGACGCCGAGGAGGTTATCATCCGGACGGCGAACGAGGAGCTCGTCTTCTCGAAGCCGGACGTCCAGCGCATGGACGCACAGGGTCAGCAGACCTACACCATCGTCGGCGAACCGGAGTCCCGCGACCGCGGCGAGGACGGGAGCGGCGAGCCGGCGATCGAGGAGGGCGAGGGCGACAGCGGGGCCGCGGCGATCCCGGACGACGACGTCGAACTCGTCGCGACGCGAGCGGGCGTCGGCGAGAACGAGGCGCGCGAGGCGCTCGAGGCGACCGACGGCGACCTGGCGGCGGCGATCGAGCGGATAGAGTGAGACTGCTGTTCGTCCACGAGGCCGAGGACCGCGAGTACCTGCTCGCACCGGGCGAGACCCAGGAGTGCGACCTCGGCGTGCTGGAGGTCCCCGAATCCGTCGAGCCGGGCGAAGTCGTCGAGACGCATCTCGGCGAACCGTTCACCGCGCGGAAGCTCCGCGGGCCGGATCTCTTCGACCACTTCGAGCGGACGGGCGCGCCGATGATGCCCCGCGACGTCGGACTGATCGTAGGTCACACCGGTGTCTCCTCCGAGGACCGCGTCCTCGACGCGGGAACCGGGACGGGCGTTCTGGCGGCGTATCTCGGCCGCTGTGGCGCGACGGTGACGACCTACGAGCGCGACGCCGAGTTCGCCGAGGTGGCGCGCGAGAATATGTACCTGGCTGGTGTCGCCGACAGCGTGGACGTGCGCACGGGCGACGTGACGGAGCAGCTGGGCCAGCTGGGCCGCTACGACGTGGTGACGCTGGACACCGAGGACGCGCCGACGATGGTCGAGCGGACGCCGAACCTGCTCCGCGACGGCGGCTCCGTCGCCGTCTACTCGCCGTTCGTCGAACACACGCGCGAGGTCGTCGCCGCCGCACACGACGTGGGACTTGGCGAGGTCGAGACACTGGAGACCATCCAGCGCGAGATGGACTTCGACGACCGCGGGTCCCGTCCGTCGACGGCCGGCGTCGGCCACACGGGTTATCTCACCTTCGCGCGACGAGTGTAGCGACTCCGGGCGGTGGCGGTTCCGTATTCTCTCTGCACGCGACTCCTCAGCCGACGGCTCGAAAGAACTCGAAGAGCTCCGACCGATACTCGCCCGGCTGGCCGTCGAGAGTCTCACCGGAGTCCCCGGTAGCGTCGGCGTCGAACGCGTCGGCCAGCGGCGTCCGAGGGTACGCACCGCCGGCGAGGTGGATGTCGCCGTCCGTCCACGCGCCGACCCACCCTTCGACGGGGACGGCGTCACCCTCCGGGAGCCGCACCTCGCCGGTCACCTGTCGGAGGGTCACGCGCGACCCGTCCTCGGTCCGGGTCCGCTCGCGACGGCCGCGCTCGACGCCGGCGACGCCGCGGGCTTCGAGGTCGGCCGCGAATCGGCCGACCGCTTCCCGCTTGACCGTCGGCAGGACCATCGCGGCCCCGATTCCGGGAGCCAGCGGCGGGCGGAAGACGAGCCTGGTCGCGAAAACGAAGCGCCAGGACTGGTCGACGGCGTCGTCGGTCGCCGCACGGACGGCCTCCCGGAGGTCCGTGTCCTCGTAGACGAGTGTGTGGCCGCGCACGTCGGCCCCGTCGACGCCGAACAGCGTCTCGGTGGTGTCTTCGACGCGCTCCCAGTCGTCGGCGAGCCGGGCTTCGGGGACGGCGGGCGCGGGGACGCCGCCGTCGGGTGCGCGTCGTGGCATCGCTATCCTTTGGGAGCCGTCTCAGCGGCGAGTCAGTGGTCGTCTTCGCGCCACTTGTGTTCGCACTCGGTGCAGGTGAAAAAGCGCGTCTCGCTCTCGTCGGCCGCGCGGATCTGTTTCATCTCCCAGAACGCGCGGTCGTTGCCACACTTGGGACAGAGAGTCTCGGTCGTCGGCCCCATGTCCTCGGCACCCACTTCGGAGGTGTCGATGACCCCGGTCTCCTCCTGACCTTGGGTCGTAACTGCGGTCTTGGCTTCCTCTTCGGCGTCGCGCAGTTCCTCGTGGCCGCAACTCCCACAGACCCAGGCGTCGTCGTCGGTCTTCATCATCGAACCGCATTCGTCGCAGAACTTCATACCCGCCGTACACGACCACTGGTTGAAAAATGCCCGGATCCGGACTGCGAGCGACGGCGACGTTCGCTGAGCGGGTCAGTCGAGAGGGCATTCATCGTTCAGTCCGCCCCGGACCACCGGTCGCAGGGCTCCATGTCCTCCATGAGGGCGTCGTGGAGGCCGCAGTAGGGCGTGATCGTCTCGTCGACTTTGACGTACTCGAAGTGCTCGCAGTTGCCGCAGTAGGTGTCCGGCCGACCGCGCTCGGTCGCTGTCTCGACGAACTCCGCGTCGGTGCGGTCGTCGACCGTCGCGGACCCGCCGTCCGCCGCGGCACCCTGCGCTCGTCGGGAGTCGCGGCGACCACTGCCGGTGTCCGAGAGTATCTCCGCCGCTTGCCCTTCGGCAGTCTGTTCCGTGCCGGGCGGGTCCTCGCGGTTGGTCTGGGTCTGGACCTCCCCCTGCGGGTCGTTGCCGAAGAAGCCGACACTGCCGAAGCCGCCGGGGGGGTCGGCGTCCTCGACGAGGCGGACGTTGCCCGCTTCGGTGATCTCCATGTGGGCGGTGCCGCCGGGGTCGTTGCGCGTCTTGAACGTGGCGAGGCCGGCGAACAGACACGAGAGCGTCGTCATCGCGCCGAAGCAGTAGACGACGGCGGTGACGAGCGCGAGCGGGTCGCCGGCACCGAACCACCGCTCCGGGTAGGCGACGCGGAAGAGCGCGACCCCGAGGACGCAGACGCTGGCGCCGATGACCGACGCGGCGCGGGTCGTCCGACCGGCCGGCAGGACGGCGAACACGCCGAGCAGCGTCGCCGGGAGGCCCAGTCCCGCGAGCGTGCCGGCGAGCAGTCGTGCGGCGATGCGGTCGAGTCCGAGCGACGCCCCCGCCGTCGTCGTCGAGACGGCGATGCTCCCGACGACCATCGCCGCTCCGGCCGCGAAGAGACTCGCCCCGGCGTAGAACCGACGAGAGGTCGTCACCGTCCGCAGGCGCCCCTCGTACACTTCCGTCAGGCTTGCCATACGCGCTCTTCTCCGTGAGAGACCAAAACAACCCGTCAGACGCGCGTCTGACCCGACGACGATCAGCTCCCGAATCGGTCGAAACAGCGCGAGACGGGGGAAAACGAGGAATCGGAGACGTGCGGTCAGTCAGCGGTCACACCAGCGAGGAGCCGTCGAACTCGCCGCGCTCGTAGTCGATCTCCATCAGGTCGAGGATCGTCGGCGCGATGTCGTAGAGGTCGACGTCGGAGATGCGCGCCCCCTCGTCGTCGACGAACAGGCTCGCGTTGTCGAAGCTGTGCATCCCGTTCCGGGCCGCGAACTCGACGAACGAGTCCTTGTGCCCCTTGAACCCGGCCTTGAGGTCGAAGCCGTGGCTGGGGACGATGACCAGGTCCGGTGCGATGTCGTCGTGGTCGCCGCGGAAGGCGTCCTCCTTGGTGACGACGCGTTCGGCGACGGGCTCGCCGTTCGGACCGGTCAGCTCCTCCAGTTCGCTCTTCAGTTCGGCGCGGACCTCCTCGTACTCCTCCTGCGGGACGCTCCCGCGGGGCTCGCGGCCCTCGAGGTTGATGTAGAAGCGACCGGGGATGAGCGAATACGCGTCCGCCCCGTCGGCGATGTCGGGCAGTTCGGTGTGGGTGTACTCCAGCACGTCGGCCTCGGCGTCGAGGCTATCGCCGAGTGCGACGCCGTCTGCGGCCGCGAGGGTGATGCGGAAGCCGTCCTCGGCGTCTTCGACGGAGACGTCGTCGAGGAGGTCGGTGGTGTCGGCCTTGTCGAGACCGAGGGACTCCGGGGTCGCGTCCTCGAGGCCCTCGACGATATGGTCGCGCGCTGCTTCGGTGAGCGCGACAATCGTGTCGTCCTGCACGTAAGCGTCGCCCTCGGCGCGGACGAGGTCCGCGGTGACGTGGTACTCGTCGTCCGTTTCGTCGTCGGTGCCGGAGACCACGTCGGTCTCGACCGCCTCGACGCCGACGACTGCGGCCC
Organism: Halobacteriales archaeon QS_9_67_15; assembly: GCA_003023165.1. GTDB lineage: Archaea > Halobacteriota > Halobacteria > Halobacteriales > Haloarculaceae > Halosimplex. Next base: position 13,699 of record PXSD01000125.1, on the reverse strand, counting down.
GGTCGTTACCCTCGTCGACGACCACGGGTGCGGCGTCTTCGAGCGTGGCGACGGCCTCGTCGCGGTCCGCCTCGGTGTCGGCGACGAGTCGCCCGTCCTCGAGCGCGGCGGCGAGGTCGGCGGGGTCGACGAGCTCGTCGAGGTCGCCGGCGAAGCTCGGGTCGTACTCGAGTCGGTTGCCCTCGCGGAGCCACGAAGCGACCTGGAAGACATAGTCGTCGTCCCGTTCGTAGGAGAGCCAGCCGTTCTCGCGGAGCCACGCGTTGCAGTTGACCTCGTAGTCCAGCGACGTGAACCCGTGGTCGGAGGCGACCATCATCGTCACGTCCTCGGGGAGCAGCTCCCGGAGTTCGCCGAGGTACTCGTCGACCGTCCGGTAGAACTCGACGAACTCCTCGGCGTACTCGCCGTCCTCCTCGTAGTCGCGAAAGAGGAAGTGGTTGACCCGGTCGGTCGTCATGTAGACGCCGAAAAAGAGGTCCCAGTCGTCCTCCTCGATGTACTGTTTGAACGCCTCGTGGCGGGCGTCGATGGTCTCGTTGGCGTCGTCCATGAACTCGCCCTTGTCACTGTGACCGAGCCCGGCGTTCGTGTCGATACGGTAGTCGAGGCTCTGGAGGGTGTCGCGCAGTTCGTCGGGGTAGGCGGCCTTGTCGACCTGCGGCGAGAGGAAGCCCGAAACCATCCGCTGGACGTCTCGCTGGGGGGGGAACGTCGTGACGACGTTCATGACCGTCGCCTTGCGGCCGGCCTCGTGGACGCGGTCCCAGACGCGCTTGGTCTGGACGTCGCGGCGCATCGGAACGTAAGTGTCGTAGGAGCCGACCTCACGGTCCTGGAACCCGTAGACACCCGTTTCCCCGGGATTGACGCCGGACGTGAGCGCCGGCCAGCAGGCGGAGGACTCGGGCGGGACGATGCTGTCGATGGGGCCCGCCGACCCCTCGTCGATGAGTCGAGCGAGGTTCGGGAACTCCGTCCGGTTGTCGTCGATCAGGCTATACGGTACGCCGTCGATACCGAAGAAAGCGACCCGCGGCTCGTCGTCGCCTCCACGGATACGGTCGAACAGTCCCATATCCCGGCATACCGCTGTGGGGCACAAGAAGCTTCTTCTCGCGGACAGTCTCGGGGGGCGTCAGTGACGTACCGAGCGACCCCGTCTATAGTAGAACTTGAAAGCGTTTGCACGGTCGCTCGCACGTAGTCATGCGGTCGTCCGAGCGATGTCTTTCACATTCTACTATAGCTGTCGGCCCCGTCCGCGTCCGCCCGCTCGACCACCCCGTCGCTGTGACCCCCTCCCTCTCCGTCGGCCGTCGACTCGAAGTTCTCCGGAATGACCGTCAGATGGGCCATCCCGGTGGTCTCTCCGGTTGCCATACACGGGTACGTACGCACGCACCCCTCAAGTAATTACCCATGCTCATAATTTATGCGTCGGCAGGGGCGGGATGCATCGGAGACATACGGGGTGGCTGACGGCGGGCGTTTCGAGGCGGATCGGGGGTTAGTGCATGTCCTCGCGGTCGACGGCGCTGTCGGAGAGGACCCAGCCGTCGGGGTCGGTCGCGTCGAAGACGACGGTCTCCTCGTCGACTTCGACGGCGACGAACCGCTCGGAGACGGCGGAACATTCGTCGCGCAGTTCGGCGGCGGAGGGCGTGTCACGTTCCTGCATCTGTCTCACCTCGGACAAGTAGCGCTACGAACCGCTAGTTGATATAGGGAGGCGACGTCGTCCGTACGTTCGCGCGGTTTTAGCCGGTTTCAGCTACGTTCGAACCCCGCGCTATCCGGCGGTTAAACGGTTCACGTTCACGTGAACTGTCGTGAACTGTTTACGCCGAGCAAATACCGTGTTTCCCGGACCCGTTCCTCGGTCCGGGGAGGCGTGTTCCGCTGTCTCGATGACCAAGGAAGGGCGAGTCTCGCGTAGGTGCTTACTGGAACTCGTCCTCGTAGAGGTCCCGGGCGTGTTCGATCGCGTCCATGGCGGCCTGTTTGTCCTCCCAGCCCAGCGTCTCGACTTCCTTGCCCTCTTCGAGGTTCTTGTAGGTCGCGAAGAACTCGTCGATCTCGTCTTTGGTCTGCTGGGGGATGTCTTCGAGGTCCTGGATGTGGTCGTAGCGGGGGTCCTCGGTGGGGACCGCGATGACCTTGTCGTCCTGTTCGCCGTCGTCGTTCATCTTCATCATGGCGACGGGGCGGGCCTCGATGACACAGCCCGGGAACGTCTGGTCTTCGACGAGAACGAGGACGTCGAAGGGGTCCTCGTCGTCGTAGTACGACTGCGGGATGAACCCGTAGTCCGAGGGGTAGTGGACGTTGGAGTGGAGGACGCGGTCGAGGACGACGCCGGGGATATCCTTGTCGTACTCGTACTTGTTCCGTTCGCCTTTCAGGCACTCGACGACTGCGTAGATCTCCTCGGGCGGGTTCGGACCCGTTTCGAGGTCTTCCCAGAGATCGGACATCACCCGCGAATCCGCTTGGCGTCGTCAAAGTCCTTTCGACCTGTCTGTTTTCCCACGAACGGTCGTTCGCTCGAAACACGAGAACACAGCGCTCGTCTCTTGATTATCATCATCTGATATTACTTCGATGAGAGACGGACTAACGTATATCTCCGCGCGATAACGGAAGAAAGTTAACAAGTATTAAATAGCCAGATGACATTCGACTAACCATGTCAGAGGCACAATCCGTTACTGACACACCCGGAATCGCGCGCGAGCTGACCGCATTTCAGCAGAACATCCTCGTGATCCTCGGTGAAGAGCCGCGCTACGGTCTCGCTATCAAACGTGAACTCGAGGACTACTACGACGACGAAGTCAACCACGGTCGGCTCTACCCCAACCTGGACGACCTCGTCGAGATGGGTCTCGTCGAGAAGAGCGAGCTCGACAAGCGAACCAACCAGTACGCGCTAACCAACGACGGCTACGAGACCGTCCTCGACCAGCTCTCCTGGGAGTTCTCGAAGCTCGTCACGAACGAGGACCGCGCCGACGACCTGCGAGAGCTCGTCGACGCCGTTCAGGAATAAGACGCTACTCCAGCGGACACCGTTCGCCCCCCACGTCGAACGCAACCCCCACCGATTTTTCGACGACCGACCGTTGCTCCGGCGTCGGCCACGTGTTCCGCGGATAGTAGTCGTCCAGGAACTCCCGTAGCTCCGCCGCCGTCGCGTCGTGGATCGGCTTCGCGTAGTGGTTTCCCATGAAATCCGCCAGCGCGGAGACGTTCGCGGCGTGGTCGTCGCCGTACGCCTCGCGCACGTCTGCGACGACGTCGCGATTGTACGCGTCGATTTCCGCCCAGTCGTCGCCACGCCCGGGGCCCGACAGGGGCATCTCGATCCCGCGGTCGACATCGTCAACGCGTTCGGTCCGGATCTGCCCGTCTTCGACCCACTCCTCGGGGTAGAGCACGAGCACGTCGCGAGTGTCGTCCTCGCGGACCCGGGCGGTGTAGTCGTGGTCGGCGAGCCGTTCGTCCCGGTCGGCCCGGTACGCCTCGGCCTCCTCGTCGACGACGGCGTCTCTGGCCAGTTTGGTGAGTCGCTCGGCCTCCTCGACGACCCGCTCGGGCGGGAGGTCGTCGGGGTCGCCGTCGTCGTCGGCGAGCACGTCGGGCGCTTCGCTTGGGTCCGGTGTCTCGTCAGGCATCGTCGAGTGCGTCGTTCGCTAGTTCGTCCGCGCGGTCGTTTATCTCCCGCGGAACGTGCTCCAGCGACCACTCCTCGAAGTCGGTCAGCAGCTCGCGGACGGTGACCCGGTGCTCGCGCAGTTCGGGGTCGTCGGTGTCCCACTCGCCGCGGACCTGCTTGACGATGAGTTCGGAGTCGCCGCGGACGTCGACCCCGTCGAACCCGTAGTCGCGGGCGACGCGAACGCCCTCGATGAGCGCCTCGTACTCGGCCTGGTTGTTGGTCGCGCGACCGATGGTGTGGCCGCCCTCGGCGACGATCCCGTCGCCGCTGACGACGACCCAGCCCACCGCGGAGGGGCCGGGGTTGCCGCGGCAAGCGCCGTCGAAATAGACGTGTGCGCGGCCGCCGCCCTCGCGGACCAGGCCTTCCAGTGCGGCGGGCTCTGCGCCCTGGACCACGACCTTGTCGTCGTAGGCGACCGCCGTCGCGTCGCCGCGCTGAGCGCGCCAGCGCTCGTGGTCGGTGTTCCCGTCTTCGATCTCGACGCCCGCGGCTTCGAGCCGCTCGCGGGCCGCGTCGACGTCGCACTCGACTGTCGGCATCGTCCACTGGTCGCCCCCGCCGGGCCATAGGAATTTGGATCCGTCTATCGACTGCGCCGTCGACATCATGACTCCGCGACGGGTATCGACAGCTCACCGCACAGGCAAAAGATATATAACCGAGAATCTAAACTGTGTGACGGCGTATCACACGCTTGCGATGGCACGGTCCCACCGTACGCGAGAACGCGAGCGCACGGCTGAGCGCGACGAGGAGACGACCGAGCGCGAGTGTCCGAATTGCGGGTCGGCGAACCTGATACGGAGCGCCGAGGCCGACCGAGTGACCGGCGAACGAGTGGGCGATGACTGACAGGTCCGCCGCCGTCATCGACTGATTGAAACCGCTAGGGACCGTACAGTAGGTCGAATGGCAGGCATGCGCCTCGACGACTTCATCGCGGACTTCCAGCGCGACGAGGCGGCCGAGAAGCGCCGCCTGGCCGAGGAGAAGTCCTACGAGATCACGGAGTACCTCGACGACGTGGAGCGGGAGTTCCGGCAGGCCGTCCAGGGCGACGCCATGTTCGGCTCCACGGCGCCGGAGGTGTTCGTCGGCCGCTCGGGCTACCCGGACGTGTCGACGGGCGTCCTCTCGCCGATGGGCGGCGACGCCGACGCCGCCGACTTCGCGACCAGCGGCGACTGGTACCAGCAGGGCTACGGGATCGACGACGTGCTCCAGCGGCGGACGGGGATGCTCAACTCCACCCGCTCGGCGAAGGTCGACGTGAACGACGTGTGGGACGGCTTCGTCGGCACCCAGCGGGAGGTCGCGATCGCCGACCACCCCGTCGACGTGGAGGTCGGCCTCGACGGCACCCCCGACATCGACCTGAGTTTCGACGACGTGTCGACGCCGACCGGTCCGCGCGCACGCGCGACGAGCGCGAATCTGGCCGAGAACCCCCACGTCCCGCGTTCGGTCGAGAAGACGCTCGAGGACGACGACTGGGCCGCGGAGGGTGCGATGACGTACCTCTACCGGCGCGGGTTCGACGTGTACGACATCAACACCATCCTCTCCGCGGGCGCGCTCGGCCAGGGTCACGAGCGCCGCCTCGTCCCGACGCGGTGGTCGATCACGGCGGTCGACGACACGGTCGGCCAGTACCTGCGGGGCGGGCTCCGGCACAGCGACACCGTCGACGAGGTGTCGGTCTGGACGAACGAGTACATGGGCAACCGCTACTGGGTGATCCTCGCGCCCGGCCAGTGGGAGTACGAACTCGTCGAGATGAAAGCGCCCGAGAGCGTCTGGAACCCGGCCGTGAACGACTACTACCTCGCCAGCGCCCACGAGGGCTGGGACGGTCGAACCGGCTACGTCGACGAGACGGCCGGCGCGTACTACGCCGCGCGACTCGCCGTCCTCGAACACCTCCACGAGCGCGACCGACAGGCGAAGGCGCTCGTCCTGCGCGAGGTGACCGACGAGTACTGGGCACCGGTCGGCGTCTGGCAGGTCCGGGAGGGCGTCCGTCACGCCTTCGACGGCGTCCGCGGGAGCGAGAGCGGCCGCGGGCTCGGCGGACGGCAGTCCGCCGGCGAACACGGCGTCGCCGAGAGCTTCCACGCGGCACTGAAACAGTTGCTCCCCCAGATCCCGGTCTCGCTCGGTCACCTCCGCCGGAAGTCCAACCTCGTCGCCGGGCTGCAGACCTCGATCTCGGACTTCTGAACGCGAGTGCGGAGCCGGGTTTGACCCCACCCCGACACAAAGGTTTTCGCGCGCTCGGTCCTACCCGTTCTGCATGGTCCTCCAGTTCGGAATCCCGGGCGGCCCGGAGTTGCTCGTCATCCTCCTGATAGCAATCTTTCTGTTCGGACTGCCGATCCTGTTGATCGCGGTCGTCGGATTCCTCTATCTCCGCTCCGACGGCGACGACTACGACGAGCGGATCCGCGAACTCGAAGCCGAGATCGCGCGGTTAGAGGCCAAAGTCGGCGCGAACGGCGACAGTGACGCGACGACGGGAACCGGGGACACGTCCCCTACCGACGACGTATCGACCGCTGACCGCCCGGCCACAGACAACGATTCCGGCCGTCACGAGTGACTGACCGGTCGAGTCCGCTCGGTACCGCGGCCGCGCTCAGGTCCGTTCTTCGAGGTTCGCCCACGCCTCGGCGACCATCTCGCCGGTCTCGGCGACGATGTCGGCCCACTCCTCGGAGTCGGGCGCGATCCCGCTCAGACGTGCGATCTTCATGATCGAGACGTGGTAGACGGTCTGGACGCCGGGTTCGTCCTGCCAGACGACGACGCCACAGGGGAACAGCCCGCCGATCTGCCCTGCCGATTCGTCGAGTGCGCGGTCGGCCATCGCCGGGTTGCAGGCGCCGAGGAAGTAGTAGGGGTCCCTGTCCGCGTCGTCGGACTGCGTCCGACTGCCTGAGGCGCTTTGCGTCTCTCTGTCCACCTTCTCGTTGAGGAGTTGCGAGGGGGCGAACTCCGCCGGGAAGCCGAACCCGGCGGCCTCGAAGGCCTCGCGGACGCGTTCGATGGCCGCCTCGTGGTCCATCTCGAGCGTCGCGCGCTTCTCACCGATGTCGCTACTGGTCAACTCCGCCGGATCGATCGGGAGCGTCATACCTGTATCGGACGGTCCCACCGGCAAAAACAGTGACCCACGGACCGCGTTCACCCCACCCCGGCTGTACGGATGTCCCGCGTCCCGTCAGGCCATCTCGTCGCCTGCTACCGCCTCATCCGACTGGATCCACGCCCGGTGGTTGTCTGTGTCGTAGATGACGACGTCTCCGTTCGCGGTCTCGAGTTCATCGTAGCGGCTCGTCTCAGTGCGGGTGTCGTTGGTTGCCATCGGTAGTGTCTACGTTCCGTCGCTGTCTGTCGGTTCGACGCTAGCGGCAACTACGCCTTGTACCCTGTTAAATGTTACCAACGCTCAAATCACGGGCGCGCGAGAGCGCGGCAGCGGCCGGCCGCCGCTTGCAGCTGAGTGAATTTCTAGCGCGTTTATTCCTGTTTACAATGATTGACGGATGTTTAGATATAATCGCTGAAACGACACCCGCGTTGCCGTCGCTGGTCCCCGCAGCACGGTGGTGTGGATGTGAATATACGTATGGAACGGTCACAGGTTGCGGTAGTCGCGACAGTTGCACTGTTGATCGCCGCGCCGGGCGTCGCCGGCGCGGTGACCGACCACGAAGTAACCGGCAACCCTGGTATCGACATCTCCGTCCCGGACACGAACATCGAGCCGGGCGAACAGACCTCCCTGCAAGTCGTCGTCCTCAACGACGGCAACGTCACGAGCGGGTCCGTCTCGAACCCGCAACTCGAACAGGAAGTCACGACCGCCCGCGCCCTCCGAGTCAGTATCGACGACGACCACGACGTGCCGCTGACGGTCAAGACGAACGAACAGGCAGTCGGACGACTCCCGGACGGCTCGTCGGCTCCCGTCCAGTTGCATATCGATGTCGACCGGGACGCCCAGCCGGGTACGTACGAACTCCCGGTCAACGTCACCTACAACTACACGCAGTCGGTCGACCCCGAGACGAGCGAGTACAACCGCACGACCGAGACGCGGAACTTCACCGTCGACCTGACGGTCGAAGAGAGCGCGCAGTTCCGCGTGCGTAACGTCGAGTCGACGGCGCGCGTCGGCGCGACCGGCACGGTCGACGTGACCCTCGAGAACACCGGGACCGCCCCGGCCTACAACGCGTCGGTCGCACTCGACTCTCAGAACGCCGACCTGACCTTCGGGCAGGCCACCACGTCGAGTCGCTTCGTCGGCGGGACATGGGAACCCGGCGAACGCCGGACGGTCTCCTATCGGGTCGGCGCGTCCCAGTCGGCCAGCGAGCAGCGCTACGCCTTCGCCGCGACCGTCAGCTACGACGACGAGGACGAGACGCCGACGCAGTCGCGGTCGCTCTCGCTCGGCGTGACGCCCGAGCCCGAACAGTCGTTTAGTATCGTCGAGACCGACAGCGACGTGGCCGTCGACGACGACGGCCCGGTCAACGTCACGATCCGCAACGACGGTCCGGCGGCGGTCCGAGACGCCTCGGTGACGATCACCTCCGGGAGCAACGCGCTCGTGTTCGGCGGGTCGGCCAGCGCGAGCCAGTACGTTGGCGCGTGGGCCCCCAACGAGACGCGGACGGTGACCGTCGAGGCGACCGCGACGCCGGACGCAGAGGCGCGCAGCTACTCGCTCCAGGCGACGGTCGGCTACGAGGACACCGAGGGCGACCCCGGCGAGTCCGGGACGCTCCAGTTCGGCGTCGAACCCGACCCGGAAGTCGAGTACGAGTTCGCCGCCAGCGACGTGAGTGCCGACCTCCGCGTCGGCGAGGAGGGGACGGTCACCGGAACGATCGAGAACACCGGCGACGCCACCGCGACCGGCGTCATCGTCAGGTTCGAGACCGACACCGCGAACGTCTCCCCCCTCGAACGGGAGTACTCCGTCGGTACGCTGGAACCCGGCCAGTCGGAGACGTTCTCGTTCGACGTTGAGATCAGCGAAGCCGCGGAAGCCGGTCCCAAACAGTTCACGATGCGGCCGACCTACCGCAACGACGACGACGAGCGGCGCGAGGCGGAGAGCTTCGACGTCCGCCAGCAGGTCGGTGAGCAGCGCGACGTGTTCGACCTCTCCGTCACCAACGCCACCGTCGAACGCGGATCCGCGCGGCTGGTCGAGGTGACGGTCACCAACGCCGGCGAGGAACCCGTCGAGGACGTCTCTGCGGCGCTGTTCGCCGACGACCCCGTCTCGATCGACGACGGCGAGGCCTACGCCGAACAGATCGAGCCCGGCGAGTCGGAGACGCTCACCTTCGAGGTCAGCACCGGCGGGAGCGCGCTGACGAAGTCCTATCCCGTCGAGATGGACTTCGAGTACGACGAGCCCGACGGCGACACGAAGCTCTCCAGCGGGTACACGTTCGCCGTGGACGTGACCGAGCCCAGTGACGACGGCGGCGGCCTGCCGCTGTCGATACTTGCCGTCCTCGCAGTCGTGGTCGTCGGGGTGGGCGGCTACCTGCGGTACGGCAGGTGACCGGATGGTCCTCGAATCGACGACGGACGACGTCGGCGACTTCGTCACCGCCTATCCGGGGCGGATCAGCCTCGCCTTTCTCCTGCTGACGGGCGTGTTCCTCCTCGGACTTGGCAACATCGAGACCGAGTCCGGCAGCGACCAGTTCGTCGAGGACCTGGACTCCTTCGAGGCCTTCGAGGACATCCAGCGGGAGTTCGGACCGAGCTTCTCGGAGAGTTCGACCAGCACCCAGCTCCTCCAGCGCGAGCGGAACGTCCTCTCGCGGCCGGGCCTGTTGCGGATGTTACGGGCACAGGAGCGGCTACAGGACCACGACGACCTGCGCGTGACGTCCGTCTCCAGCCCCGCCCGGACCGTCGCGCTGCAGCTCGACCCCGAGGCGACGACCGTCGAGCGCCAGATCGACGCCGTCGAGTCGGCGACCGCGACCGAGATCGACCAGGCGGTCCGTCGCGCGGCCGACTCGCCCGGGTTCACCTCGCAGCTGAGCGAGGACTTCGACCGGCAGAGCGCGGCGGCCCGGGCCGCACAGGCCTCGGTGACTCACGGTCGTCGCTCGCGCTCGTCCTCCCCGCCGCGTTCATCCTGATCGTCCTCTTCCTGATCGTGGCCTACCGGGACCTGGTCGACCTGATCCTGGGGACGGTCGCCATCGTGATGACGCTGCTGTGGACGTTCGGCTTCCTCGGGCTGGCGGACATCGCGTTCAACCCGTTGCTGGTCGCGGTCCCGCCGCTGCTCATCGCGGTCGGGATCGACTTCGGGATCCACGCGGTCAACCGCTACCGCGAGGAACGCGAGCGCGACCAGCCGGTCGGCACCTCGATGCGAGTGACGACCGAACAGCTGCTCGTCGCCTTCTTCATCGTGATGGGGACGACCGTCATCGGTTTCCTCTCGAACCTGACGAGCGCGCTCGAGCCGATCGCGGACTTCGGCGTCGTCGCCGCGGTCGGGATCTGCTTCACCTTCCTGATCTTCGGCATCTTCCTCCCGGCCGCCAAGGTGAAGACCGACCGGCTGCGCGCCCGCTACCCGATCCCGACCATGAGCGAGCGCCCGCTCGGGTCGGAGGGGTCGCTGCTGGGCCGCGTCCTGAGCGGCGGCGTCGTCGTCGCCAGGCGCGCGCCGGTGCTGTTCATGCTCGTGATCCTCGTCGGGAGCGGCGCCGCGGGCGTCTACGCGACCGGCGTCGGCACCGGATTCAGCCAGGACGACTTCCTCCCGCCGGAGTACGAGGAGCTCCCCCAGTGGCAGAAGGACCTCCCGGACCCGTTCAGTCCGCCCGAGTACAGCTACGTCGAGAAGACGAACTACATCGACGAGGAGTTCCCGACGAGCAGCCAGGTCCTCCTGTTCGTCGAGACGCGCATGGGCCGGGACTCGTCGCTCGACCGCGTCCGTCGGATCGGACGGGACCCGCCACCGACGTTCGAGCGCGACGGCCGCTACGCCGAGAGTCAGTCGGTCGTGACGGTGATCGAGTCGCAGGCGGCGCGCGACCCCGAGTTCCGCGACCTCGTCGCGCGGAACGACCCCGACGCCGACGGGATCCCCGAGCAGAACCTCGGCGAAGTGTACGACTACCTCGAAGAGCGCCCGGAGAGCGGCGTCGGCGGCGTCCTCGCCGACGACCGCCGGAGTACGCTGGTGACGTACACGGTGGACGGCGACGCGACCAACAGAGAGGTCACCGCCGACGCCGAGGCAGTCGCGGCCGAGACGTCGCTGCAGGCGTCGCCGACCGGCAACACCGTCATCTTCGAGGAGGCCTCGGAGCTCATCCTCGACACCGTGATCACGAGCCTGATCATCACGCTCGTCGGCGCGTCGGCCTTCCTGGTCCTCGTCTACGGCGTGTTCGAGGGGCGGCCGTCGCTCGGCGTCGCGAACGTCGTGCCCATCGCGCTGACGGTGACGTTCGTCGTCGCCTCGATGCGCTACCTGGGTATCGATTTCAACGCGATCAACGGCGTCATCCTCTCGCTGACGATCGGGCTCGGGATCGACTACTCGGTCCACGTCACTCACCGCTTCGCCGACGAGTTCGAGCGGGCCGGCATCGAGACCGCGCTTGACCGCGCCGTCCGCGGCACCGGCGGCGCGCTCACCGGCAGCATGCTGACGACCATCTCCGGGATGGGGATGCTCGTGTTCGCACTGAACCCGGCCATCGGCGCGTTCGGCGTCCTGACGGCCCTCTCGGTCGTCTACGCGTACGTCGCGTCGATTCTCGTCCTCCCGTCGACGCTCGTCATCTGGGACCGCGTCGTCAACCGCTCGCGGCCCGCGCGGTGGGTCCGCGCCCGTCGCGGTGAGGGCCCGGTGACTCGGCAGCCCTAAAGGACTGAAGCCGGCGTCGGGTGCGGTTCCGCCTGTCGACTGTCGACGGACCGCGGCACCCGCACACACGCCCCGAACGCTTTACTCTCGCTCCGACAAATCGAGTGTATGGTTCACGTAGTCATCGTCGGCGCGTACGGGAGTGCCGGTGCCGCCGTCGCCGGCGAGCTCGCCGACGAACCGGACGTCGAACTCACACTGATCGACGACGGCGACCCCGGCGGCGGGCTCTGTATCCTCCGCGGCTGTATGCCCTCGAAGGAGGTCCTCTCGGCCGGTGCGCACCGTTTCCAGGCGCGCCACGACGACCGCCTCCGCGGCGAGCCACACGAGGTCGACCTCGAACGGACCATCGAGCGCAAGGACGACCACACGCTCGGCTGGGCCGGCCACCGACGGGAGTCGGTCCACGACCTCGCCGAGCGCGACGACGTGACTTTCATCCACGATACCGCGCGCTTCGTCGACGACCACGCGGTCCGCGCGGACGGTCGCGAGTTCGAGGCCGACTACGTCGTCGTCGCCACCGGCTCCTCGGTCAACATCCCGGACCTCCCCGGTATCGACGACGTCGACTACCAGACGAGCGCTGACCTGCTCGACGCGACCGAACTTCCCGACTCGGCCGTCGTGATGGGCCTGGGGTACACCGGGCTGGAGATGGTCCCGTACCTCAGCGAGGTCGGCGGGACGGACGTAACCGTCGTCGAGCACGACGAGCGTCCCCTCAACGAGTCCGACCCCGCCTTCGGCGAGGCCGTGCTCGACCTCTACCGCGAGGCGTTCGACGTGACGGTCCCCACCGAGTGCTCCGAGAAGCGCGTCGAACCCACCGACGACGGCGGCGTCCGGCTCCACCTCGAACACAACGACGGCCAGGACGAGGTCGTGGAGGGCGACGAACTGTACCTCTTCACCGGTCGGAACCCCTCCCTCGGTCGCCTCGGCTTGCGGAACACGAGTCTCCAGCCGGGACCGGGCTGGGTCCTCGACACAATGCAGGCCCGCGACGACGACCGCGTGTTCGTCGTCGGCGACGCCAACGGCAAGGAACTGTTCCTCCACGTCGCCAAAGAGCAGGGGTTCACCGCCGCCGCAAACATCCTCCGACGCGAACGGGGGGTCCCACTGGAGCAGTACCAGAACGTCACCCACCACGTGATCTTCTCGGGGCTCGGCGTCTACCCCTACGCCCGCGTCGGGATGACCGAACGCGAGGCCAGAGACGCCGACTACGACATCGTCGTCGCCGCCCGACAGGCCAGCGACGACGGCGTATTCGAGGCCAAAGATGTCCCCGAAGGCGTCGCCAAACTCGTCGTCGACCGCGAGAGCGCCACGGTGCTCGGCTGGCAGGGCCTCCACTACCACGCCGACGTGATGGCCAAGACGATGCAGGTTGTCGTCGAGATGGGCCTCGACGTACGCGAGGTCCCCGACCGCGCCTACCACCCCACCACGCCCGAGATCCTCGACGGCCTCCTCCGTGACGTGACCGCCGAGCTGCCGGAGTAACCGGCCCCCGCTCCCGTCGGGGTCGTCCAGTCGTTCGACCACGCGGAGGTCGTCGTCGGCCACAGTGTCGCCCGCGACCACGTCGGCACAGATCCCGCCCCGCTCCGCGGAGAGCGCCGCCGCGAGTCCGTCCTCGCTCGCGACCGCTTCGACGTGGGCGCAAGGGGGTCTGGGGCGCGTTCCCTCGAAGACGGCCTCGCCGACGGCGAAGCAGGTGTCGAGCAGGTCGACCACGTCCGTGCCGACCACCAGGTTGCGGCGGTGGCGACCGTCGGTGAGGTCGATACCGTACGACTCGCGGACGTGTGCGAGCGCGCTGCTGTCGACGGCCTACTTCCGCGACGACTGAGCGGTTCGCGGTCCACCGGCGAATCCATGAGGTAGTGTTCAGATAAGCCACCAGAATGAGAGCGGTATTTCGAGACAGCGTGAAAGCCCCCGCTGTTCGCGGCGGCGTTGCGCCGCGAGCCCGAGAGAGCTTCGCTCTCTCCCTGGCTCCAGTCGAGGGGCTCGCTGCGCTCCTCACT
>PXSD01000124.1:16308-37920 GCA_003023165.1 Halobacteriales archaeon QS_9_67_15 | reverse complement strand
ACCGCGCCGCGCGGTCCGAGCACCGCCATCTCGGAGGCGGGCCAGGCGTAGTTCACGTCCGACCCGAGGAACTTCGAGGACATGACGATGTACGCCCCGCCGTAGGCCTTCCGGACGACCACGGAGAGGAGCGGGACGGTCGCCTCCGCGTAGGCGTAGATGAGCTTCGCGCCGCGGCGGATGATCCCGTTGTGCTCCTGGTCGGTCCCGGGCATGAACCCGGGCACGTCCACGAGAGAGACGACCGGGACGTTGAACGAGTCGCAGGTCCGGATGAACCGCGCGGCCTTCTCGGAGGCGTCGATGTCGAGCGTCCCCGCGCTGACGCGGGGCTGATTGGCGACGATGCCGACCACGCGCCCGTCCATGCGGGCGTAGCCGACGACGACGTTCCGCGCCCAGTTCTCGTGGACCTCGAAGAAGGAGTCCTCGTCGACCACGCGGTCGATGACCCTGTTCATGTCGTAGGGTTTGCGCGGGGCCTCGGGGACGATGTCGGTGATGCCGTCGAGTTCGCGGTCGGGGTCGTCCCAGGAGGCGACTCGCGGGGGGTCCTCCATGTTGTTCTGGGGGAGGTACGAGAGCAGTCGCCGGATGTTGTCCAGTGCCTTCTCCTCGTCCTGACAGGCGAAGTGCGCGACGCCGGACTTCGTGGAATGGCTCCCCGCACCGCCGAGTTCCTCCTTGGACACCTGCTCGCCGGTGACCGTCTCGATGACGTCCGGCCCGGTGATGAACATGTGCGAGGTGTCCTGGACCATGAACGTGAAGTCGGTCAGCGCCGGCGAGTACGTCGCGCCGCCGGCACACGGCCCCATGATGGCCGAGATCTGCGGGACGAGCCCGGACGCCTTCGTGTTGCGCTCGAAGATCTTCGCGAAGCCGACGAGCGAGTCGACGCCCTCCTGGATGCGCGCGCCGCCGGAGTCGTTGAGCCCGACGACGGGTACGCCGGCCTCGGTCGCCCGGTCCATCACCTTGCAGACCTTCTCGGCGACGACCTCGCCGACCGACCCGCCGAGGACCGTGAAGTCGTGGGCGAAGACGAACACCGTCCGGCCGTTCACGTCGCCGTAGCCGGTGACGACCGCGTCACCGGGGAACTCCTTCTCGTCCATCCCGAAGGAGGTCGCGCGGTGTTCGACGAAGGCGTCGACCTCGGTGAAGGTCCCGTCGTCGAGGAGGTACTCGACGCGCTCGTGGGCGGTCATCTTCCCGCGGTCGTGCTGGCGCTCGATGCGGGCCTCGCCGCCGCCGACGCGTGACTCCTCGCGACGGCGTCCGAGCGCTTCGAGCGGCGTCTCCTCGTCGGTCTCCGCGAACTCGGTACCCTCGGACTCCGCCGCTGCGGTGTCCTCCGTCTCTTCCTGGCTCATCTCAGCTCACCACTCCATGCCGCCGTTGACGCCGAGCACCTGTCCGGTCATGTAACTGGACTCCTCGCTGGCGACGAACGAGACGATGCCGCAGATGTCCTGGACGGTCGCGAACCGGTCGAGCGGGATATCCTGCAGGATCTTCTCCTGGACGCGTTCGGGCACCTCCTCGAGCATGTCGGTCTTGACGAACCCCGGCGCGATACAGTTCGCCGTCGAACCCGACGAGGCCATCTCGAGGGCCAGCGTGCGCGTGAATCCGAACAGGCCGGACTTCGTCGTCGCGTAGTTGGCCTGTCCGTAGTTCCCCTGCTGGCCGACGACCGAGGAGATGTTGATGAGACGGCCGTGGCGGGCGTCCCTGAGGTCGTTGAAGAAGGTCTTCGTGCAGTTGTAGACGCCGCCGAGGTTCACGTCGATGACCGCTTCCCAGTCTGCTCGGTCCATGTTCTCGAACTTCTTGTCGACGGTGATCCCGGCGTTATTGATAAGTACGTCGACCGGACCCAGCGAGTCGTGGACTTCGCCTCGCATCGCCCGCACGTTCTCGAGGTCGGAGACGTCGGCCCGGGCGGCGACGGCCGTGCCACCGTCCGCCTCGATCGACTCGACGACCGCCTCTGCCTCGGCCGCCGAGGACCGGTAGTTGACGGCGACCGCCGCGCCGCGCGAAGCGAGATCCGTCACGATACCCCTCCCGATACCCCGGGAACTCCCCGTGACGAGGCACGTCTGGTCGTCGAGGTTCACCGGGACACCACCCCGTCGCGTCGGTGCGCTCTCATACCCTACAGTGGCCCCCGGAAACGGGTTAATAGTTCCCCTTGCCACAGTTACATAACCGAACAGTTCTATCCGCACACCGAGACGACGTGATCCAGCGAAGGTGGGTCCGAATCACCCCATCGAATCGGCTCGCCGAACGAACGTACGGCGTCTGATAGGCATTCCTGCCCTCGAAGGTATCGAGCGCTGTGCCCCCTCTGACAGCTGCCCGGAGCGACAACGACAGACTCTTTAGGGCGACCTAAACACGTACGTGTACGAGAGCGATGACACGGGATATCTGCGTCGTAGTGCCGACGATACGCGAGTACGAGTGTCTCAGGGCCTACGCCGAGAACGCGCGCGAGCACGGGTTCGACCTCGACCGACTGCAGTTCGTCCTCGTCACGGAGGACTTCTGTGACGTCGACGAGATGGAGGCGATGCTCGACGAAGAGGGACTGTCCGGCGAGGTCTTCGACGAGAGTCGCCGGGAAGGGTGGTACCGACAGCACGGCGTCTCCGAGTACGAGCACGTCGTCCCGGCGGCGAGTCACGCCGAGACGAGCTTCGGCCTCCTGTACATGTGGACCGGCGACTACGAATACGGCTTCTTCATCGACGACGACACGCTCCCCCACGAGGAGTACGACTTCTTCGGTCGACACATGGAGAACCTCGCGTACGAGGGCGAGATGACGGAAGTGTCCTCCGACGAGCGCTGGGTCAACGTCCTCTACCAGAACGTCGAGGACCACGACCTCTACCCGCGGGGCTACCCCTACAGTGCGATGGACGAGAGTGTCGAGACGGACACGACCACCGTCGACGACGTCGTCGCCTCGCAGGGCCTCTGGACGAACGTGCCGGACCTCGACGCCGTCCGCATCCTGATGGACGGCGACCTGCAGGGACAGGCCCGGACGCGCCTCACCGCCGACGACTACGGCGAGGACTTCGTCGCCGCCGAGGGCGACTACCTCACCGTGTGCTCGATGAATCTCGCCTTCCGGCGCGAGGTGGTCCCCGCGTTCTACCAGCTGCCGATGGACGACAACGAGTGGGACGTGGGCCGGTTCGACGACATCTGGAGCGGCGTCTTCCTCAAGCGCGCCTGCGACGTGCTGGGCACGCAGATTTATAATGGTGCCCCGCTCTGTGAGCACAACAAAGCGCCGCGCTCGACGTTCGGCGACCTGAACAACGAGGTCCCCGGGCTGGAACTCAACGAACACGTCTGGGAGGTCGTCGATAGCGTGGAACCGGAGGTTCCACGGACCGCTCGGACGACAGAGCCGTCCGCGGACGACGTGGGCGACGACGCCGACAGCTACAGGGCGGTCTTCGAGGCGATGGCGACCGCGCTCGCCGACGGCGAGTTCGACTACGAGAACGGCGAGTTCCTCAACTTCGTCGGCGAGCACATGCACGACTGGCTGGCCTGTCTCGACGCGCTCGACGCCACGCAGGTCGAACGCGGTGTCGCCGCCACCGACGACTGATAGCGATACCGGGAGGTTTTTATTTCTTTAGGGGAGCCTAAAGCACATGAAGGAGAACGCGCGCTTCAGTCGTCGTCGGTTGTTGAAGACAGCTGCTGTCGGGTCTGTCGTCAGTCTGGCTGGGTGTGAGGGTGCGCCCGGGAGCGGCACGGACTCCGACAGCAGTCCGGACGACGGTACTTCGAGTGACAGTAACTCGGGCGACGGTGACAGTACGGGGGCCGGCGAGATCCCGTCGCTCACCGAGTTCCGCGGCTCGGGGACGCTCGCTTCCGGGCGACCGGCACCCGATGGGACCTCTATCCAGGACCTCCCGGAGCTCTCCGGCGAACTCAATCTCTACATCGGCGGCGGCGAAGGCGGCATCTACTCCCAGTTCGTCGAGATGCTCGAGGAGATCTATCCGAACTTCACTGTGTTCCCCTCCGACGCCGGGTCGGCGTCGCTCGCACAGACGATCGTCGACGAGGTCGAGGCCGGGTCACCCCAGGCCGACGTGTTCTGGTCCATCGACGCGAGTTCGCTCGGCTACGTCGCGAACAACGACGCCTACGACCCGCTGCCGGACGAGGCGGTCGACTCGGTCCCGTCGGACTTCCGTGGCTCAGACAACGCGTGGGTCGGCGTCGCCGGCCGAGCCCGGAGCGTCCCGTACAACACGAACGAACTCTCGGCCGAGGATGTCCCGTCGACGGTCGCCGAGATCCCGAACGCGGACGCGCTGGGGTCGATGGGCTGGGCGCCCACTTACGGCGCGTTCAAGTCGTTCGTCACCGCGATGCGGATCATCGAGGGCGAGGACGCCGCTCGGCAGTGGCTCTCGGACATGCAGGACGCCGGCGTCGAGCGCTTCGGGAACGAGTACGTCGTCTCCCAGCAGGTCGCCGACGGCGCGGTCCCGGCCGGGTTCGCGAACCACTACTACGCCATGCGCGTGAAGAACCAGCGCCCCGACGCCCCGGTCGACCTCGCGTTCACCGAAGGCGACGCGGGCGCGCTCGTCAACGTTGCGGGCGCACTGGCCATCCAGGGCACCGAGAAGCAGGACCTGGTCGCGAACTTCGTCCGGCACCTCCTCTCGGCGGAGGCCCAGGAGTTCTTCGCCACGGTGAGCTTCGCCTACCCGATGATCCCGGGCGTCGAGCCGGTCGGCGGCCTCCCGACGGTCGACGAACTGAACCCGCCGGAGTTCGACCTCGCGGAGCTATCGGACCTCGAACCGACGCTGGAACTGATGCGCGACGCCGGTGTCCTGTAGATGAGCGGGCGCGAGCGCGGCGGCCGGCTGTTCGACCGCGTCTCCGGCGACGGGGACGTGGCGGTCGACGCCGGTTACGCCGCGCTCGCGACGGGCCTCGTCGCCGCGCTCGTCCTCCCGCTCGGTTGGCTCGTCGTGGACGCGACCACGCTCGGCTCGCGCGTCGTCGAACTCACGCTGGACTCACGGACGCTCGCAGTCCTCGGACGGAGCGTCGCACTCGTGGCTGTCGTCACGAGTGCCAGCACGCTCGTGGGCGTCCCGCTCGCGGTGCTGACGGTGCAGGCCTCGGTCCCGTTCCGGCGGTTCTGGACGGTCCTCGTCGCGCTCCCGCTGGCGGTCCCGAGTTACCTCGGTGCCTTCGCCGCGATCTCCGCGTTCGGGCCGAGCGGGCCGATATCCGACGCGCTCGCGCCGCTCGGCGTCACCGTTCCGGCCGTCGAGGGGTTCCTCGGCGCGTCGGTCGTGCTCACGCTGTACACGTACCCCTACGTCTTCCTCACGACGCGGGCGTCGCTGCTGTCGCTCGACGCGTCGCTCGTCGAGGCGGCGCGGACGCTCAACTGCGGTCGCCTCGAGGCGTTCCGTCGGGTGACTCTCCCCCAGATCGTCCCCGGCGTCGCCGCCGGGGCGCTGCTGGTCGCGCTGTACGCCCTCGCCGACTTCGGGACGCCGAACTTCATGAACCTCGAGGTGTTCACGCAGTTCATCTACAGCCGCCACACCGCCCACATGCAGGGGTACGCGGCCCTCCTTTCGGTCCAGTTGCTCGCGGTGACGGGCGTCATCCTCGCCGCGGAGTCCCGGCTCGGAGCCGACGACTCCGGTGCGTACGCGAGTCGCGGTAACCGCGGTGCCGCCGAACTCGATCTGGGGCTATGGCGGTACCCCGCGATGGCGTTGCCGGCGCTCGTCGCGCTCCTCGCACTCGTGCTCCCGACCGGGATCTTCGCGACGTGGCTGTTCCGGGGCGGTCCGGGCTACGAGTTCACGCAGCTGAGCTTCTCGTGGTCGTACGGCTGGAACTCGGTCTACGTCTCGCTCGCCGCGGCGGCGGTGTCAGTGCTCGTGGCGCTCCCGGTCGCGGTCCGCTCAACCACTGCGGGGTCGCGGCTCTCCTCGCTGACCGCGCGCGTCCCCTACGTCGGGTACGCGACGCCGGGGATCGTACTTGCGATCGCACTCGTCAGCTTCAGCCTGGACGTGTTGCCCGCGTTCTACAAGACCGTCCCGTTGCTCGTGTTCGCCTACGTCGTTCGATTCATGCCCCAGGCGATCGGGTCGATACAGTCGTCGACGATGCAGGTCGACGGACGGCTCGTCGAGGCGGCGCGGACGCTGGGTCGCTCGCGAACCGAGGCGTTCCGGGCGGTGACGCTCCCGCTCATCGCCCCGGGGATCGTCACCGGTGCGGCGCTGGTGTTCCTGACCTCGATGAAGGAACTGCCCGCGACGCTGCTGCTCCGGCCGCTCGGGTTCGACACGCTCGTCACGTTCATCTGGCGAGCGGAGGAGGCCGGGCTGTACGGACAGGCGGCGGTCCCGGCGTTCGTCCTCGTGCTCGTCTCGGGTCTCTCGATGGCTGTGCTTTTGGCACAGGAGGACAACTGAGCGGACAGAGACGCCACACGATGATCGAACACACAGTCCCCGCGGCGGCGAACGACCGCGTCCACGCCGAGCGCGAGCGCAGCGGGTCCGTCCTCGAACTGGACGGCGTGACGCGTTCGTTCGGGGCCGAGACGGCCGTCGAGGACCTCACGCTCTCGGTCTACGAGGGCGAACTCCTCACGTTGCTGGGTCCCTCAGGCTGTGGCAAGACGACGACGCTCCGCCTCCTCGCCGGCCTCGACCGGCCGGACGGCGGGCGGATCCGCGTCGACGAGGAGACGGTGGCCGGCCCGGACAGTTTCGTCGCGCCCGACGACCGCGACGTGGGACTGGTCTTCCAGTCG
Organism: Halobacteriales archaeon QS_9_67_15; assembly: GCA_003023165.1. Classification (GTDB taxonomy): domain Archaea; phylum Halobacteriota; class Halobacteria; order Halobacteriales; family Haloarculaceae; genus Halosimplex. The sequence goes on along the minus strand of PXSD01000124.1, from coordinate 31,064 downwards.
TTCGCGCTCTTCCCGCACCTCACGGTCGCCGAGAACGTCGCCTTCGGCATCGACGACTGGCCGGCGGCCGAGCGCGAGGAGCGGGGGACCGAACTCCTCGACCTCGTGGACCTCGCGGACTACGGCGACCACAGCCCGGACGACCTCTCCGGCGGGCAGCGCCAGCGGGTGGCACTCGCGCGCTCGCTCGCCCCGGAACCGGACGTGCTCCTGCTCGACGAGCCGTTCTCGAACCTCGACGTGAGTCTGCGGACGGAGATGCGCGAGGAGGTCCGCAACATCATCAAGGGGCGTGACCGCGGTGTCGGTCACGCACGACCAGGAGGAGGCGCTGTCGATCAGCGACCGCGTGGCCGTCATCCACGACGGGAGCGTCGAACAGACCGGGCGACCGGAGGTCGTCTTCGAGCAGCCCGAGTCCCGATTCGTCGCGGAGTTCCTCGGACAGGCCGGCTTCGTCTCGGGACAGCTGGCCTCGGAGGCGGTCGAGACGGACCTCGGGACGCTCCCGGCCGACGTGATCGAGGGACTGGGTCCGGAGTACGACGGCGCGACCATCGACGTGATGGTCCGACCGGACGACCTCGTGGCGACCCCCGCCGACGACGGCTCGAATGCCGGGAACGGCGAGATCGTCCACAGGCAGTACACCGGACCGTCGTTCGTCTACCAGGTCAGGCTCGACGGCGGCGACACCGTGTACTGCGAACACAACCACGCCGACGACCTCGAACTCGACCAGCGGGTCCGCGTCGACCTCCGGGTCGACCACCGGCTTGCGTGGTTCCCCGCCGAGTGAGATGCGACGCCGGACCGCCGCCATCGGAACGGCCGTGGTCGCCGTCCTCGGCGCGCTCGCCGTCTGGCTCCTCGCGACGCGGCTGTTCCCGTACCACTCGCTCAATCACGACGAGGGCGTCTATCTCCAGCAAGCGGCGATGCTGCTCGAAGGACAGCTCTCGCTGTCGCCGCCCGTCGAGGAGGTCTTCCGCCCGTGGTTCTTCGTCGAAGACGGCGACCGCCTGTACCCGAAGTACAGTCCCGTCCCGGCAGCGATGTTCGCGCTCGGGAAACTGGCCGGCGGCTACCGGCTCGCGCTCCCAGTGGTCGCGGCAGGCAACCTCGCCCTCGTCGCGGGCGTCGTCCGCGAGGTGTTCGACCGAAAGACGGCGCTCGTCGCCGCCGGCTTCCTCCTCGCCTCGCCGCTGTTCCTCCTCAACTCGGCGGTGTTTCTCCCCTACGCGCCGACGACGCTACTGAATCTGACCTTCGCCTACTGCTATCTCCGCGCAGACCGGACCGGTGACCGACGCCGGGCCGCAGGTGCCGGCGGCGCGGTCGGCCTCGCCTTCTTTTCGCGGCCGTATACGGCGGTTCTCTTCGCCGCGCCGTTCGTCGTCCACGCGCTGTGGACGCTCCGGGCGGTCCCGCGTGTGGCGCTCGACGACGGCGTGCGCGAGACGCTCCGGAGCGACCACCGGGCGGTGCTGTCGCGGCAGGCGACGGTCGCCGGTCTCGGACTCGCCGGTGTGGGCGCGACGTTGGCGTACAACGCGGCGATGACCGGGTCGCCCCTGCTCTTCCCGTACGAGGCGTTCGCGCCCCTCGACGGGCTCGGCTTCGGAGAGCGACGAATCCTCGACCACGAGGTCGAATACACGCTCGACCTCGCGACCCGTGCGAACAGACGGGTGCTCACCCTCTTCGTCACCGAGTGGATCGCCGGCGGACCGGTCGGCGCGGCGCTGGCGGCCGGCGGACTCGCAGTCGCAGTCCGGCGGGGACTCTCCGCGCGACAGGCCGCGGTCGCCGGCGTCTCTCTCACCGTCTCGGCGGGGAACGTCTACTTCTGGGGCAACTTCAACGTCCTCGGCGACCTCGACCGGACCGGCGACGGACTGGTCGCCGTCCTGGGACCGTACTACCACTTCGACCTGCTGCTCCCGACGGCGACGTTCGCGGCCGTCGGCGTGGTCGCGCTCGCCTCGGTCGCGCGAACCGGCGCGGCGAACCGGTCGGAGTTCGGCACGCGAGCGCCGACCGCCGCCTTCGTCGCAGTGTTGCTCCTGACTGCCGGCGTCGCCGGAGTCGTCACTGCGGACGACCTCCAGAGTCGGATGGACCGGAGCGCGACCGCGACCGAGAGCTACGGGACGGCGTACGAGCCGTTCGCGGACGAGCCGCCGGAGCGCTCGCTGGTCTTCCTGCCCGACCCCTACGGCGACTGGCTCAACCACCCCTTCCAGGCGCTCAGGAACGACCCCGGCTTCGACGGCCGAGCGGTCTACGCCGTCGACGACCGGCCGTTCGAGACGGCCGACGCCTTCCCGAACCGGACGCGCTACCGGTACGTCTACCGGGGCCAGTGGGCGCCGTTCGACGGCTCGCCGCGGGCCACGCGCCTCCAGCGCGTCGAGGACGCGTTCGGACCGAGCGTCCGGCTGAACACGACCGTCGGTGTCCCCTCCGGCGCCGACGGGATCACGGTCCGACTCGGAAGCGGTGAAGAGAGCGCCTACTACACCGCGAGCGGTGAGTCGGAGTCGCTCGCGTTCGCCCTCCACCTGAGCGACGAGCGCGCCCGCGTCTCCGGACTCGCGGCGCAGTCGAACGAGACGCTGTCCGTCGCGGGCCGCGAGACGGTGCAGTTGAGTGTCTTCGTCGACTACGGCCCCGGCGGGAGCTTCACCTACCGCTTCGAGGTGCCCGTCGACGCGTCGGCGGGACGGGTCCGTGCGATGACGCCGCGCATCGAGGTGTGTCGCGGTGTCCGCACGTGCGGCGGTGCCGCGGCCTACGTCCCGGAGACCGCCCCCGACGGCGTCTTCGTCGAGACGAACGTGACCGCGCCCGAGACCGACTCACACTCCACCGATGACCGAAACTGACTCGACCGAACTCTCGCGCAGGGACGCACTGGCAGCCCTCGCGGCAGCGGGCGTCGCCGGCGGCGGCGCACTCGCGCTCGCCGCGAGCGACGGTGACGGCGACGACCGCGACGACGGAGACGGAATCGAGGGGACGGAGACGAACCGACCACTGTCGGGACCGGTTGACGGGGACGACGTCGAAACCCTGGTCGCCGCCGCGGAGGTGCTCTACCCGAGCGAGGTCGGGGGGATCGAGCCGTTCGTCTCCGAGTTCGTCCGCGGCCGAGCGGGCGAACAGCCCGACCACGCGGCCGGGATCGCAGCGGCCGTCGCGTATCTCGACGAGTGGACTAACTCCTGGTTCGACGACGAGTTTGCGGGGCTCGATGAGGCGGAGCGCGAGGACGCACTGGACCGACTGGGCGTTCGCGAGGCGGACCCGGACCCCGACGGGACGGACGTCGAGCGCGTCCGCTACTACGTCGTCAACGAGCTGCTGTTCGCGCTGTACACCTCGCCGACGGGCGGCGAACTGGTCGGGCTGGAGAACCCGCAGGGCCATCCCGGCGGCATCGAGAGCTACCGGCGCGGTCCGGACGTGTGAGTCGGCGCGAGCCGTACGGGTGAGCCGGCGCGAGCCGTACGGGTGACAGACAGTCTGGCGATGGCGGCGCCGCCCGAGAAGGGGTCGAGTTTCGTCTCGCCTTTCCGCTCGTCGTAGTCGATCGGGCGCTCGTCGACCTCGTAGCCCCGCATGAGCGGACGGATGAGGAGTTCCGCCGACAGGCCAGTGTTCTCCGTCCACGTGATGTCCTGGACGACCTCGCGGCGATAGGCGCGCATCCCCGTGGTCGTGTCGTGGACGCGACGACCCATCAGGAGGCTCGCGAGGAGCGCGAAGGCGCGGTTGCCCTGTCGGTTGAGCGTGGGCATTGCGCCGGCGCCGGGCGTGATACGGTCGCCGCTGACCACGTCGGCACCGTCGTTGATGGCCGCGAGGAACTCCGGCAGCGCCTCCATCGGATAGGTGTCGTCGCAGTCGGTCGTGACGACGACCGGGCGGTCGGCCGCGAGCACTGCCTCGCGGACCGCGACACCGTACCCCTGTGGTTCCTGCTCGATGACGCGGACGCCGTGTTCCCGCGCTACCTCCGGCGTCCCGTCGTCGGACCCGTCGACACAGACGACGTTCGCCTTCCAGTCGGTCACTCGCTCGATGTCCTCCAGCACCGTCGCGATGGCGGCCTCCTCGTTGTACGTGCCCATCACGACAGTCACGTCGTCGAACGTGAATTCGTCCCCGGTCGTCTCTGACTCCGATACTTCCGTCAGAGGGTCCGTCTCGGCACCGTCGCCGGTCGGACCGGCCGCCTCGTCGCGCTGCAGTCGACTCATTGCTCGCCTCTCTCGACGCGACACACTTGAGTTTTTAGGTTCGCCAAAAACATTCTCGACTCGTCACAGCTTCGCGGCCGTGTCCGCGTCGCCCTCATCCGAAGTACTCGGCGATGAGCTGCTCGTTGGGGGTCGCGCGGTTCCAGTAGTACTCGTAGAGGTCGCGGCCCCAGGCGATCGCTCGTTCGTCCGACGCGAAGACTTCCGTCCGCGAGTCGTACTGGCCGTCGATGGTCGGGAGCGAGAGCATGACTTCGTTTTCGGTGACGCCGACGCCGATGTCGATGTCGAGGACTCGCACGCTCGTCTCCTCCCACCGGCGGACTGACTCCAGAGAGTCCACTCGGTCGAGGGCCTCGTGCGCGACCGTCGTGTCGACGACGAGGCTGGCGTCGCTTGCATCGGGCATCACGTCTTCGTACTCGGCCTGATAGATCGGGGTGATGATGTCGACGTTCGACCCGGCCCGCTCGACGCGGTTACAGACTTCCCGAACGACGGCGTGGGGGTCGGTGTCGCTCGCGCGGAACACCTCGGCGTCCGCCAGTTCCGTCAGGCGGAGCCGGAACCGCCGGGGGAGCGACGAGACGTCGTGGTCCCGCCAGTAGTCGTCGGCGAGCAACTGACAGAGGTTCCCCTGCTGTTCCAGCAGGTCCGAGACGAGCTGCCCGCTGCCGGTGGCGTCCCACTCGTCGTCGACCTTCCTGACCAGCCCCCGACGCTCCAGGTCGGCCACGGCGTTGTAGACGGCCGACTCGCTCGCGTCGATCGACTCGATGAGCCCGTCGATCGACCGTGGCTCGGCGACGGCCGCCGTCAGCACGTCGGACCGAACGGACGAACTCAGGACGTACCCGACGACCGACTTCGTGCTCACGGACGACTCCCTCCCGCCGGGCCTCGAAGTCGTCTCTCGCTCTCAGCCATTATCGGATTCCATATGTATTGGAATCACTTCGTTCTTGTGGAAGGTATGACCGTCGCTGGATTTTCATTGGCTCGAATAGTTCAAGATTTATACTCTCCGGGGACAGATGATACACTGCGGCGCGATGGGGGATGCAGGGTCCCTGCTGGCCACTCTACCGTGGGGGGAGAGCGGCCCACCTGGCAACCGCCTGTCACCGCCTCTGACAGTTCGCGACGCCGCGCCGGGCCCGGTCAACTAGCCGGATCCGGCGCGGAGCCGCGTCCGATCCGGACCTCGAACGACTCGATGTCTTCGAGCGCCGCGACCTGTCCACCGACCGTGACTCGTCCATCGTCGGTCTCGACTACGAGCGACGCCTCCTCGAGGCTCGGTGTGAGGTTGGCTTCAACGACCGCCCCCTCGACGACGACCTGTTCGCCCGTCAGGACGTCACGCCCCTCGATCGTGGCGTAAAAGTCGCCGTCCAGCGTCGCCACGTCGGCGACGGCGCGCCTGATAGTGCCGTAGCGCCGGGGGAAGTCCAGTCGCTCGCCGTCCTCGGTGACCGTCTCGGCGGTCGTCCAGAGGACCGTGTTCATGAACACCGAGACGAGGAACCCGAGCTCAGACCGGTCGAAGATGACGCCGTAGCGGTCGGTGTCGCCCTTGAGGCTCTCGCGGGTCGCGTAGATCGAGTACCGACCGTCGGCTACGGCGACGACCGGGGTCGTGACGCCCCGTCGTTTCTTGACCGTGTTGGCGAGCGTCTCGTAGTCGTACTCGTCCGTCCCCGGGACCGCCGCCGCGGGCGACAGGAGGACCTCGATCGCGACGCCGTCGTCGTGCTGGCTCCGGAGCTGCCCCTCGAAGCGGTCGAGCAACTCCGGCGTCAGCGACAGCCTCAGCTCGTATTCGGCCGAGTCGATCACTTCCGAGAGGTAGCGGAGGATCGTCGGCCGCGATTTGACGAGCGAGACCGCTTCGGTCCCGCGTGCCGGCTTCGTGTACTGCTCCTCGAGCCCTTCGACGAGCGTATCGAGCGAAGACTGCAGGTCGTCGAACGCCTCTTCGGGGTCGAGCGCGAGCACCTTCATCGGACGGGACTCCTGGAGTTCGACGAGTCCGACGTCGCTGAGGCTCCGGACCGTGTCGTAGACGCGCGGCTGCGGGATATCCGTGTAGTCAGAGATCTCCGAGGCGGTCATCTGCCCGTGTTCGAGGATCGTGAGGTACGCCTTCGCCTCGTATTCCCCGAAGTTGAACCGCTCGGAGACGCGTTCGAGGGAGTCGAGGAGTTCGTCACCAGCCATGTCGGTTCGACCATTTCGCCACCGGCTAAATCAGTCTGTCCCTTCGGCCGACCGACAGCGTCGCCCCTCGAAACGGCGTCGGGTCACAGCCTGTCGAACTCCACGACCGCCTTGATCTGGTCGTGGCCGTACTCGAAGGCCGGTTTCGCGTCCTCCGGCGTCGCGACGGTGGTGACGAGGTCGTCCAGCAGCCACTCGGGGAGTTCGGTCAGCGTGTCGATCGCTCCCTCGAAGTGTTCCACGTGGGAGTTGACTATCCCGACGAGCGCCTTGTTGTGCAAAACGAGTTCGTGGTGGACGCGCCCGCCGTCGACCTCGAACTCCCACGAGTCCGGGATACCGAGCAGCGCGCCGACGCCGTTGGGTGCCAGCGCCTCGACCGTCTCGAATGCGTGTGGCGCGTAGCCGGTCGCCTCGTAGACGAAGTCCATCGCCTCGAAGTCCTCCGATACCGTCTCCAGCGGCGTCTCGTTGGAGTTGACGTACGTTGCACCGACTTCCTCGATGATGTCGACCGTGGGGTCGGGTCGCTCCCGCCGGCCGAGGCAGTAGGTGCGCTCGAAGTCGTGCTCAGCGAACGACCGGTCGCTGTCGACGCCGAACTCCAGCATCGCGAGCGTCATCAGCCCCAGCGAGCGGTTCCCGAGCACGAGTGCGGACTCGGGCGACCAGTCGAACGCGGACCGCGACGCGTACGCGTGCTCGAAGGCCTTCTCGGAGATGCTCACCGGCTCGGTCAAGAATCCGAACTCCCACATGTCCTCGGGGAACGCCACCAGGTACTCGGGCGGACTCGTGAAGTACTCCGCCATGTAGCCGTGGTCGCCGACGATCCCGCGCTCCACGTACTCCCCGTCGGGCGCCATGTCGGGCTCGCCGCGCTCGAAGTACCCGTTTGCGCCCGCCGCGGGGGGTCGTCGAACCGTCGGAACGACGACCTCACCCGCGGACAGGTCGGTTCCGTTGGGGTCCTCGACGACCGCGACGGCCTCGTGCCCCAGCACCATGTGGTCTTCACCCTCGGGGAACCCACCGTGCGACCCGCCGATCACCTCGTGGTCCGTCCCGTCGACGCCGACGCGCAACGTCCGCAACAGCGCCTCACCGTCCGCCGGTTCGGGCCGCGGTCTCTCGATCACTGTCGGCCCCTCCGAACCACGCTCGACTGCGATTGCCCTCATCGATCAAAAGGAGTACTCTATTCCGAGTTAAATCTTTCTCAGGGCGACAGCGGTTCGGTCGATGCGCTCGGAGCGCAGACGCGCGGGATGGGCCGCTGTGGGCGTCGGCTCGGACTGGTGATCGTCGGCAGGCAGAGCGTTAGTCTTCGACCGCGACGGCTTCGCCGCTCTCGCTGGAGCGGTAGATGGCGTCGAGGACGCGCTGGACGGTCAGTCCCTGTTCGACCGTGTTGCGCTCCGGGGTGCGGCCGCGGGCGGAATGTTCGAGGAAGTAGGTCTGCTCGGCGGCGTGGGGGTCGCTGCCCGACGTCTCGATCTCCGACTCGACCATGTGACCGGCGCCCGAGGCCCTAGACTCGTGGACGGTGACGCCCTCGCCGGGCCGGAAGGTGGCGCCGGACTCGGTACCGCGCAGGACGTACTCCTGTTTCTTCGGTCGATTGACCGCCCAGGCGACCTCCAGAGAGATAGTTCGGTCGCCCGCACAGCGGATGAACGCCGTCGCGGAGTCGTCGACGTTGAACCCGTCGGGGCCCTGGTCTTCGCCCCACATCTGGATGAACGTGTAGTCGTTGCGGCCGCCGAACTGCGACCGCGTGATGCCGCTGACCTCTTCGACGTCGGGATAGCCGAGCATGTAGAGGGAGAGGTCGACCGCGTGGACGCCGATGTCGATGAGTGCGCCGCCGCCCGCGACTTCCCTGCTCGTGAACCAGGAGCCGCGGCCGGGGACGCCGCGGCGGCGGATGTAGTTCGCCTCGACGTGGCTCATCTCGCCGAACCGGCCCTCCTCGCGGTAGCCGTTGATGACTTCGACGGGGTTCTCGAACCGCGTGTGGAAGCCGACCATGCAGAAGCCGTCCGCGACGTCGGCCGCCTCGGCGATGCGTTTGGCGCCCGTCAGCGTGTTAGAGAGCGGTTTCTCGACCAGAACGTCCAGGCCCGCCTCGAGCGCGTCGACGACGTACTGTTCGTGGAACTTGTTGGGCGTCGTGACCGCCACGGCGTCGGCTTGCTCGTAGAGTTCGTGGTGGTCCTCGTAGGTGGGGACGCCGAACTCGTCCCTGAACGACGCGCGGGCGCCCTCCGCGATGTCGACGCCACCGACGAGGTTCGCTCCCTGCTCGACGAACCGCTCAGCGTGGTGGTGTCCGATGTTACCCAGTCCGACGATACCGAGTCTGACAGATGAGATATCGACCATTGTTTTGACTCCGATAAGTGCTCACGCAAAGGTACTCACGGACTACCGTAAATCTCCCGCGATCAGTCCCTCGAACCGCTGCCCCGGGACGGCCGGTTCGCCGACCGAGCAGCCACCTCCTACTCGACCGTAGCGAGCCTGTTCAGCGCGTAGACGGTCCTGAGAACGTCTCCAGCGTCGCCCGGCGGGAAGACGAGTCCGTCCGTCGAGCGGACGTGGTCGAGCACGACGCTCGACGCGTGCTCCGGTGCCGCGGCGATCCCGGCGTCGGCCTCCGTCACCCACTCCATCACGCGGAGGTCGCTCTTGCTGTCGCCCATCACCAGCGCGAACGGGTCCTCGATCCCCAGCACCTCGAAAGCCGCCCGGACGCCGACCGGCTTGTTGAGTTCGCGACTGACCACCTCGGCGGCGTCGGCCTCGTAGTAGGCCACGTCGATGCGGTCGAGAAACGAATCGACTGCATCGGGGACGGTGACGTCCGACGGCAACTCGCCGCGCTCCTCCAGTACGCCGCGGATCTCCGGGTCCCGCTCGGCGTAGAACGTCCTCGTCCACTCACCGGCCGGCGCGCCGACGACGGCCTCCTCGCCCCCGTCGTCGCGGTCGACGGCCGCGCCGTCGGAGTCCGGGTCCGCCGCGACGACCACGCCGAGGAGGTCGAGCAGGTAGACGAGCGCGTCGTCGATGACCGCCTCGGCGTCGGCGCTCCCGGTCTCGAAGTTCGGCTTGAGCGTGACGTTGAACTCGTTGCCCTGGAGGTGACAGCCCCGAGCGATCCCGTCCGGTGCGTCAGAGAGCACGCGCTGGCGCAGGCGGTCGATCACGCCGCGGACGTCGGCGTCGAGTTCGTCGTAGAGCAGGCGCTTCGTCTCCGGGCCGTGGCCGGGCGTGAACACGCCGGTCCCGCTCTCGTAGACGACGCTCACGTCGCCGGAGTTGACGACGGCGTTCCCGAGCCCCTGGCCGAGGAAGCCCTTGACGTTTTCGAGCGTCTGGCCCGTGCAGACGACGATCGGGACGCCGACCTCGTGGAACTCCGTCAGGAGGTGGAGTGTCTCGCGTGGGATCTCGTTGTCCGTGTTCCCGGCCGAGCGCAGGGTCTCGTCGACGTCGAGGACGAGCGCGTTGACCGGGCGGTTGTACTTTGTCGCCAGGTCGAGCCCGGTGAACACCTGACCGCGCGTCGCGTGGGCGGCCACGTCGGCGTACGTCTCGCCCGTCCCCGGGAAGGCGTCCTCGATCTCCGACCGGAGGTCGGTCAGTTCGTCGCTGGCGTCCTCCCAGTAGGTGAGCGCCACCCGCGAGTCGAGCGGGGGAAAGAGGTCGACGAACGCCTGGTGGGCCCGGAGCGTTTCGGTGTCGAAGTCGTCGTAGAGCCGATAGAGCTGGTCGTAGCGTTCCATGGTCCGAGGCTACAGTCGGCAACTGTTGAGTAGATTTGGGTTCCGCGGCGGGCTCCGAGCGTGGCTGTGGGTCCCCCAAGGGCTCCGAGCGCGGCGCTCGCGTCTACTCGCGACCGTGGGTCCGAGCGCACCCGCAACCGCGACGGTCGTGAGTGCCACCGACAGGAACCCACAACGGGTAACATCCCCGGCGTGCGAACCAACAGGTAAGACGCATGAAGAACATCGACGACCTCATCGACAGCGCGGCGGAACTGGCCGAGCGGGGTCTCTCGAAGGGAGAGATCGCCGACGAGCTGAACGTCTCGAAGGAGACGGCCTCGTGGCTCGTCTCCCGGAGCGGCGCGACGACCACGACGACCACCACGGAGCCGTCCGGACAGAGTCCACACGACATCCACGTCGACTGGAGCGCGATCGGTCGCGACAGCGCTCGGCTCACCTACGTGGGTCGCGCCGTCGCGGACTTGCTCTCCAAGCAGGGCCAGGCGGTCGACCTGACGATCGGGATCGAGAAGGCCGGCGCGCCGATCGCGACGACGGTCGCGCGCGAGCTCGACACGGACCTCGGAACGTACGCCCCGAGCAAGCACCAGTGGGACGACGACGAGACCACGGAGCTCTCGGGGTCGTTCTCCCGGAACTTCGCACAGATCCGCGACCGCGAGTGCTACGTTGTCGACGACACTATCACGAGCGGCACGACGATGACCGAGACGGTCGAAGCGGTCCGCGACCAGGGCGGCGAACCGGTCGCCTGTGCCGTCCTCACCGACAAACGGGGCGTCGAAGAGATCGAGGGCGTCCCGGTTTACTCGCTCGTGCAGGTGCTCCGCGTCGGACAGTCCGAATAAGCGGTCGCACTGCCCGTCCCGGTGGACCGCCGCGAGTCCTCTCGAACGGACCCGGGTGGTTCTCGACGGTACCGACAGCCTCAACGCTCGACATCTTCCCAATGGGTCGACGTGATGTGCGCGTCGGGTTCGTCCGGCGCACTCAGCGTCAGCTCGTCGTCGTTCCACTGGACGACGAGTTCGGGCCGCTCGACCGACGGGCCCTCCCTGTCGGACGAGTCCGCGGTACGTGCCTCGACCAAGTCGTTCCTCGCCGACCGTCCGTCCTCCTCCGACAGTCCGATACTGACGATAGACCGTGTTCGCTCGTCCGCGCTCGTGAGGCTCCGGGGTTCGCTCGAATCGAACTGACGATACTCGTCGGACTGTCCGCTGACGGGCCGGAGCCTGGCGCGCAGAGACCGCCCCACTGATTTGATTCGCGAGGCGACGCGGTGCAACAGCGAACTCCTGTCGCCCGCGCGGTCGGTCTCCCCGACGGTTCGACCCTCTCTGTTGGACCCGTCAACAGGGGTCTGATTCATACTACCCCTTGGACTGGGACGATAAAAATCATTGTGCCAACGAGTACCGCACGGGTGGTACTACCGGGATCTCGTCACGTTCGCTCGGGGCCCACGACCTGTCCGACCTTCCAGGCGATCGACCGCAGCGAGAGGCTCCCCGCAACGGCGCCGAAGTGTTCCCTCCTCCACGAACAGCGCCATGCTCGCCGGGAGTCTGATGCTGTCGGCGATCCCACAGACCGCGAAGACACCGAACAGGGGGAGGAAGGCGGGCGACAGGGTCGTCGACAGCGACCCGAGCGCGAGAGGCGTCGGCGCGAACCAGTCGACCGCGTACTCCGCGAACGGGATGCTGGCCGCGCCGAGCGCGTACAATACCGCCCCGACGAAGACGAACAGGTGTCCGTATCCCAGTCTGTTCGTGTACCCCCCGACGACGCTCTGTGTCAGCGACTTCGTGAGTTTCCCGCCCGCGAGGATACCACCGACGAGGACCGGGCTCATCCCGAACCGCGTCCGGGCGTAAATAGGGACAAAGAGGATGACGGCGATCTTTCCGAAACTTAGCCCCGGCCGGAACGCGACCAGCGCCCTGACCGCCGAGCGACCGAGAAGCAGCCGCAGCGTTTCGACCTCTGTCGCGTCCTGCGGGTCGGCCTGTCGGCCGGGTCGTCGCGCAGGAGGGCGAAGACGCCGACCGCCGCGAGCAGAGTCACGCCGCTGAGGACGCTGTAGGTGAGCGTGAACCCGCTCGTCGCCAGCAGAACACCGCCGACGAGGTCCCCCGCGAGGGCCAGGAACTCCGCGTTCCGGAACAGCCGAAGCGAACCGCCGGTCCCGTCGCTCACTGGTTCCGAGTACGCCGACGTGGAAGAAGGCGTTGCGCCTGCGGCGGTCGCTTCCGCTTGCCGGCCGGCGGACCGCCCGAGCAGTGAACCGCTCCGACCGGCCCCGCGCCGGAGGGGCCTACAGCTCGATCCGTTCGACGATGTTGTCGCCGCCGTCGGTCGTGTTGACGGCGATGATGCGGACGTGTTCTTCCAGACCGGACCCACTGAGTTTGGCCTTCAGGAGCTCGTCGACCTGGTAGACGCCCGCCGCGTTGTGCATCTCGATCTCCACGAGGACCGCGGCCCCGTCGCCCGTCGAGAGCGTGACTTTCTCGATGGCCTGGCTGGAGACCGTGTTGATCCCGCGACCGCCGCTCTCGTAGGGATAGCGGGAGCGCCCGCGCTCCATGTCCAGCCCGTCGGCGAGTCTGACGATCCCCGCTTCCGTCGTCAGCGGCGTCTCCTCCGTGTGGTGACAGAGGATCGCGTGCAGGACCTCGCCTTTCACGCGGACCGCGTCGGCGGTGCCATAGAACTCCGGCAGGATCCTGTCGAGGAGGTCGGCGGCCAGCGGGATCGAGTAGTAGGGGTGTTCGTCCCGGTGGACGACGTGGCCGACGTCGTGCAGCGTCGCCGCCAGCGCGACGATCACCGGTTCGTCGGCGGGTTCGAGCCCCTCGTCGGCCGCGCCGTTGAACTCGACGCCGTCGGCGTGCAGGAGTTCGTAGAGCGTCAGCGCCTTGTCGCGGACGATGCTGACGTGTTTCGCTCCGTGGTCGTTGTAGCGCATCCGCGCCACGGGATTGACGTTCTGTGCCTCGAGGTACGCCTGGACCTCCTCGTCGTCGTCGAGGAACGTCAGCACCTCGTTGAGTCGCTCGTCCGGGAACGCGTGGTCGGCTTCGGCGTCGTATGACCTACCGTCACTCATGCTACGACAGTGGCCCCGCGGACGCAAAAATCTCGTGGCGCACCCGCGTCCGGTCGAGCTGACGATAACTCACTGCCCGCTCCGATCCGCGGACTCTACGCGAGGTCCGCGACCGCTTCGTGGACCTCGTCGTAGTCCGGTTCGATACTGGGGTCGTCGGACACCCACGCGTACTGCACGACGCGGTCGCCGTCGACCACCAGGACGGCGCGTTTCGCCACATCGTCGATCCCCATCGACGCGAAGTCCATGCTCAGGCCGTACGCCTCGACGATCCGGCGGTTCGTGTCGCTGATGAAGTCGTAGGTGAGTCCGCTGTCCTCGCGGAACGCGTTGAGCGCGAACGGCGTGTCGACGCTGATCCCGTAGATCGTCGCGTCGAGACCGGTGAACTCGTCCAGTCGCTCCTCGAACGTCTCCATCTCGTGGGTACAGACACCGGTGAACGCGCCGGGGAAGAAGGCGAGTACCAGCGGCGCTTCGCCCAGCCGCTCCGAGAGGGTGAACTCGTGGACATCTCCGTTCGCCAATGGCGCGGTGAAATCCGGTGCAGTGTCTCCAACGTCGACCATATGCGACAGTTGGACTCGCCGGGGAAGGATGTTGTGTCATCGGCAGGTGCGACCGGCTCGGGAGCGGAAACAGATCGACGAGAGGACTGGTGGAGGCGTGATACACAGCAAAAAGGTTATAATTGGCACCGAGTAAGCGTCGGGTAGCGATGTTGGAAACACTTCCCCCCTTGTTCCCGGTCGGGGGTATGCCGGGCGGGACGGAGCTGATCGTCATCCTGCTGATCGCCGTGTTGCTGTTCGGTGCGAACAAGATTCCGAAGCTCGCACGGTCGACGGGACAGGCCATGGGCGAGTTCCAGAAAGGGCGTGAGCAGGTCGAACAGGAGCTCGAAGAGATGAAAGAGGGTGCGAAGATCGACGACGAGGGTAACATCGTCGACGAGGACGGCGAGATCCTCAAGACCGAAGCCGAGCGCGAGTCCGAGGGCACCATCGACTCCTCGGAGTCGTCGAGCTGAACACGGTCGTTCTCTTCCCGCCTCTCTTTCAGCAGCCGGCGAGCAACGGCAAGGGTTTTTCTCCCGGCGCTCGGTGCTTCCGGTAGGGCGTGTGGCCTAGGGGACAGGGCGAGGGGTTCCTAACCCCTCGATCGCGGGTTCGAATCCCGCCACGCCCGTTTTCCGGCGAGCGGTAGCGAGCCGTGAAAACGGCACGGAGATTCGAACCCTACGAGACGAGCGGAGCGAGTCTCGGTCCGGTTCGAATCCCGCCGCGCCCGCTTCGCGGTTCCTCGCGTCCGCTCGGAACACGCTCGCGGTCGTGGCGTAGTTCGCAAACGCTTCGC
>PXSD01000124.1:0-16295 GCA_003023165.1 Halobacteriales archaeon QS_9_67_15 | reverse complement strand
CCACGCCCGTGGAAGCGAAAATCGACGGGTAGCGGCGATATGTGTCGTTATCTGGTTCGAAACGGCAGTTTCGATTCGCGCACTTCGATACCCGAACGAGACGTCCCAAATCAATCGATCGTTGACTGTTCTACTGTGTGCCCCTTGCGAAGTCACGCGGGGTCGGTTGTCACTCCCATTCGAGGGGATCGACGTGAACGCGCGATTCCGGTACTGTTCTGTGGTATCTACCGATCCGTCCAGTACAGAGGGTGAGTTCAGCACAGCCTCGGAGAATGTCATCGATCCAGTCACACCACCGCTGGAAGTCCTCAGCGCCACACTGAGTGGCGATAGTACGCAGCGTGTCACCGCTGATTTCTTTCCCCATCGGGATTGTAACGTTTCGGACTTCGCTGGTTTCCGGATGGACGTAGCGGAGTTTGAGATGGCTGCCAGCTCGGTTAACTGGCTGGTATCCCATTTCGGTAAGCGCGTTCACGAGTTCCCGAGATGAATACGGGGCGGGCACAGTTACTCAGAAAACCACGGTGCATCGGGCTCCTGTGGTTCATCCGGAACCGTGTCAGGGTCGATACCGAGATCGCGCAGATCCGCATCCGTCACTAGTTCCCCGATCTCCCCCCTGTGCAGTGCGACTGCTTCGTCCAGATTGGCGAGCGCCCTGGAGCGAGTTTCGCCCTGACTTGCCACACCTACGCCTTCGTCTATCGCTGACCACCGACCGTCTTCCTCTCTGACGAGACGAATCTCTCGCCGTCCTGAATCCGAATCGCCGGTGTCAGCCCGTGCCATGTGCCTCAGTACTTGACCGGAGTTGAAAACGCTTCGGGAGTCCGGCGACTGCTGCATACGTCCCTTTTTATTCGCAAGACTTCCGGAACGTGTCGAAGCCGTCGGTCACCGTCGAAACATCTACGACCGCCATCTCCCGCCGTGAGAGTCGTGGTCAGTCCGACAGTCCTCGGCGAGCAACGGAAAAACCGCTATTTCAGGCGTCCGAATTCGGTCTCCTCACCCCCGAAAGGACGGTCCGTGCAGCCGCTGAGCGAACGCCCGCCACGCCCGCTTCGCTCCCATTACGCCGATGACCGATCCGGACGAGACCGAGACCAGCCGGACCGAGGCCTGATCTGGATTCACTCGTCGGGCGCGATACGGTATATCGGCGCGCTATCGGCGTCCACCGCTACGTAGAGGTAGCCCGAAACCGGCGACACCGTCACGTCACGGATACGCTGGTTCCGGTCAGCCAGTAGCGGTTCTACTTCCGTTACTTCGCGACCGTCGACCGTGAAGTGCGCGAGGGACCGGCCCGCCGTGCCGGCGACGAACAGGTCTCCGCGCCAGTCGGTGAACGCGTCGCCGTCGTAGAAGGTGGTGCCGCTTGGCGGGAAACCGCCGCTCCCGCAGGGCCACCCGTAGACCGGCGCGACGACCCCCTCGCGCTCCTCGTGGGGAACGCCGACCTCTTCGTCGCTACCGTACTTACAGGAGTTGTCCGCGATGGGCCAGCCGTAGTTGCCGCCCGCCTCGAGGACGTTTATCTCGTCGCCGTCGCGTTCGCCGTACTCCGTCTCCCACACTGCGCCAGTCTCGGGACGTATCGCGAGCCCCTGCGGGTTCCGATTGCCGTAGGTGAACACCGCGTTCGAGGCGTCCGAGTCGTCGAGGAACGGGTTCGAGTCGGGGACGGACCCGTCGTCGTGTAGCCGCAGCACCGAGCCGAGGTCGTCGTCGAGCGACTGACCGACGTGGTCCGGACCGAAGTTCTTGAACTGTCGGTCGCCGACGCTGACGTAGAGGTACCCCTCGCTGTCGAAGACCGCCCGCGAGCCGTAGTGGCCGTTCGATTCGACGAACGGACGGGCAGTGTAGACCGGTTCGAAGTCGGCGAGCCGATCCTGGCCCCGGTCCAGTCGCCCATGGCCGACCCGCGTGGTCGAACCACCGTCGCCCGCGACGGAGTACGTGAGGTAGACGAAGTCGTTCGATTCGAAGTCCGGGTGTACCGTCACGTCCATTAGCCCACCCTGGCCGGCAGCGTGGACCTCTGGGACTCCCGACAGTGGGGTCCGGTCGCCGGATTCCGGGTCTGTCAGGAGGAGCTGTCCGGACTGCTCGGTCACCAGCAGACCGGACTCGTCGGGGAGGAAGGCGAGCCCCCAGGGGTTCGAGAGGTCGGTGAACGTCTCGGTGACCGCGACGCCGGTCGCCGAGTCCGACGAATTTGCCTGTTCGGTCTCGGTCAGTGTTCCAGACGATGACGGGTCACCGGATGAGACCGGGTCGGAGTCTCCTTCGGTCACACCAGCACAGCCAGCTACCGAGCCGGAAACGGCCACTACTGCGAGGAGACTGCGACGAGACACGCGCTTATCCATCATAACTGACCGAAAGCACTATACGCACATCAGAGTGTGGATGAGGCTTACGGAAGCTGCCAAAAACGGGTCCATTCAGCCGCTGGGCGAAAGCCTGTCAGGTCCGCAAACTCCGACGACGACTGGTACCTCCGACACAGCAGTCGCTCGATAGCCAGTGAAACCCGGACCGAGACGACCTCATCTCGAAATTGTGACTGACCGCATGTGTACGTATCCGCAGTTCTCACGCATGCGCTGGTACCGGACTTCGCTCCCGTCCGTCGTCGACTTCCAGTCGGAGTCCGCCGTTTCGTACCCGCACTCCGGACACTCCGTCTCGACCTGCTGATAGTGGTCTCGAAGTCGCTCGAACGGGTTCGTCTGTTTGCGACTCTTTGCCATGAGTATAGGTACCACACTAGTGAATAAAAATGTACTGTCCAGTTTGAAACACCGGCTCGCGCCCCGAACGAGTTCTCTGGAGATAGATCTGCTATCTCGATAGACGGAGTGACGAGAGAGTGGCCCGGAAATTCGTCGGGGTCACCGACCCTCGAACTCCGGCTCGCGGTCCTCCTGGAACGCCCGCTGTCCTTCCTCGAAGTCCTCGGTCGTCGTCAGGAAACCGAAGGCCTGACTCTCCATGGCCATTCCGGCGCCGAGGCTGGTGTCCTCTGCGTTGTTGAGGACGGTCTTGGCGACCTTCAGTGCGACGGGCGGGCCACTCGCGAGGTCGTCGACGTAGGATTCGACGGTCTCGTCGAACGCCTCGGGCGGGACGGCGCGGTTGATCAGGCCCCAGTCGGCGGCGCGCTCGGCGTCGATGCGATCGCCGCGAAAGACGAGTTCCTTCGCGCGTGCCTCGCCGACGAGGCGGACGAGTCGCTGAGTACCGCCGCCGCCCGGGAGGAGTCCGAGCCCGATCTCCGGGAAACCGAACTCCGAGTCCGTCGTGGCGACGCGCAAGTCACAGGCGAGTGCGAGTTCGTGGCCGCCGCCGAGACAGTACCCGTCGATAGCCGCCAGCGTCGGCCGCGGAAACTCGGCGACCACTTCGTAGAGCGGCGTCACGTCGAGCGCCTCCGCGGGTGTGCGGTCCGCGACGCTGTCGACGTCTGCACCGGCGCTGAAGGCTTTCTCGCCCGCACCCTCGAACGTCACACAACGGACCGCGTCGTCGTCGACCGCCTCGAGGAGGTGGCAGGTCTCCTCGCGGACGGCGTCGTCGACCGCGTTGAGACGGTCCGAGCGGTCGATCGTGACCGCGAGACGGCCGCGGTCGTCGATGCTACAGGCGATCGCTTCGCTCTCGCTGTCGATGTCGGCGACGCGCATGGGCGGATTCCGACCGGGAGGGACAAGTAGACTCGGGCGCGCGACCGACCGTTCGAGGTGCGACCGACTCACCGACGAGAGATTCGACGGCCAGACGACGGCCTACCCACACACCCCGGGGACGAGCTGCCGTCGGGACTGCGGCCGCTACAGCTTCTTCTCGGCGTCCTCGGCGAGCTCCTTCATCCGCTTGCCGACGCGACCGGCGTCGGAGAACTCGTCTTCGCTCATGGCGGTCGCGAGGGCGTTGCCGAGGACGAACACCGCGTGTTTGTGTTCGCTCTTGGACTTGTGGACGTCGTCCGGCGTCACGTCGAGCCCATCGTACGCGTCGAACAGCGTCGAGTCGACGTCCTCGAGGTCTTTGAAGTAGTCCTTGATCGTCACCATCTGCGCGTGGAGTTCGAGCAGCTCGTCCTTGTGCATGTGCGTCCGTAGGGTAACGGCCGGTTTAAGAATTGTCCGTCAGTGGCTCACAAAGAGTCCGCGCGCCGGTCAGAAGACGTATTCGTCGTCGTGGCCCATCATCCCGTCGTCCTCGTAGCCCGCCTCGTCGTCGTCGTCCATCGGTCCGCTCGTCTTGTATGCCTTCAGCCCCGTCGACAGCAGGTCCTCGATGGCCTCCTCCCGGTTGAGGAACTCACCGTCCTCGACGAGCTGGGTGATTCGCATCTCGAGGTGTTCGGGGATCGTGAGATCAACCTTGGGCATCGGATTCACCGACTCTTCGGTCAGGGGGTATTTAACTCTGACGGGGGTCTCGTTTCGGCAGGACGCCCTCATTCGTGCGATTTTTCCGACTGCAGCACGGCTGCCGGTCTCGCTCGACCGGGTCGAAAAAAGTAGTTAGGCTAAAAGGCGTACGGTCCCAAGCGCCTGAAGATGGAACCTCTCCGTGGTGACGAGTCGTCGGCCGACCCCGACGAGACGACCATCGCGACGCGCGGCCGCGAAGTAGCGCCCGTCCCGGTGGGGGGCGCGCTCCGGGAACTCCCGCGACCGACCGTCGCCTGGTCGGAAGCGGGCCAACAGGTCGCGGCCGGCGGGTCGGCGGCGACGATAACCGTCGACGGTGCGGGTCGATTCGAGACAGTCCGGCGGGCGGGTGAGGCGCTGTTCGGCGGTCGGACGGTCGCCCCGGACCTCCCTCGCGCGGCGCGGCCGCGACTGTTCGGCGGCTTCGCCTTCCACGAGGACGACAAGGACGACGGTGACTCCCTATGGACTGGTTTCCCCGACGCGCAGTTCGTGCTCCCGGCCGTCCTGATCGTCTCGACCGCCGACGACGCGACGTGGCTCGTCTCGACGGCGACCGGCCCGTCGGCGGACTCCGTTGCCGAAGCGCGACTGGACGAGTGGACCGACCGGATCTCGGGTCTGGAGGACGACCTCCCGACCGCCGGCCCCGGCATCGAGCGACGGACGTACACGCCGGAGGACGCGGGCTGGCGACGACAGGTCGAGGCCGCCGTCGAACGGATCGGCCGTGGGACACTCAGGAAGGTCGTCCTCGCGCAGGCACTGACCGTGGACCTCCGGGACGCGCTCTCGGTCCCGACCCTCTACGAGCGGCTCTCGGAGACCTACCCCGACTGCTTCCGCTTCCTCGTCGCACCGGAGGGCGCGGGACAGTTCTTCGGCGCGACGCCCGAGCGGTTGGTCAGTCGCGACGGGCGCACGGTCGAGACCGCGGCGCTCGCCGGCTCGACGGGTCGGGGCGACACGCCCGAGGAGGACGAATGGCTGGCGCGGGAACTCCAGGAGAGCGAGAAGGACAGCCACGAACACGAACTCGTCGTCGAAGCGGTCAGGGCGCAACTGGACCCGTTCGCCACGTCGATCTCGACGGGGGACCGGTCCGTGCGTCGGCTCGACACGGTCCAGCACCTCCAGACCCCGATCACGGCGGACCTCGCCGAGGACGACCACGTCCTCTCGCTCGTCGAAGCGCTCCACCCGACCCCGGCGGTCGGCGGGCTCCCCCCGGACGAGGCGCTGCAGACGATCACGGAGACGGAGGCGTTCGAGCGGGGCTGGTACGCCTCGCCGGTCGGCTGGTTCGACGCCGAGGGCAACGGGACCTTCGCGGTCGCGATCCGCTCGGCGGTCGGCACCGACCGACGGGCGACGCTGTTCGCCGGCAACGGGCTCGTCGCCGACAGCGACCCCGACCACGAGTGGGACGAGGTACAGTTGAAGTACCGCCCGGTCCTCGACGCACTCGAATGACCGAACCCGGTCGCAGGCGGAGGCAAACGGGAGCGAACGGCCGCTGGAGGGCACGCCCATGACGGTACCGAACCGCGCCACGCTGTGGGGCCGAACGCTCGTCGACGAACTCGTCTCCAGCGGCGTCACCGCGGCCTGTATCTCTCCCGGGAGTCGGTCGACGCCGCTGACGGTGGCGTTCGCGGACCACCCCGACGTCGAGGTGTACTCCGTGCTCGACGAGCGGTCGGCGGCGTTTTTCGCGCTCGGACGCGGCCGACGAACGGGCGAACCGACAGCGCTGGTCTGTACGTCCGGGACCGCGGCGGCGAACTACCACCCGGCCGTGATCGAGGCCAACCAGTCGCGCGTCCCGCTGCTGGTGCTCACGGCAGACCGACCGGCCGAACTCACGGACAGCGGTGCGAACCAGACCGTCGACCAGACGAAGCTCTACGGCGACGCCGTCCGCTGGTACAAGACGCTCCCGGAGCCAGCACCCGAACCACGGCGACTCCGCGCGCTCCGGGTGGCCGCGGACCGCGCCGTCGCGAAGACGACCGGTGCGAATCCGGGCCCGGTCCACCTGAACGTCCCCGTTGCGAAGCCGCTCGAACCCACAGAGGAGCCGGGCGACGTGCCCGAGTCGCTGTCGGAAACTGCGCCGCTCGGGGCCGAGGGTCGCGACGGGCCGTTCGTCCAGACCGCGGGCGGACGACTTGAACCGGACAGCCGTGCAGTCGACGAGATCGCCGCTGTCGCGGACGAGACGAGGCGCGGGCTGGTTGTCGCCGGACCGCTGAATCCAGGGACCTGCGGCGCGGACGCGGTCGGCGACCTCCTCGACGCGACGGGGTGGCCGCTGCTGGCCGACCCGCTCTCGGGACTGCGCTACGGGCCGCTCGTCGACGACCACCTGGTCTGTGGCGGCTACGATTCGTACCTCGACGCGGAGGGGTGGCCGGACCCGGAGTTCGTCGTCCGTGTCGGCGCGTCGCCCACCTCGAAGGTGCTGCGGCAGTTCCTCCGCGACGCGGACGCTCGCCAGGTCGTCATCGATCCGGCCGGCGACTGGCCGGAGGCGGAGTTCACGGCGACAGACTACCTCGAGGCCGACCCGTCGGCCGTCTCGTCGGCACTCGCCGACCGACTCGGCGGCGTGACGGACGGGAACAGCCACGAACTGGCGACGTGGCGCGGTCGGTTCGAGCGCGCAGAGCGGACGCACTGGGACCTCGTCGAGCGCGCGGCGGCCGAGGACCCCTTCGAGGGGGCGGTCCTCGCCGACGTCGTCGCGAACGCACCCGACCCGGCGACGGTGTTCGTCTCGAACAGCATGCCGGTCAGGGACTGCGACCGCTTCGGACGGCCGCGCTCGGCGGACCTCGCCGTCCTGGGTAACCGCGGAGCCAGCGGTATCGACGGGATCACCAGTACCGCGCTGGGTGCGGGGAGCGCGACCGACGACTCGCTGGTGCTCGTGACCGGCGACCTCGCGTACTACCACGACATGAACGGGCTCCTCTCGGTCGCCCGCTGCGGCGTCGACGCGACCGTCGTCCTGGTCAACAACGACGGCGGCGGCATCTTCCACCTGCTCCCCATCGAGTCGTTCGACCCGCCGTTCACCGACCAGTTCCGGACGCCCCACGGGCTCGACTTCGAGCCCTCGGCGGACCTCTACGACCTCGAGTTCGAGCGCGCGACCGTCGACCAGTTCGCGACGGTGTATCGGGACTCGCTCGACAGCGAGGGGACGCAGGTCGTCGAGGTTCGGACGGACGGCGAAGCGAGCCACCGTCGCCGCGAGCGCCTCCACGAGCGGGTCTGTGAACGGATCGCGGACGAGGGCTGAAGACCCTGCGTTCGCCCGTCGTCAGGGCCGGACGATGGTGAACGTCAACACCGACAGCCCGAGCGGGACCCACGTCGCGACGAGGCCGATGACGCCGGCGAGCGAGAACAGGCTCAGGCCGGGGACGACGAGGAGCCCGAGCGGGACGAGGACGCTCCAGAGGCCGAAGACGATGACGGCCGCTTCGGGGATCGAGAGCAGGCAGGCGAACGTCAGGAGCGTACAGACGGCGACCGCCAGGCGCGCGACCAGAGGGAACGGCGGGTACAGCATGCTGCCGACGAAAAACGGGTAACAGAAGAATATTGACCCGAGGAGAACCGTCGACTGCGTCGTCGGAAACAACCGACTCGGTCTGAGTCGCCGTCCCGCGTTCGAGCCCTGCCGGACGGCCCACGCGCCGGTCGACTCCCAGGCGTTCCACGACCAGTCGACGTTCGGGCTCGCCGTCGACCCGGCCGCGGCCCGGCGGTCCCCCGACCGGAAGGGGCTGCCGTCGGTGACGCCGTTCGACTGCCAGCTCGGCCCGCTCGAGTCGGTCCGCGAGCGCGTCGTCCCGTCGACGGACCGTCCCGCCGAACCGGCAGTCTGCCCGCTCGCACGTCCGTCGGTCCTTCGAGTCCGACGGTCACGCGCCCGCTGACTGTGCCTGTCGCCGGATCCCTCGTTCCAGCGCGGACCGGCGTGTCTCTCGCGGCGTCGCCCCGACCGGCGTTCGCTCCGTTTGGAGCGCTGCCACGCGCTCTCGCTCGGCGACCGGTCCGTCCACTCAGCACCCTCTCCGCGCTCGCTCTCGTCTCCACGAGCACCTCGGGTCCGGTCACCTGACGGCGAACCGTCTCCGTCGCCCGCCTGCGAGTCCGACGCCGTTCCGGACGCGTCACCTCCGTCACCGATGTACGAGTCGTGTCCCAGTCGGTCGTATCGAGCGCGCTCCTCGTCGTCGGTGAGGACGCGCTTCGCCTTGTTCAGCCGCTTCGTGCGCTCGCCGGCGTCGACGTTGTCGCTCACGTCCGGATGGACCTGCTTGATCGCCTCCCGGTAGGCGGTCTCAATCTCCTCGGTCGTCGCGTCGGTCGGGACGCCGAGACGGTCGTAGAAGGTTTCTGTCATGGTGAGCGCGAGTGTAACGTCTGTGATTCGGGTGACTTCGTTAAAATGGCTGCGACCACTGTATCGATTTCGATAGTCGTGGGACCCTGCCTGCCACCGGACGCGAGGAGTCGGCCACCGACCGCAATACTGACGGTGTTCGCCCGTCAGCCGACACACATGTCGCGCTAGACTGTCTCCAGCGGGACCGAGTGGGAGTCGTTCGTGGGATACTCGCGCGCCGTTGCCGTCGACGGCCAGGTCCACGTCTCGGGGACGACACCGGTCGATGACGACGGCGACGTCGTCGGCGACACCGCCTACGAACAGACGGTCGCGGCGCTCGAAATCGTCAAAGCGGCCCTGGCGGAAGTGGGAGCGGATGTCTCCGATGTCGTTCGCACGCGCATGTACGTCACCGACATCGACGACTACGAGTCCATCGGTCGCGCCCACGGCGAGATGTTCGGCGACGTGCGTCCAGCGTCGACGATGGTCGAGGTGAGTCGACTGGTCGACGAGGCGTTCTGCGTCGAGGTAGAGGCGACCGCGGTCCTGTCGTCGTAGCGACCGAGGTGCCCCGAACTGAGGAATCTTTTTGCGCGGGCCGACCCGACCACCGGTCATGGTTTCCGAGACCTTCGACGCCGACCGGTGGGAGGCGATCGACACGTTCGACTTCCGCGACATCACTTATCACCGCGGGACCGACGTCGACGCGGTCCGCATCGCCTTCGACCGCCCGGCGGTGCGCAACGCCTTCCGCCCGGGGACGGTCGACGAACTCTACACCGCGCTCGACCACGCCAAACGCCGGTCCGACGTCGGCTGCGTGCTCCTGACCGGGAACGGCCCCTCGCCGAAGGACGGCGGCTGGGCGTTCTGCTCCGGCGGCGACCAGTCAGTGCGAGGCGGTTCGGGGTACGAGTACCAGGGCGAAGACGAAAAGCGACCTGACGCCGCCGAAGCGGGTCGCCTCCACATCCTCGAAGTCCAGCGACTCATCCGCCACATCCCCAAGCCCGTGATCAGCGTCGTCCCCGGCTGGGCCGTCGGGGGCGGCCATTCGCTCCACGTCGTCTGCGACCTCACGCTCGCCAGCGACGACCACGCGAAGTTCCTCCAGACCGACCCCGACGTGGCCTCCTTCGACGCCGGGTTCGGCTCCGCGTACCTCGCCCAGCAGGTCGGACAGAAGAAGGCCCGCGAGATATTCTTCCTCGGCAAGACGTACGACGCCGAGGAGGCCGCCGACATGGGCATGGTCAACGAGGCCGTGCCGCACGACGACTTGGAAGACACTGCGCTCGACTGGGCCGAGCGCATCACCAGCAAGTCCCCCATGGCCATCCGCATGCTCAAGTACGGCTTCAACATGGCCGACGACGGCATGGTCGGCCAGCAGGTGTTCGCCGGCGAAGCGACCCGCCTCGGGTACATGACAGACGAAGCGAAGGAGGGCCGCGACGCCTTCAATGAGGGTCGCGACCCCGACTTCGACGACTACGAGTGGTACTACTAAACCATCTTTTTCTCGGAGGGGTCGCTCGGCGACCCCTCCGCCAAAAACATGGGTGAAAAAGGCCGCATCTCGGCCTCCGGCCTCGATGCGGTGAACCGCGCTCGCTCCGCTCGCGCGGATGCCAACTTTGACACTTCCGTGACCCAGAAGTCCGGATATGTCGACCGCAGACGCGCAGGTGTCGAAGACGCGCGCCTGGCTGATGGCCGCGCGCCCGCAGACGCTCCCCGCGGGGTCGGCGCCGGTCGTCGTCGGGGCCGGGCTGGCCGCCCACGCAGGCGTCTTCGCGCCGCTGCCGTGGCTTGGCGCGCTCGTCGGTGCGCTGCTCATCCAGGTGGGGACCAACTTCGCGAACGACTACTACGACGCGATGAAGGGAGCCGACACCGACGACCGCGAGGGGTTCACTCGCGTCACCGCCGGCGGGATCATCCCGCCCGAGCAGGTGAAATGGGCGATGATCGCGACCTACGGCCTCGCCGTGGTCGTCGGTACCTACCTCGTCGCGATCGGCGGCCTCCCGATCCTCGTCGTCGGACTCTCCGCTATCGCCGCCGGGATCCTCTACACCGGCGGCCCGTACCCCTACGGCTACCGCGGGCTCGGCGACCTCTTCGTCTTCGTCTACTTCGGCGTCGTCGCAGTCACCGGCACGTACTACGTTCAGGCCGTCACGGAGGCCGGAATCGGTCTGTTCCCGACGGGACTGCCGGCCGGCGCGCTTCCGCTCGACGCCGTCGTCGCGAGTCTCCCCGCGGCGGGCCTCTCGACGGCCATCCTCGTCGTCAACAACGTCCGCGACAGAGAGACCGACGCCGCCGCGGGGAAACGGACGCTCGCGGTCACGCTCGGGTACACGTGGAGCCGTGTGGAGTTCCTCGCGCTCGTCGGGACAGCCTACGTCGTCCCGCTGGTCTTCGCTCTCGATCCGGCGTACGGACTGTGGGCGCTCGCGCCGCTGCTGACGCTCCCGCTCGCGGCGAGCGTCGGCCGGACAGTTCTCACGCGCACGGACGGCGAGGCGCTCAATCCGGCGCTGGAACGAGTCGGGCAGACGCTGTTTCTCCATTCGATACTCTTCGCTGGTGGTCTCGCCGCCCAGACACTGCTATGAGCGGCGGCCGTCACCCGCTCGTCGACCCGTTCTCGCTCCCGCTGCGGTCGCCGCTGTCGACTGCCTCCGGCGATATCACCGAACGGTCGGGCTTTCTCGTCCGATACGACCACCGTGGCGTGCGAGGACTCGGTGAGGCGACGCCGCTCCCCGGATGGACGGAGTCGCTCGCCGAGTGCGAGCGCGGACTGGAGCGCGCGCTGGAGGCGGGCACCGGCGGCGACCACAGCGCGGCCGTCCTCGAACTCGACGCCGACGAGGTCCCCGCGGCGCGCCACGGGTTCGCGACCGCGCTCCTCGACGCCGACGCCCGCGCCGACGAGATCCCGCTCTACCGCTGGTTCGACGATACCCGGAGCGTCGACAGCGTCCCGGTCAACGCCACTGTCGGCGAGGCGGACCGAGAGACGACGGTCGAGCGGGCGGTCGCGGCGGTCGACCGCGGCTTCGACTGCCTCAAGCTCAAGGTCGCTGCGCGACCGGTCGACGCAGACGTCGAGCGCGTCCGTGCCGTCCGCGAGGCCGTCGGCGACGACGTGACGCTCCGACTCGACGCGAACGGCGGGTGGGACCGGCCGGCGGCCGAGCGCGCGCTCGAACGGGTTAAACCACTGGAGGTGTCATACGTCGAGCAACCGCTCCCGGCCGACGCCCTGTCGGGACTCGCGGACTTGCGGGGTCGCGGTGTCGATATCGCCGTGGACGAGACGCTCGCGGAGCGCTCGATGGCCGACGTGTTCGACGCTGCGGCGGCGGACGTCGTGATCCTGAAACCGATGGTGCTGGGCGGCCCCGGGAACGCTCACACGCTCGCGATGCGCGCCCGCGACTGGGGGATCGAACCGGTCGTGACGACCACCGTCGACGCGGCGGTCGCACGCGCCGCTGCGGTCCACGTCGCCGCTGCGATTCCGGACGTTGCTCCGTGTGGCCTCGCGACCGCGGAGTTGCTCGCCGAAGACCTCGTTTCCGACCCGGTTCCGGTTTCGGACGGCAGTGCGGCCGTTCCGCAGGATCCGGGCGTCGGCGTCGCGTACGACGAGGTGTCGCTGTGACGCTCCCGCCGCCCGACGAGTGGCCGGTCGACGAACCGCTCGACGATCCCTGCGGCGACATTCTCCGCGAACGCGCGTCGTCGACGCCCGACGCGACCGCAGTCGTCGACGCCGACGAGGGCCAGTCGTGGACGTACAGCGAGTTCGACGAGCGCGTCACGGCCCGAGCGGCGGCGCTCCGGACAGTGGCCGACGTCGGCGGGGGACGCGTGGGACTCCTCCTCGAGACGCGACCGGCGTTCGCCGAACTGTACCTCGCGACGGGACGACTCGGTGCGAGCGCGGTCGCCCTGAACGTCGACCTGCCGGTCGGACGCCTCCGGTCGCAGGCGGAGCGAGCCGACCTTGACGCGGTCGTCTGTAGCCGGTCGACGGAGAAACTCGCGCCGGAACTCGCCTCGGCCGACGTCCCGGTCGCGTCCGTCGACAAACCCGAGTTCGAGCGGACCGCTTCGCTCCGGCGACGGGACGCGACGGAGGAGTACGAGACCGTCCAGCCGCTCGACGCCGAGCGACTCGTCGCGTTCACGTCGGGAACGACGGGCGAACCGAAGGGCGTGCGCCTGACGCGTCGGAACCTCGTCGCCAGCGCCGTCGGGTCGGCCCACCGACTCGGCGTCGACGCGGACGACCGCTGGCTGGTCTGTCTCCCCATGTATCACATGGGCGGCCACGCGCCGCTGGTCCGCTCGACGCTCTACGGGACGACGACCGCGATCCAGCGGGAGTTCGACGCCGAGGCAGCCGCGAGCGTCATGGACGAGTTCGACGTCACGGGCGTCTCGCTCGTCCCGACGATGCTGACGCGACTGCTCGACGCGGGCTGGGCGCCCGCGGCGTCGCTCCGGTTCGTCCTGCTCGGCGGTGCACCGGCCTCTCGAGAGTTACTCGAACGGTGCGCCGACCGCGGCGTCCCCGCATATCCGACCTACGGCATGACCGAAACGGCCTCGCAAGTCGCGACTGCGACGCCGGCCGAGTCGCGCGCACACCCGGACACCGTCGGGAGACCGCTTCGTGGGACCATCGTGACCGTCGTCGACGGGGACGGCGACCCCGTCGAGACGGGCGCAACCGGTGAACTGGTCGTCGACGGACCGACCGTCACACCTGGATATCTCGACGCCGACCAGACCGCGGGCGCCTTCGGCGGGCGCGGCTTCCACACCGGCGACCTCGGGTACGCAGACGACGAGGGCCGTCTGTGGGTCGTCGGGCGCGTCGACGACGCCATCGTCACTGGCGGGGAGAACGTCCATCCCACGCGAGTGGTCGACGCGCTCCGTGCCGCCGACGGCGTCGAGGACGTGGCCGTCGTCGGACTTCCAGACGAGGAGTGGGGCGAGCGAGTCGCCGCGCTCGTCGTCCCGGTCGAGTCAGCGTCGGAGGCGACGACGCTCTCCCCACAGCGCGTCCGGGAGGCCGCTCGCGAGCGACTGGCCGGTTTCGCGGTCCCGAAGACCGTCGCGTTCACCGACGAACTCCCGCGGACACACTCGGGGACCGTCGACCGCGACGCCGTTCGGGACCGACTCGTCGACGCGCGGACGGACTGAATCCCCAGCGCGACATTTAATCCCGTCGGCCGCCTATCGCGAGTCGTGTGCACACTCGTCTTCGCCTGGCAGGTCTTCACCGACGCCCCGGTCGTCGCCGCGGCCAACCGCGACGAACTGCTCGAAAGGCTGTCGACGCCGCCCGAAGTGATCGACGAGTCGCCGCGCGTCCTCGCTCCGCGCGACGAGGAGGCCGGCGGGACGTGGATCGGCTACAACGAACACGGCGTCTTCGTCGCGATCACGAACCGCTGGACAGGTAGCGAAGCGCGACCGGAGGGAGTACCTCAGATTAGCGAGCGGGGGGCGAAGCGACCCGCGAGCCGCGAGGTCGACCGAATCGAGGCGCGGTCTGAGGGAGCGAACGGTGACAGTAGCGCCGCGAGCGCCGAGCGCCGCGCCGAGCGCTCCCGCGGACTGCTCGTGCGCGATGCCCTCGGACAGTCTTCGGCCGAGGACGCGGCGCGGCTCGTCGAGCGCGAACTGGACGACCGGACCTACGACGGGTTCAATCTCGTCCTGGCGGATTCGAACGCCGCGCTGCTCGTCGAGTGGGACGGGGAGACTCGCGGAGTGCGGAACTTCGACTCCGGGGTCCACGTCGTGGTCAATGTCGGTGCCGACGGCGACTACGCCATCCCCGAGTCGCGCACGGAAGCCGGCGAAGCGCAGGCACAGAACGCCGGCAAGGTGGCGACCGCGCTCCGACCCGAACCCGGCGAGGCGAGTACCGGGTGGCTCGACCGCGCCGCGGACGTGGTCTCCGACCACGAGTACGGCGTCTGCGTTCACCGCGACCGCTTCGGCACGCGGTCGTCGTCGCTGATCGAGATCGGTCGCGAGGGGTCGCGCTACCGATACGCCGACGGCCCCCCGTGTGAGACTGACTACCGGGACGCGGACAGCCAAATTTAAACGGCGGAGACACGGACCTAACTGGTATGGCTGCTGCCGAAGCCGAACTCAACGAGGACGAGCGCGTGGGACTGGAACTCATCCGGGAGACGGGCGGTATCCACCAGAGCGACTTCTGGAAGGAACTGGACGTGAGTTCACGCAAGGGCAGCCGCATCGCCGACGCACTGGCCGACCGGGACCTCATCCAGCGCGAGGAGACCGTTTACAGTGGCCACAACACCTACTACCTGACCCCCGCGGCTCGCGACCTCGACTTTTCGCTGCTGATGGCCGGCGACATGCTCTCGCCGTTCGTCGGCGACGACGAGGTCAACGCCCACAGCGACACGTTCTCGCAGTTCGTGATGAACCTCGCCTACGAGGAGTAACGCGAACGGATCGTCCGGTTTCGCCACCCGACTCTCTCGCTCGACAGCCATGCATGGACCCGACTGGTGGCGAGACGGACAGGCCGTCGTCCGACCGTTCGGTCATCGCCGCGACGACCCGATCGTTCGACGGGTCGGCGACCGCGACTGCTTCCTCGGAAACGTCCACGCGGCGGACCCCAGCCGACACGACCGGTCGTTCGACCACGTGCTGTCCGCGACGCACGACCCACAGCCCCTGACAACCCATCATCGGCCACTCGTCGACGGCCACGAAGCCGACTGGACGAGTTTCGAGTCAGCGGCCGACGCGGCCTGCCGTCTCGTCGGCGACGGGTCGCTCCTGATACACTGTTCACACGGCGTCTCGCGGAGCGCGACGCTCGCGGCCGTCGCGCTGGCAGTCACAGAGGAGCGACCGCTGCGAGGTGCGCTGTCGGCGGTCCAGTCGGCGAGACCGCCCGCGCAACCCCATCCCGCGTTGCACGAGCTGGCCGTGGTTTACCTGGCGGAGCAGGCCGAGTGCCTCGGGGTCAAGTCGTCCGGAAATCGGAGATGTCCGTGATCACGAGAATCTGCGATCCTCGAACGACTTGACTCCGGGGGTGAAGGCCGTCGAAAAAGTGCCCAGACCACGATTCGTACTGTGAGTCCAGTCAGACACCCACGAAGACGGAGTAAAGACCGTACTCCAACGCTAACTGGGACGGTTTGGAACTGCGACCCCTCTCGACACTCAACACCCCGCCGCTACGACAGGTGAGACGGGAGTTGTCGGGCGGGGTGGCGCCGCCGCCCCTCACGGACGCACCGGGCGTTCGGGTGGTACTTCCAGCCGACCTATCTCGGGACGGTCGAGGGGAAGTACATTCGCCCGCGACGGCACGGCCTGGTTCGGGACGTGCG
>PXSD01000123.1 GCA_003023165.1 Halobacteriales archaeon QS_9_67_15 | reverse complement strand
GGCAGGGACCTCGACGGCAACGAGTTCCTCTCCGTGACGACCGTCCCGGTCGACGACGCGCTGGACGTGGCGCGCCGCCAGCCCGCCAACGACGCGACCATCGAAGGCGTTCTCCTCGCCCGCGAGGAGGGGTTGCTGTAGCCGCTCCTCGCCGGAAACTCGCGTCGCCATCGGTGCAGTCCGACGAACCTATGCCGTCTGACGACGATAGCGACTAACGATGGACGGCGAGATCCCTGTCGACGAACTGCGGGAGTTCCTGAATACGGACGAGTCCGACGACCGGTCCGGCGACATCGAACCGCGGATCGTCGACATCCGCAACCCGGGCGCGTACGAACAGGGGCATATCCCCGGCAGCGAGAACATCCCGGCACCGGAACTGACCGACCGCGTCGAAGAACTCGACGGGGCCGACCGCGTGGTGACGGTCTGTCCGCACGGCAAGGCCAGCGTGCAGGCGGCGCGGCTCGTCGGCTCCTACGAGGGCGTCGACGGCCCGGTCGAGAGCCTCCACGGCGGGCTGGAAGCCTGGGACGGCCCGCTCGAAGCGGCCGAGCCCGACAGCGAGTCGAGTGACGAATCGATGGCACCGTTCTGAGCAGTCGCACCGCTCACCCCACAGTCGAGCGCCGTCGCTCCGGAACTGGAGAGACGGTGGCTCGGGAAACGTCCTCGTCACAAGGGGCTCAGTGGGGGTAACTGCTCGTCATCGCCACCAGGAGTAGCTAGTCCGTCACGCATCAAAAGGATATTCAATCCGTCTCCGGCTGAAATTCGAAAGTGGCCACGAGGAGCGCCTCCCGAAAGTGGTTCTGCTCTTGAGATTCACATTGCTGCGGGAGCGACGTCCTCTTTATTTTAGATTTTTGCATAAATTTTTAATCAGTGGTCATCAAATGGCCGGCAATGGAGGACGGATACGATCTCCCTTCGGCGGCACCTGGTCAGTACATGCCGTTGCGAACCGACGAACAGCTCCCGAAGGCGTATTTTCCGGATAGACTGCCGCCAGCACTGGAGCTCTCCGACAATGTCGTCGAGGAGGTATCGAGAGCGATGTGGGCACTCGGGCGACTCGAAGGGCTCGGGAGCGAGATCGACAACCCCGGCGCGGTGTTCAGTTCGTTCGTATACAAGGAAGCGGAGCAGTCCTCCCAGGTCGAAGGGACGGCCGTCACGGTCTCCGATATCTATCGCTACGACATCGGCGAACTCGAGATCCGGGAGACGGTCGAGACCGACCACGAGGCCGACGTCAGAGAGGCGCGCAACTACATCAGGGCGCTCGACGATGCGATCTCCTTTCTCCAGACTGCAGGCATCGAACGGGAGAGCATCACGACGGAACTCGTCAAGTCCCTCCACGAGGAGCTGCTCGTCGAAGGTCGATCGAAAGACGCCAATCCGCTCCCAGGGCAGTACCGTCCGGGGTACGCTGTCATCGAAGAGGAGAGTCCGCAGGGGTTGGGGAAGCGAATCCGGTTCGTCCCGCCGAAGCCCGACGGTATCGAGCGACTGATGGACGATTTCGAACGGTTCGTCCAGCGGGGATCAGACTGGCCAGACCTGGTCGATATCGCGGTCGCGCACTACCAGTTCGAGACGATCCATCCGTTCAAAGACGGCAATGGACGGGTCGGTCGATTGCTCGTTGTTCTCATGCTCGTCGCGAGCGGTCTGCTCCACTATCCGATGCTCTACCTGAGTTCGTACATCGAACGCTACCGGACCGAGTACGCCGACCGATTGCTGGCCGTGAGTGAGGAGGGCGCGTGGGACGAGTGGCTGCAGTTTTTCCTGCGCGGTATCCGCGAGCAGGCCGAGGAGGCATTCGTCCGCGCGAGACTGCTCGTCGACACACGCACGGAGTACGAACGTCGCTACGCTGACGCGGCGAAGTCCGTCCGCCGATTGTCGCTCGCGCTGTTCGAAGACCCGTACTTCACGGTCCGGGAAGCGAGCGAGCGGATCGGCGTCGTCTACCAGACCGCGAACAACGCCGTCGACGAACTCGAAGCGGACGGCGTCGTCGAAGAGATAACCGGCAACGAGCAGAACCGGGTGTTCAGAGCTGCAGAGATCATGGACATCGTCGAACGGCCTGCGAACACGCTCCCGAACCCGGACGAACTCGTAGACATCGAGCAGGCGTGGACGCTTCCTGAGCGGTAGGACATCGGTTCGATATGATGGAAACGTAGATACGGGTATAAATGGGGTGTGCCAGAGTCAGGCTTTCGACTGATGTGTTTCCTTTTTGCTTCTTGGATCTTTTGACACTGTCTAGTTCAGCACCTCCTCGGCAGGAGTGCGGCCATCTAATGCCTGATTCGGTCGATGTCGGTTGTAGTAGTGTCTGAACCGCCACAGCCAGCGTTTCGCGCTCGATCGACTGTCCCGCTAAAACGAGTGAAAGCGGTCGATTCGCATCGCCACTGTTTGAAATCGCACGGGTGTCGGCGTCCGCTTATTCCTTCAAGTGTATTGATCCCTTACGTCTAAACCTTCTCTGAGGAGGTCTGCGAGCTTCATGGACAGAACTCACTACGACCTCCTTGTTCCTCGATCTCTCGACTAGACAGTGCCACCGAAAGCAATGCTTTGGAACGGCTGATTTGTTAATAGAAACAGGGGCTCAGTGGGGGTAACTGCTCGTCATCGCCACCGTGAGAGCGTAGCCAGTCAGGGGTCAAAAACTCGTTTATCGACCCGCCGTCTCTGCGGGGCCCACCTGTTCTCGTCGCTATCTCGACGAGAGGGGGTGACGAAGTACCCACGTATCGGCCGTCGGGTCGAGGTTCGACGGCTCGGAGCCGCGCTCGGTGACGACGCCGGCGTGGTACGAACGTCGCCGTCCTCGGTCAGGACGCGCTCTCGAACATCGCCGTCGCCGCGGACGAACAGTTCGACGGTGAACGTCGGATGTTGGACGTGCAACCACTCGACGAGGTCGACCAGCGACGGGTCGGCGACCGCGTCGTCTTGCATCTGCTGGAGTTCCTCGACGAGCAGTTGCGTCGCCGGGTACGCGAACACGACGCGACGTGCGACCTCGCCCCAGCGGGGAGCGACATCGACGAACCGTTTGCGAGACCCCTTCCAGCGCTCGAACTCGGCGAGTGCCGCGTCGACCGACCCGTACTCTCTGAGGGCGAACCGGACGACTTCCTCACCGAGCGACGTGAGCGCCACCCGGGCTCGCGAGTCATCCACCAGGTCGAGGAACGCGGCACCCCTGAACGCGTCGTCGACCGCGCCGACGATGCGATTGTCGACGACCGCTCGGGGGTCGTCCCCGAGGTGGACCGCCAGCGGAACGCCGAGGTAGTTTTTCGGGTGGTTCAGCCCGAAGCTCATGTCGGCGACCCCCTGCGCGCTGGCCTGGAACCGAATGGCAGTGGCTTCGCCGCTGGTCCGGTTGCCGACGACGCGCGGCCGTTCCAGGACCCGAACCGAATCGTCGGTCACGCCGAGGACGCCGACGTTCAGTTCGCGTGCGAGCGTCCGCTCGGCCGGCGTGATCGCGCGGTCGGGCGCGGCGACGAACGCGACGTTCGCCTCGTGGAGGCGGTCGTACGCCTGCAATACGCCGCGTTCGACATCGACTCGACCGCGACGAGCGGCGGGTCACCGCCCAGTCGGTCGACCGCCAGCAGGTCGCTATCGAGTGGTCGGACACCGAGCAGATCCGGGTAGCCGCTCCCGACGCGGACGTGATTGAACGGGGCCAGCGTCTCCTTCACGTCGGCCCGGATCGGCTGGTCTGCAGCCCAGTACTCCCGGGCGAACTGCGTGTCCGCCACCACGTACCCCGCATCGTCGGCGTCGGCCGGGAACAGTTCACGCTTCGTCCTCGCGAGGACGTGCGGCTCGGTCAGCTCGGATGCCGCGCTGGCCATGGCCCCCTATTTCCCGACGACACTGAAGAGTGTTCTGTCGGGACTGCTGGAGTGGGAGCCGAATGCGACGGACAAGCACCCGACTTATGTGGGCCGGGGCGCGTATTCGAGGCAATGACCGTGCGCCACGATGGGGTCACCGTCGAGTGGCTGGGCTACGCCACGCTCCGGTTCGCGGGCGAGGGGACCGTCGTCTACACCGATCCGGGACGGTACGGCGTCCTCACCGGCGAGTACGAGCCCGACACCGAGGGTATCGGCCACCCGCCCGGCCGCGACTACCGGTCGGAAGACGCCGACGTCGTCTGTCTCACGCACGTCCACCACTACGACCCCGACGGCGTCGAGCGAGTCGCGGGCGAGGACACGACGGTCGTCGCTTTCGAAGCCATCGAAGACCAGGTCGAGGACCGCGACCTGCCGCCGCTCTCGTCGCTCCCCTGCGACGTGGTGACCGTCGGCGACAGAGACAGCATCACGGTCGGCGACGTGCCCATCTGGACCGTCCCGGCGTACAACGAACCGAACGGTCCCCACACGCGCCCGGACGGGACGCCGTTCCACCCCGAGGGGTTCGGCTGCGGGTTCCTCGTCGACGTCGAGGGCAAGCGCGTGCTCTACCCCGGCGACACGGACGCGCTGGGGCCGCACCAGAACGTCGAGGCGTCGGTGTTCTGCCCGCCGATCGGCCCGCGGTTCACGATGGACCGCCACGAGGCCGCTGTCCTCGCCGCCCGGATGGAGCCGGAGCTCGTCGTCCCCGTCCACTACAACACGTTCTCGACCCTCGAGACGGACTCCCGCTCGTTCGCCGCGGACGTGGCCGAGGCGGGTGTCCCGGTCGCTCTCGACGAGTCCTGATCGGGTCGCGGGCGACGGGCTTCAGGGCTCGTAGAAGGCGTTCGACCCGTGGTCGCCCTGCCACGCGAACGCGTAGAGACCGCCGGCGGGGACCCGTTCGAGTTCCCGCCCGTCGGCGCTCACGCCGGTGATCCCGTCCCATGTCGTCCCGTCAGCGCGGAACCGCTCCCGTTTGTCCGCCGCATCGTCACCGCCGACTCGCTCGAAGTCGTATCCGACGTTCTCGAAGGCGTGGATCGCGTCGTCGACGCAGAACGCGACGATGTCGAGGCCGCCGACCGTGTCCGTCACGACGTCGCCGGCGCCCGTCCCCTTCACCGGCTGGAGGGTACGCCCGTTCGGATGGTCCGCGGTGAACCGCTCGTAGGTCGTCACCGTCGCTGCTCACCGATCCGTCCGCGTTCGAACCGATGCTCGCCGGCCCGTTCACATCCCCACCGATGCTCGTCGGGGTGCTGGTGGCGGTGCTGGTCGTGACCCTCGCCGGTCGCGTCCTCCTGAGCGTCGCCTGGCGCGTCATCGTCCTCGCGCTCGGGGTCGTCCTCGCGCTCTAGGCGCTGGGCGCGGTCGGCCTCGGACCGCTGTAGCGACGGAGCGCTGGTCGAACGCGGCGCCCCCTAACTATTCGTCCCACTCGGACAGCGTTCGGTGTTCGGCGGCGACGGCTCGGACCTCGTCGGCGTCGAGCACCCCGCGCTCGGTCACGAGCGCGTCGACCCGGTCGGCGGGCGTCACGTCGAACGTCGGGTTGGCGACGTGCAGGTCGGCGTCGCCGTCGTAGAGTTCCGCGGGGTCGCGTTCCTCGCGGTCGACGGACCGGTCCTCGGGGCCGACGGAGCGGTCCGCGGCCGCGTCTCCGCGGTCGCCGTCCGCCGGCGCGATCTTGTCGCTCGCCGTGACGACGAGACAGTCGATCCCCTCGCTCGCGGCGGCGGTCGCCGCGGCCCGCGTCCCGACCTTGTTGAGGACCGACCCGTCCGGCAGGACCGTGTCCGCGCCGACGACCAGCGCCGCGACGTCGAAGGTCGCCAGCTGCTCCGCCAGCGCGGCGTCGGTCGTCAGCGTCACCGCCGCGTCCGTCCGCTCGGCGACGCGCTCGGCTGTCCCGACGGCCTCGCGACCGGGTCGCGACTCGGCCACCAGGACCGCCGCAGGGTCCGCTCGTTCGACCGCGTCCGCGACTGTCCCCGACCGCGAGAGCGTGGCGACGCGGTCCGGCAGTCGGTCGGCGGCGGTCGCTGCCGCGGTGTCGTCGGCGTCGAGCGCGCGGTCGATCCCTTCGCGGGCAGCCGTTTCGAGCGCGGCGGCGGTCGCAGATTCGCCGGCCGCGTGGACCGCCCGGTTGACGCGATTGGTGACGACCGCCATCGACGGACGGGCCTCGAGTAGTGTCCGAGCGACGGCGGTGAGGTCGGCCCACGAACGTTCGGTCGTCCCGTCACCGGTTGCCGTCTCCTCGGCGGCTCCCTCACCGGTGCGTTCGACTGCCAGCGCCGCCTCGTCGCGGAGGACTTCGAGTGCGCGCACCGAGAGGGATGCCGAGCCGTGGTCGCGGTCGGCGGCGACGGTCTCGGCTGTGGGACGCACCCGGTCGTAGGACGTCCAGAGGTCGGGGACCGTCTCGCGGCGGAGGATCGCCGTCGGCGACGCCCACTCGAAGTCGGCCGTCTCCTCGTTCGGCTCGATATGACGGGAGTCGCAGTCGAAGAGGTACGGGTGGACGAGCCACCGTTTGCCGAGGTCGGCGTCGGTGACCTCGAACGAGTCGCCGCGACGGACCAGCGTGGTGTCTGCCGCCGCGTCGAGACCGGTCTCCTCGCGGATCTCCTCGAGTGCCGCGTCGTCGGGGTCCCCGTCGCTCACGGTTCGCTTCGCGCCGCGCGCCCCCCGTTCGCGTTTCCGAGACGCTCCCTCCGGTCGCGTCTCGCCCTCCGCGTGTCCGGCGACCGCACCCCACCGACCGCTGTAGGACCCGACGGCGTCGCTTCGCTGCAGCAGGAGCACGTCGCTCCGATCGCGCAGGAAGACCGTCACGACGTGGGTCTCAGTGAGGTCGACGTTGTTCGGGTGACGCTCCGCGTCGCTGCGCTCGGACATCGCTCGTGTGGGAATTTGTCGTCGTCCGGTATCAGCCTCGGGGTGCGTGGCGGGATCCCCGGCACGACGACCGGGCGACCAAACCGACTTGAGGGAGCCGGCCGAACCGCGGCGCATGGAGACCGCCATCCTCAGCGACACGCACATCCCGTCCCGGGCCCAGCGGATCCCCGACGCGTTCCGCGAGCGGGTCCGCTCGGCCGACCACGTGATCCACGCCGGCGACTTCGACTCCGAGGGCGCGCTGGCCGACGTGCGGGACCTGACCGGCGACCTGACAGCCGTCGCCGGGAACATGGACCCCCACGTCGGACTGCCCGAGCGCGTATCGGTCGAGTTCGAGGGCGTGACGGTCGTCGTCCTCCACGGCACCGGCTCGAAACGCGGCTGGACCGACCGGGTCGCGCGAGCGGTCCGCGAGGCGGCCAACGAACCGCGGGTCGGCATAGCCGGCCACACCCACGAGGTCGTCGACCGCGAGCACGACGGGGTCCGGATCCTGAACCCCGGGAGCGCGACCGGGGCCGCTCCCGCCGACCGGACGACCATGATGACCGCCGACGTCTCCGACGGCGACCTGGACGTGACCGTTCACGAGACCTGATCGACCGAGCAGCAAGGTAGCACCAGCGAGCGAGCAGCCT
The DNA here is from genome assembly GCA_003023165.1 of Halobacteriales archaeon QS_9_67_15. Taxonomy (GTDB): domain Archaea; phylum Halobacteriota; class Halobacteria; order Halobacteriales; family Haloarculaceae; genus Halosimplex. The sequence continues at coordinate 2,645 of PXSD01000123.1, read as the reverse complement.
CCAGTACACCACCGGTGCTCACGTCCGGATCGCGCGCTTGCAGACGCCTCTGACAGAGCCGGCGAGAGCGTCACGCTGTCGGCGACAGGGGCGTCGGTCATGCTCACGTCTGAGCGGTTTCGCGCCTACTACCGTTTCGAGTCGACACGCGAGACACCCGCGTTCGATGCGAGGGTGCCGCCGTCACGGACTCGGGCGAAGCCTGCTCGTAGCGGGGTGTTTTTGCCGGGGCGGGACGGAGAGCCGGTATGGAACTGTTCGCAGTCGATGGCCTCCCCGAGGTCCGCCCCGGCGACGACGTGGGCGAGCTGATCGCCGAGCGGGTCGACCTCCGGGAGGACGACGTCGTCTGTGTTTCGCACTCTATCGTCTCGAAGGCCGAAGGCCGACAGGCCGACCTCTCCGAGTTCGACCCCGGCGACCGCGCCATGTGGATCGCCGACCGCATCGGCGACCTCGCCGGCGAGGCCAGGGACCCCCGCTTCGCACAGGCCGTCCTCGACGAGAGCGCGGAACTGCTCACCGAGGAACCGCTCATGCTCGCGGTCACGCACTTTGGCCACATCTCCGTCAACGCCGGTATCGACCGCTCGAACGTCCCCGACGCGGACCTGCTGCTCCTCCCCGAAGACCCCTCGGCCAGCGCCGAGCGGATCCACGGAACACTCGGCGCACCCGTGATCGTCACCGACACCTCCGGTCGCCCCTTCCGACAGGGCCAGCGCGGCGTCGCCATCGGCCTCGCCGGGATGCCCGCCGCGCGGGACTGGCGGGGCGAATCCGACCGCGACGGCCGCGACCTCGGCGTCACCGTCGAGGCCGTCGCCGACGAGCTCGCCGCCGCCGCGAACCTCCTCACCGGCGAGGGCGACGACGGCCTCCCCGTGGTCGTGGTCCGCGGCTTCGAGTTCGGCGACCACGAGCCCAGCGAGGGGCTCTTCCGCGCCGAGAACGCCGACTACGTCCGCGACGCGCTCCGAGAGTGGGACTACGACAAGGACCGGCTGCGGCAGGTGAACGGACACAGCGACGGTGACGGAGACGACGACGACGGAGGCGGTGGGGCCGACGACGGAGACCGCGGAGACGGAAAGACGGCTAGCCCCGACGCAGACGCCGAGGAGGTCGAGCTATGAGAGCGGTCGAGCTCACGCCGGAGCAGCCCGTCGCGACGCTCGCCGAGTTCGGCGAGACCGCCGAGGCCGCCGGCTTCGACGCCGCGTTCGTCAGCCACCACTACAACAACCGCGACCAGTTCGCCGCGCTGACGGCCATCGCCGGTGCGACCGACGGGATCGACCTCGGTCCGGGCGTGGCCAACCCCTACGAGACCCATCCGGTGACGCTCGCCTCCCGGATGGCGACGCTCGAGGAGTACAGCGACGGGCGCGGCGTCTTCGGTGTCGGCCCCGGCGACGCGTCGACGCTCTCCAACCTCGGATTCGACCCCGACACCCCCCTCCGGCGCGTGCTGGAGACGTTCAAAGTCGCCCGGCGGCTCTGGGACGGCGAGCGCGTCGACCACGACGGCACGTTCGCGGCCGAGGACGCCAGTCTGAACTACGACGCCGGCGAGATCCCGGTCTACGTCGGGGCGCAGGGACCGCACATGACCAGCATGGCGGCCAAACACGCCGACGGCGTCCTCTTCAACGGCGCGCACCCCCGCGACTACGAGTGGGCGAGCGACCGCGTCGCGGCGGGACTCGACGACCGACCCGACCACCGCGGCGACTTCGACTTCGCCGCCTACGCCTCGGTCAGCGTCGCCGAGGACGGCGCGGCGGCCCGCGAGGCCGCCCGCTTCCCGGTCGCGTTCGTCGCCGGCGGTGCGCCGCCGCCCGTACTGGAACGCCACGACGTCGACCGCGCGGCCGCGAACGAGGTCGGCGAGGCCGTCTCGGCGGGCGAGTTCCGCGAGGCCGCGGGGCTCGTTACGGACGCGATGCTCGACGCCTTCTGTATCGCGGGAACGCCCGAGGAAGTGACGGAAGAGATCGACGCCGTGCTGGCGCACGCGGACAGTTTCGTCGCGGCCGCGCCGCTGGGTCCCGACGTAGAGCGGGCCATCGAACTGCTCGGCGAGAGCTGAGCGGCGAGTGCCGGCTACCGGGCTTCCGGCGGCGGCGACGTCTCGACGGTGAACAGCGAGAGGAACGCGCCCAGCGAGAGGTAGCCGAACACGGCCGAGGGCGCGACGACGAACAGCGCACCGAACGCGACCAAGACCGCGCTTATCGGGTCGTGCATCGCCACGTCCGCGAAGTGACCCGGCAGCTCGATGAGACTGTTGACGAGTTCGACCCCGGATTCTGCGAGAGTTGCCATGTGCTCGCCTTCGGACCCCCCGTACTTCGACGTTTCGTGTGCGCGTCGCCCGGTGAAGTGCGGGTTTGAACGGTGAGTGTGACCGATGGCAGGCGGTGAAACCGTCACTAGCGCAGGTGTTACTGGAACCGCGAACAGCGTGAAAGCCCCGGCCGTCTGCACTCCCGCGCACCGATAGACTCGCTCCGCTCGTCTATCGAGGTCACGCTCGGCTGCACCTCGCGTGACCCTCGCTTCGCTCCTCGGGCTTCGCCCCGCGGTGTCTGAGGGCTACGGCCTCAGATTAGCGGGACCGGAGGTCCAGCGTCACTTGCGTC
>PXSD01000122.1 GCA_003023165.1 Halobacteriales archaeon QS_9_67_15 | reverse complement strand
GCGATGCGGTGGTCGGTCGATTCGGGGAGGTGCGGACCGTGCTGTTCGGTCGAGCCCAGCGGGACGAGCGCCAGCGACTCCTCGGCGAAGTAGTCGCCCAGTTCGGGCCACGTCCGGTCTGCGAGGTACATACCCCGACTCGGGGACCGGTCGTCCCTTACTATTTCGCCCGGCGGGCGTGTGGTTCGCTCTCACACCACCCCTTGCGTCTAAGGCGGAGCGAACGGCAGCGATCACATGGACGGATCGGACGCATTCGGCGCTCTGGTGAGAGACCACTACGCCGGCACGGATGTGGTCGAGGTGAGCGAACGCGACGACGGCTAGATCGGGTCAAACAGCGTCGATGGCTACTTCGCCGACCACGAGGACTGGCCGGAGATCGTGAGGGAGGGGCTGGACCGCGTCGAGGGACGCGTCCTCGACGTCGGCTGTGGGCCCGGCTCGCACGCACTCCACCTTCAGGAGCGGGGCCACGACGTGACCGGGATCGACGTCTCGCCCGGCGCCATCGAGGTGGCCCGCGACCGCGGCGTCGAGGACGTACGCGAGGTGGACGTCGCCGACGTGGCCGACGCCTTCGAACCGGACACCTTCGACGCGGTCATCATGATGGGGAACAACTTCGGGCTGGTCGGGACCGCGGAGGCGGCTCCCGAACGGCTCCGCGCGCTGGCCGAGGTGGCGACCGACGACGCGGTCTTGGTCGGACAGAGCCGCGACCCCACCGCGACCGACGACGAACACCACCTGGCCTATCACGAACGGAACCGCGAGCGGGGCCGCTTACCGGGTGCGCTCCGGATCCGCGTCCGCTACGAGGTGTACGCGACGCCGTGGCACGACTACCTCATGGCCGGTCCAGAGACGATGGCCGAGTTAGCCGCGGAGACCCCCTGGGAGTTCGTCGAGGCCATCGAGCCCGAGGAACGGCTCACGGACTCGGGCGGCGATTACGTCGGAATCATGCGGACCTGAGGGGCGATACTCGTCGACCAGCGCAACGCGCCGGCGGTCACCGCGGGCAGGCGCTACTCGTCGACGGTCAGCGACACGTCCGAGAACTCGAAGAACGCCGTCTCGTAGCCCTCGTGACGGGCGACCTGCGGCGGCGTGTCGACCGATATCGTCAGCTCGTCGTCCGGCTGGACGGCCGCGAGCGCGCCGTAGTGGTACCCCAGTTCGGGGTCGACAGTCGAAGGGAGCGCTCCCTCGAAGACGCTGTTCCCGTCACGTGTTACCGTCGCCGAGAGCGCGGCCATCGGGACCGGATAGCGATTGTGTGGCGTCCGCAGCGAAACGGCAAGGTACGAACGGTTGCCGTTGTCGCCGTCGTCGCTGCCGTCGCCGTCGGCGGCGGTCTCGGTGCTCTCATCGTCACCCGATTCCGAGTCAGTGGCACCGGCGGGCGGGGAGTCCAGCCGCGTCACGGCGAAGACGGCGTCGCCGCTCGTCTCCTCGCCGATGACAGTCCCGGGCAGGTCCGCGACCGCGGGCGCCTCCGAGACGGGGAGCATCTCCATGTCCATCGGGTCGAGCGCGCCGCGGTCGCCCTGGCGCTCCGGGAGGCGCTGGAAGGGGAGGTCGTCGAACGCCGACTGCTCGAACTCGAGCGTGAACGAGGCGGTCCCGCGCTCGCCGAAGCGGTCGCGGAACGCGCCCGTTCGGCGGGCCGACAGCGGGCCGACGGCGACCTCGACGTCGTAGGTGCCGTCGCCGTCGAGCTGGAGGTTGTCGCCGGCGTGGACGCCCATGTTCTGGGAGAGCATGGGCCAGAGCGTCTTGCCGCTGGCGAGCGACTCGCCGCCGCTGGTGACCGTCGCCGTGATCGCGCCGCTGGGGATCACCACCCCGGTCTCGGGGTCCCAGACGGTCGTCATGAGGTGCAGCGAGTCCGCGCCGCCGATCTCGACCTTGTTCGTGCGGTCGCCGTTGACCAGCCAGAAGCGGTGCGGGCGGGCGTAGGTGAGCGCGACGCGGTAGTCACCCGCGTCTGCGGTGTCGACCATCGCCATCCCCTCGCTGTGGCTGGGGACGTAGACGGCGTCGGGGCGGTCCTCGACGAGCGGCGGCGACCGGGCCGACCGCGTCTGGAACAGCGACCGGCACCCGGCCAGCCCGACCGACGCCGCGGCCGCACCCGCGGCGAGAAAGCGTCGTCTGTGCATGCCTGCTCCTATCGGCTTGATTTAAATACGGTTTCTGGTTGAGCGCTCGAACGCGTGGTCGGCGGACCGCGGCGCGACTACGCCGACGGCGTCGGGAGCGCGCGTGACTCGCGGGGCGGCAGGAGATAGTTGCCGCGACGGCGGACGTTGATGTACTGGAGGATGCCGTTGTTCGCGCGCTGGCCGACAGCGGCCTCGTCCGCCACGTCGGAGCCGTTCATCGCCTCGCGGGTCGCCACGAAGTCCGAAACTGCCTGCTGGAGCGCGAGGAAGTGCAGTCCGGCCTGGTTGCCGTCCGTCGAGTCGAAGTCCCGCCGGAGGATGACCGGCCGGCCGTCCTCGCGGACGCGGGCGTTTTTCTGGGCATGACCGACGACTCCCTTCTCGCGGGCGTCTTCCTCGACGCCGGCGGCGCAGGCACCGACGCCGCTGGTGTCGCCGAGGTTCTCCCCGGTGCCCTCGATGCGGTCCTCGTCGGCGTGGGCCGGACAGAACATCGTCGCCTCGCGGTGGTAGCGGGTGTCCTGTTCGTACCACTGGTCGAGGTTCAGGTGCATCGTCGAGACGTGCTGGGTCGTTCCGCCGGCGAACGGTCCCCCGTCGATGGTGACGCGGTCCTCGGTGGCCTGGGTCTTCTCGAAGCCGGACTCGAAGCCCATGTACAGCGGCGAGTCCTCGGAGACCGGCTCGGAGTCCGGGATCCCGGTCACGTCCTGGTTCTCGGCTGGCAAGCCCTCGCCGATGAAGCCCGTCCGGCGGTTCGGGCCGTCCCCCGCCAGCGCGGCGCGCTCGAAGACGCCCTCGAACGTGGCGTCCAGCTCGCGCCCGTTCACCTCGGTCGCCTCGCCGAGCAACCCCTCCTCGGCGGCGAGGAGGACCGACCCGTAGTCGCTCGCGAGGTGGACGACGGCGTCGGGCTCGTCCGGCGTCGGGTCCTCGAAGGGCGCGAGCGGTTCGGGCGCCGGCAGGTCGACGCGCTCGGGGAGGGCCTCGTCGAAGCGCTCGAAGTACGCCGGCGCGTAGCCGACCGTGAACAGGAGGCCGACGTCACCGTCGTCCGTGCTCCGCGGGTATGCGTGTTCGAGCGACCGGAGCGCGGTCTCGACGGTGTCGCGGTCGTCGTCGGTCGGCGTGCCGTCGCCGGCGTAGTCGAGGTACAGGAGGAGGTGGTGGCGCGGCGGGACGTGGTTGCCGTGGTCGTCGGTCGCGAGCGCGTCGTTCCAAGCGTGCTGGCGGTCGGGCAGCGCCGAGAGGTCGTCGGGCCCACCGGGGAGGTCCGGGTCCTCGCGGCCGAGACAGGCCGAGAGGGCCGAGGCACCGCCGATGGCGACCGCGGCCTTCACGAAGTCGCGGCGGGAGACGCCCCGCGAGCGGCGTGGTGGCATAGGCGCTTCTAGCGACTGGTCGGACAAGGGGGTTCTGGTCGACGTCTCGAAACCGCCCGCCTTCACGTCTCGCGACCGCTACTCGGCGATCAGGCTGTCGACGAGCCGTGTGAACCGGTCGACCAGCCGCTCCGGGAGCGACGACTCGACCGTCCGGAGCAGGCGAGCGGTCCGCTGTGGCCGTTCGAGCACGAGCGTCACGCGCCCACGCTCGTCGCGTCGCTTCCCGACGATGTCGAGGTCGGTTCGCAGTCGGGCGGGTAGCAGTGCGTCCGGCCGTGGAACTCCGCCGCGACCACGCGGTCGCCGAGTTGCCGCAGGTGGTACTGCACCTGCCCGGGAGCGAGGTCGAGTCCGCGGACGAGTTCGCTGAAGTAGACGCCCGGGTGTTCGGTGATGTGGTCGGCGATCCGGGTCCGAGCTTCCGGTTCGGTCATCGCTGGTCCTCCGGCGGGACGACCCCGTCGCTGCTGACGAACGGCATCGCCCCGGCGGCGAACCCGAGGTGACCGTACATATACCCGTTCGCCGCTCGAACGGACTGGTATGAACGGTCAGGAACTCGTCGAGGCGGTCCGCGACGGCCGGGCGACCCAACTCGACCGGTTGGGGTCAGACAAGTACCTCGTCGCGGCCACCGGTGCCGACCTCGAACGCGCACCGGTCCTCCGGACCGTCGCCGAGTCGGCCGCGAGCGGTCGCGACACGTTCGGCGCGTGGGCGGACGAAGGGGTCGGCGACCCGGCCACGGCCTTCGGGACCGCCGCCGAGCGAGAGGCCGACCACTTCGACCGCGTCGTCGACTCGTTGGCCGCCCTGCCGAACGACGACGCGGACGCCGCCGACGTGATCGACGCCGCAGACGACCCGCTCCATGACGTGCTGGCCGACTGCGACGGGACCGTCGAACGCCTCGCGGCCGCGTTCGTCGGCCGCCCGCTCGTCGCCGACCGGACGCGCCTGCAGGTGGTGAACTTCTTCGTCAACGAGGCCGACGAGCGGCGGGCCGAACTGGCGCGGGACCTCCGGGCCGACTCGGGGGACCGACTCGACGAGGGCGTCGAACTGCTCGACGCCGCCTGCGGGTCGGACGACGACTGGGAGCGCGCCCGGCGAGCGGCCGAGCGCGTGGTCGGCGCGGCCTACGGGGCGTACGTCGACGCGCTCGAAGCGATGGGCGTCGACCCGAAACCGGTCTGTTGAGTCGCGGTCGCTCGCCGACGTTCGTCAGTGGACCGCGCCCCGACGCCGGTCCAGCGGTTCGCTTGCCGATGCCGCACCAACGCTTAGGGGACCAGCGAGCGCTCATCCGGTATGCCCGGGGCCGACCGGCCGAACGTGCTCTGGATCGCGATGGAAGACACCAGCCCACGGCTCGGCTGTTACGGCGACGACCTCGCCAGGACCCCGAACGTCGACGGCCTCGCCGCCGACGGACGGCGCTATCCGGCGGCCGCCGCGACGGCACCGGTCTGTGCGCCCAGTCGCGCGGCGGTGATGACCGGCTGTCACCAGGCCGCCATCGGCGCGCACCACATGCGGACGACCCACACCAACGACGACGCGCCGGAACTCCCGACGCCGTACGAGGCCGTCCCGCCCCACTACGTCACGGCCATCCCGGAACTGTTCAGACGTGCGGGGTACTACTGCACGCTCGACTCGAAGGCGGACTACCAGTTCGGCGAACCGCACACACTGTGGGACCACCACGGCGACGGCGCCGGCTGGTGGGACGACGCCAGAGACGTCGACCAGCCGTTCTTCGCGATGGTGACCAACGGCGTCACTCACGAGAGCGGCCAATGGGACCCCACGGAGCCCGGCACCGACGACCAGTTCGGGGGGAGTGTCGCGGACCCCGACACCGACCCCGACGCCGTCGACGTCCCGCCGTATCTGCCCGACACCGAGATGACTCGTCTCGCCATCGCCCGGCAGTACGACAACGTCGCTCGCTCGGACGCGTGGGTGGGCGACCTCCTCGAACGCCTCGACGCGGACGGACTGGCCGAGGAGACGGTCGTCGTGCTCTGGAGCGACCACGGCGAGGGACTCCCGCGCGGCAAGCGGTGGCCTTACGATGCCGGGGTAAACGTCCCGTTGATCGTCCGCTGGCCCGGCGAGGTCGAGGGCGGAACCGTCGACGACCGCGTCGTGAGTCTCGTCGACCTGGGGCCGGCGATGCTCTCGGTCTGCGGGCTGGACGTGCCCCAATACACCGACGGTCGCCCCTTTTTCGGTCCCGACGCAACGGGACGCTCCTACGCGTTCGCCACGCGCGACCGCTACGACGAGACCTACGACATGGTCCGGGCGGTCAGGGACGACCGATTCACCTACCTCCGCCACTACCGGCCGGGGACGCCCTACCGCCAGTGGGTCCCCTTCCGGAACCGCCATCCGGTGATGCGAGAGATCCTGGTGCGGTCAGCCGCCGGCGAGTTGGAGGGGGCCGAGCAGTGGTTCGACGCCCGCCGACCCGCGGAGGAACTGTACGACCGCCGGACCGACCCCCACGAGGTCGAGAACCTCGCCGAGAATCCGGACTACGCGGACACGCTCCAGCGATTCCGGGACGCGCTGGACGAGTGGCGCGACCGGGTCGGCGACGCCGGCGACCGGTCCGAAGCCGAGATGGTGTGGGAGCGATACCGGGGCGGCGAACAGCCCGAGACGGCCGCGCCGCGGTTCGTGGTCAACGCGCCCGACCATCGCGAGCGACGCGCGCGAACGGACGGGTTGGCGGTCGACGGACCGGCGACCCTGTCGCTCTACTGCGCCACCCAGGGGGCGTCCGTGAGCTACGCGCTCGCCGACCAGTCGGTCGAAAGCGACGGGACCGACCCGCAGTGGCGGCTCTACACCGGACCGGTCTGTCTGCCCGAGGGCGAGACGACCGTCCGGACGAAGGCGGTCCGCTACGGCTTCGCGGAGAGCGACGAGCAGGTGGGAACGTTCACGGTCTCTGAGTGACCGATTCGGTCGATCAATACGTGCCGAACGCGGTCGTGTTTAGTGAAATAACTGCGCCCGAGAAAGTCGTTGGAAACAGCCTGAAAGCCCCCGTCCGCTCCGGTCGAGGGGTTCGCTGCGCTCCTCGCTTCGCTTCGCTCGGCTGCGGTGCTTGCGTCACCCGTCTTCTCGGAGCGGACGGCCCCTTTCAGTCCCGCCCGCCCAGACTAACTGGTGAGCCGACACGGGTGGGACTGAAAGGGGCGACGCGTTCGACGTACGAGACGACGCAAGCACCGCAACGCAGTGAGGAGCGCAGCGAGTCGCAGGAGTCGAACGCGTCGGGGCTTTCACGCTGTTCGCCGCTGCTCCAGCTGACTCACAACTAAACTAAACACCACTCCGAACGCCGTCCGAAAAGCTATCCGTCCGGACGGTCAACCTCGTCGTGATCGGACGAACAGTATGACAGACGAAACGGACCGGCCGACGGCAGACGGGCGCTCGGGCGACACCGA
>PXSD01000121.1:16577-29609 GCA_003023165.1 Halobacteriales archaeon QS_9_67_15 | reverse complement strand
GGAAACGTGGTGTGTATGTCCTGCCGAACGCTCGATCAATTCTTTCGCTTGAACGCTTCGAGAACGGACAGACCGGAACCGTCCCGGGAGAATCGACCGCTCTCGTTCGGCACCTCCCACGAGCCGGTCGTCACTCGTTGTCGGCGTACTCCTTGTGCAGGGACCCATCGTCGTCACGATAGTACCGGTACTCGTAGGGCCCGTGCATATCGCTCTCGGCACCGGAGGCACACGCACAGTTGTCTTTCCCACATCGCACGTACTCTTCGACAACGTACCCATCGGTGGTCTCGTTCACGGGCTCCGCGGTCTCGGGCAACTCCTCGGGGACGACTGGTCGGTCCTTGCGGTCGATGAGCGCATCGATGTATCGACGTGCGATCCGTAGCGTTTCGACGTTCTGTCTTGCCAGTCCCTCTCGGAGGTACTTCGGGAGCTCCTCGTCAAATCGGTCGTCCGACGGTGAACGCAGTCCGTCTTCTCGGGCTCCTCTCTCCCGGTCTTTACCCTCCTCTTTTCTACTCTCCCTGTCTCCGCTCGTCTGTCCTTCACTCGTCTGTCCTTCACTCGTCTGTCCTTCACTCTCTCCTGTTTCGCTTCCTCGAGTCTCTCGTGACCTGCTTTCCTGAGCCTCCGACGCCGTCTCTCCGCCACTCTCGTGTTCGGCTCGTCCGGAGGCATCGCCCGACTCGGCCGACCCGGGATGGTCTGATCGGTCTGCGCCGTCAACCATATCTTATGTAACGAATTACGCGAAGGGTCGTAATAATTGTTACGTAAGATCTGGGCGCGCTTCGACTCGTCTCCTACTCGGTGCAGACACTCCCGTGAAGTGAACCGGAAACTCGTGAACCGCGCGCCGCGGTAAGCGGCGTTTCAGTACCGTAAACGGCGAAAATACGGAGTAACGGGCTGATAGCGCGAGCACTACCGTGGTGGTATATACGGACTTTTGGCCAAGTGGCCGATAGGTTCACGCTCGATGACTATCCACGACACAGCGACTCGGACCGACGAGAGCGGGATGCAGTTCGGCGGAACGATACCCCAGCGGTACCGGACGTCACTCCACAGCGTTGTACAGGCGATTCAGGTGTTCGGGTAGTGCGCAGGTGGTGTGCGGACCAGTGTACCCAGATAGCCGACCCGAACCGGATCGTACAGGCGTTCCAGCAGGCCGGCCGGGAGTGCGTCCGAGAGTGTGGCTGTCGCCGTCCTCGCACTGTCAGGAGTGCACGAGCACCCTCCTGCAGGCGGTTTCGACGACTCAGGAGCTGACCGGCTTCGGTCAGCGGGGCGTGGGACAGCAACAGGGCGGCCTCACGGGACGGATGAACTGGCAGTGAAACGGCGAGGGCCGTAACGTTCACCCGCTCGACTAGCACGGATTCGTTTATTCTTACCTCCACGTCTGTTACTGACCACGCGTCGGACTAGTGGGCAGCCAGTCTCCGTCAGACCGGCAGTCAGCCGGCTTCCGTCCGGGTCCCGGCCCGGGCGCCGAGCGTGGTCCCGTAGAGGAGGTGGCCGACGTGGAACGCGACGCGGTCGTCGGGGTCGATCCCGAGGAGTCGACCGAGAGGACGGCCGCGATAGAGACAGACATCGAGTTCTGGAACGACATCGCGGTCGGACTGCTCACGTTCCTACTCGGCGCGTACAGCACCTACGAGGCGCGAAAGACTGACGTCGCGAAACCGGCAGCACGGACGTAAGCGGCCGACGACCCCGCATGCGACTCGCCCGCAGTTTTTATTGGTCTGGTGACGAGACGTCGACAGCGTCCAGGTCGTCGATAGCTGGTGTGTCGAGGACGGAGCCGTCGACGTCGAACCGCGACCCGTGACAGGGACAGTCCCAGGACTCCTCGCCGTCGTTCCAGGTGACGAGACAGCCCATGTGCGGGCAGACGGCGGAGACGGCGTGGACCTGTCCGTCTCCGTTGCGATAGGCGGCGACGGGGTCGTCGCGCTCGTCGGCGACGAGCGCCTCGCCGCGGTCGAGTCCCGAGAGGTCGAGGCCGGGGTGTGACTCCACGTACCCCTCGAAGAGGTGTTTCATCGCGTGTTTGTTGTGCTCGACGAGGTCGGATTTCGACGCGCCGAACTCGAAGCGAGTCGGGTCGTAGACGTCGGTCCAGGGGTTGTCGCGTCCCCGTACCAGGTCGGCGAGGAGCAGTCCAGCGGCGGTGCCGTTGGTCATCCCCCAGCCGCCGAACCCGGTCGCGACGTAGATGTCGCTGACCTGCGGGGCCGCTACGCCGACGAAGGGGACGCGGTCGACCGACGTGTAGTCCTGCGTGGCCCACCGGTACTCGATGGACTCGACGTCGAAGCGGTTGCGGGCTTGTCGTTCGAGGTCGCGATACCGGTCGGTGGTGGTTCCGCCGTGGCCGGTGCGGTGGTTCTGGCCGCCGATCAGGACGAGCGAGTCCTCACCGGCGTGGGGTCGCACCGAAAAGTACGGCTCCATCGGGTCGTAGTACATACCCTCGAGCGCGTCGCCGGCGAGTCGCGCGGCGACGACGTACGACCGTTTCGGCGAGAGCCGCGAGAAGTACAGCGCGTCGTCCTCGACCGGGAAGTGCGACGCGACGACGACGGCGTCGGCGACGACATCGCCCCGGTCGGTCGAGACTCGGCAGGGCGACCCGTCCTCGACGCCGTCGACGGTGGTCTGCTCGAAGATGCCGCCGCGGTCGGCCCCGTCGTCGACTGCGTCGGCGAGCGCGAGCAGGTACTGTCGCGGGTGGAAGTACGCCTGGTCGTCGAAGCGGACGGCGCCGCTCACGCCGTACGGGAGGTCCGTCGACTCGACGAACGAGGCCGGGAGTCCGAGTCGCCGGGCGGCGTCGACCTCCGCACGGACCGTCTGGCGGTCGCTGCTCGATTCGACGTAAGTGTAGGCCGGCGCGCGCCCGAACTCGCAGTCGATGTCGAGGTCGTCGACAGTGCTCGCCACGTGTTCGACGGCGGTTTGGTTGGCGTCGGCGTACTGCCGGGCGCGTTCCTCGTCGAAGTGCTCCAGCAGGTGGTCGTAGACGAGCCCGTGGAGAGCGGTCACTTTGGCGGTCGTCCGGCCGGTCGTGCCGTCGAGGATCCGGTCGCGTTCGAGGACCGCGACCGACTGGCCGGCGTCGACCAGCTGGTGGGCGGTGGTGATTCCTGCGATCCCGCCGCCGACGATAGCCGTGTCGACGTGCAGGTCGCCCTCGAGCGGGCCGTAGTCCGTCCGGTCGGCCGTGTCCATCCACAGCGACTCGTGGCGGCCGGTCGGTTCGTCGCTCCCGTGCTCGCGCGTCTCGTCGTCCGAGGGTGTCATGTACTCAAACCTCCGCTGCTGTCCGATATTCGGCCGGACGACGGTTGAATTTTCACCCGGAACCTGCGGGGTGGGGCCGAGTCCCCGTCGGCGAGGGGGAGTTCGAGTGATGCGAGCCGGGCGACGACAACTGCCACATCGAGGTGGCGGTCGCGGACGTCGACGACGGACGGTTCGTCCCCGGCGCGAAGGTCAGCGTCAGGGTCGCTGACGCAGACGGCGAGCAGGTCGAGGCGGCGACGCTCCCGCTCCTGTGGCACCCCGTGCCGTACCACTACGGCGCGACCCTCCGACTGCCGACAGACGGCACCTACTCGCTGGAGGTCCGGGTGGAACCGCCGACGTTCCGCCGACACGACGAGGAAAACGGCGACCGGTACGGCGGGGCGGTGACGGTCGCTTTCGACGACGTCGACGTGAAGACGGGCCAGTTCTGACGGCACAGCGCCGACGAGCGGCCCGATCCACCCACGAGAATTTATGTGTCGCGCCCGATCGTTCGATATGTCCCGATACGGGACTGTCAGTACCGAGAGAGGTGACTCTCTGCCGTGAGCCTCACGACCACTCGACCAGTCAGCCGGGCCGTCTCGTTTACGCGTCAGCTGGTCTCGCTGTACCGCGACCGAGACGTCTCGTTCATGGCCGGAAGCCTCGCGTACGCCGCCTTCGTGTCGCTGATCCCGCTGATACTCCTCGTGTTCATCGCCGCGACCGTTATCGGGGGGCAGGGGCTCCAGCAGCAGATGCTGGCGGTGACCGGCCAGTATCTCACGCCGGCCTCGCAGGGGGTCGTCGAGCAGTCACTCGACCAGTCGGCCGGTCGCGTCGGCGTCTCCGTCGTCGGGCTCCTCACGCTTCTGTGGGCCGTCCTCAAGGTCTTTCGCTGGCTCGACACCGCGTTCTCGAAGCTCTACGACAGCGACGCGAGTCCCGGTATCGTCGACCAGCTCACGGACGGACTGGTCGTCCTCGGCGCGATGATGATGGCCATCCTCGCGATGCTCGCCGTCGGGGCGGTCGTCGCACTCGAGCCGTCGCTCCTCCCCGACATCGACACACCGCTGCCGACCGTCCGGATCGTGGGGTTCGTCGCGCTCGTCGTCGGCCTCGTCGTCGCGTTCCTGCCGATGTACTACGTGTTCCCCGACTGGCCGATGACCCTGTCGGAGGCGCTGCCCGGTGCCGTGGTCGCGGCGCTCGGCTGGACGCTCTTGCAGGCGCTGTTCCAAGCGTACGTCTCGATGTCGTCGGGGACAAAACTGTACGGCGTCCTCGGCGGCGTCATCCTGCTGATCACGTGGCTGTACCTCGCCGCGGTCGTCGTCCTCCTCGGGGTGGCGACGAACGTCGTCCTGTCCGGTCGCAACCGCCAGCCCGACTACGGTGAGTCGAGATGACCGGTCGCGTCGACCGGTCGGTGCGAACGACGCTCACACGCTCGATCCCGGAGCCAGAGTGATGGCCGAGGGCGGTGACGGACGGGAGGGAGGGGGACGGTCGCTGGCGGACGGCGACCTGCGGATCACCGACCGAGTCCGTCGGAGCCGGGTCGTCAAGTGGCTCCTGTTCACGGGCGACCGGTCGGTGGTCGCGGTCGTCCTCCTCGGCGGTGTCCTGGCGTCGTTCGTTCTCCTGGCGCTCGCGCGACCGGTCGACATCGAGCAGCTCCTCTCGGAGACGACGACGCTACAGGACCTGTTTCTGGCGCTGTTGCGCGGCGCGATACTCGTCGTTTCGATCGTCACGTCGATCAGTTCGATCGTGCTCTCGGCCGAGATCGCGGACATCACGACGGAGGAGGAGCGCGTCGACGCGTCGCTGGAGTTCCGACGGCGAGCCGAGGAGATGATCGAGGCCGAGGTCAGTCCCGGTCGGCCGGCCGACTTCCTCCAGACGATCCTCTATACGGTCTACACGGAGACGCTGCAACTGCAGTCCGCCGCGATGGCGAGCGACGACGAGGCGTTCCGGACAGAGGTCGAGGCGTTCGCCGACGACGTGCTCACGGACGCGAAGGCGACAGCCGAGACGCTCGACGGGGCGCAGTTCGGGACCTTTCGCGTACTCTCGGCGGGACTGCACTACGACTACTCCTGGCAACTCAACACGGCGCGACGCCTCGAACAGCAGTACGACGAGTCGTTGACGGACAGTCAGCGAGCGGCGCTCTCGGACCTGACCGACACGCTGAAATTCTTCGGCACCGGGAGGGAGTACTTCCAGTCGCTGTACTACAAGCGGGAGATGGCGCGGCTGTCGTCGTCGCTGCTGTACGTCTCGCTGCCGGTCATCGTCTTCATCTCGTATCTCATCCTCGCGCTCGACGGGAACATCATCCCCAACGCCCGGATCGGGCGCCTCTCGACGCTGTCGGTGTTCGTCCTCTTCGCCTACACGGTCTCGCTCGCTCCGTACGTCGTCCTGACGGCGCACGTGATCCGGCTCGCTGCCGTGACGCTCCGCACGCTCTCGGCGGGGCCGTTCATCCTGCGACCCCGTCCGCAACACGACGTCGTCGACGTCGAGGTCGAACCGGACCCGAACCAGTGGGACCGGCCAGAGGAAGCCAACGACCGAAACCGGCCGGAGGAGACCGACAATCGAAGCCAGCCGGAGGCGGGCGAACCCGATCACTCGGGGGCTGGCGACCGAGGCGCCGACGTGCGAAGCGGGAGTTCGGACGACTCCGACAGTGACGAGTCCGGAGCGGACCCCCAGTAGAGACAGCATACACTCCGAGCAGTCGCGCTGCTCCGTGCGAATCGACAGCGCCGGCGGGGATTCGCTGTGAACCGTCACAAGTTCCTTTTATTGGCGACTCCAGTAGGGGGTATGGCAGTGTACGAGTGGTCGCTCGTAGTGGTGAGCTTTGCGCTTCTCGGGGCGGTCGTGTTACCGCGCTTATTCGCGGACAAGCCGATGTCGTTCCCGCTCCTGTACGTCATCGCGGGCTTCGCGATCTTCTCGCTCCCGGTGGGTGTCCCGGCGCCGGACCCGGTTCAGAACCCGGTGTTCGCCGAACACCTCACGGAGCTGGTCGTGATCATCGCACTGATGGGAGCCGGGCTGAAGCTCGACCGCCCGTTCGACTGGCGCGCGTGGACGTCGGCGTGGCGGCTCCTGGCGATCACGATGCCGCTCACGATCGCGGCCATCGCGCTTGCGGGGTACACGCTCCTGGGTCTCAGCGCCGCGACCGCGGTGCTCCTCGGGGCGGTCGTCGCCCCGACTGACCCAGTGCTGGCGTCGACGGTCGAGGCGACGCCGCCGACCGCCGAGACCGACGAGGAGGTCGACCCGGACGACCAGGAGGGCGCGATCCGGTTCGCGCTCACCTCGGAAGCGGGACTCAACGACGGGCTGGCGTTCCCGTTCACGAACCTCGCCATCGTGATGGCGGGCGTGAGCCTGGCGGCCACGGACACGTCGTCGCTCAGCTCCTTCGCCTGGCTCGGCGACTGGTTCCTTTACTACGTCCTCTACAAGATCGTCGTCGGGGTGGTCGGTGGCGTGGTCGTCGGGTATCTGATCGCCCGGTTCATCTTCGGTCGCCCGTCGAGCACGGACCTGGCGCGAGTCATGGAGGGTGCCGAGGCGCTGGCGGCGACACTCCTGGCCTATGGGGCGACCGAACTCGTCAACGGCTACGGGTTCCTCGCGGTGTTCGTCGCCGCGCTCGTCCTGCGCCACTACGAGTGGGAACACGCCTACTACCAGAAACTCCACGACTTCGCCGTGCTCGTCGAGCGGCTCCTGATGGCCGCAGTCCTCGTCCTGTTCGGTGGGACGATCGCCGGCGGCCTGCTCGACGCGCTCACTGTGATGGACGCGGCCGTCGGCCTGGCGGCTATTTTCCTCATCCGCCCGCTGGCGGGGTACATCGGCCGGGGGATCGGGTCGTTCTACTACCTCGCTCACGCGCTGAACGCGGCGTCGTTCCAGGAGTTCGAACTCGTCGTCGCACAGGACCAGCTGTGGGCGTTTCTCGGGTTCGTCGTCATCGCGTCGCTGACGGCCCACGGGGTCACCGCGGCGCCCGTGATGAACACTATCGACGAGTGGCGAAGCGAACACAAGGAGGACTTCACCGTTCCGGCGGAGGAGGCGGATTGACGTGTGGAGACTCGATGCGAGACAGAGCGACAGTTCCCGGCGAACGCGGACGACGAAGCCTGACACGGCGGTGGTTTCGTGACGGCAAATCACGGCGCACAGGCGGCACCGTCCGACCGGTGCGGGTACGTGTACGACGTGAGTACGCTCCCTGACATCGGCGCGGTGTCTTGCTGGCGACCGGTCTGGGAAGACGAAGACCGCTGTCTCTGGCACCTGGACATCTCGGTCAAGCCTCGCGACGCGCTGGCGGACCGGCAACCGCGCGAGAACGAACGACTCGACGGCGCTGTCCTCGGACGCGTGAGCCTGAACGGTGTCGACTGGTTCGAGAACTGTTCGCTCATCGGCGCGCAACTGACGGCGGTCGACTTCAACGACGCGTCGCTCAGCGGTGCGGACTTGCGGGAGGCGTCGTTGGAAAACGTGTCGGCCCGTCGCACCGACTTCTCCGGGGTGAATCTAGAGGACGCCGCGCTGAGCGTCTGTGACCTCCGCAGTGCCGACCTCACGAACGTCAGGCTCGACCAGGCGGCGTTCTCGAACGTCCGGATCAGTCGGAGCACAACCTTCGGCAAGACGAGCGTCTACGAGGACGAACTCGACGATGTCGACGAGGAGTGGTACCTCCAGACGGCACAGGCGGCGATCTGGACGTACCGAGAGATCCGGACCATTCACGAGAACAATGCGCTCTCGATCGAGGCGCGGAGCTACTACCTCGACGAGAAGGACATGCGACGGCGGGCCGACTGGCACGAGGGCAACTACGCCACCGCGCTCAAGGCCGAGGGGTCGCGCTGGGTGACCGGCTACGGGATGAGTCACTGGCGCGGCGGAGAGACGACGACGTGGACGCTGGAGAGCCCCGAGGACGCGCCGCCGTTCTGGGTCGCTTACATCCTCGCCAGGAGCCTGTACTTCAGCGTGATCACGTTCTCGACGCTCGGATACGGCGACATCCGGCCGGTCGGGACCGTCGCCCGCTGGCTGGCCGGCGCGGAGTCGCTGCTGGGTTCGATCCTGATGGCGCTGCTCGTGTTCGTCCTGACGCGGCGAATCTCCTGACGAGCCCGGCGCCACCGATGGACTCCGGCCGTCGAATCGAGGAGTCGACCCAGTCTGCGTCTCCCGGACGACGACCGAGCGGGCGCGACCGTCGCTTGCACTCGCAAGGGAACGGCGACGGGTGTGAGATGCCGGCTCAACGCTTTAGTTTGCGCCCTTCGAACCGCGCGCCATGACCGCAATCAAGATAGTCAAAGTACTCGGCACCTCCGAAGAGTCCTGGCACGACGCGGCGGACGAAGCCGTCGCGCAGGCGAGCGAGACCATCGACGACATCCACGGTGTCGAGGTCGAAGACTGGACCGCCGACGTCGAGAACGGAGAGGTGACCGAGTACAAAGCGACGGTCGAAGTCGCGTTCCCGGTCCACCGGGAGTAGCGCAGTTCCCGGTCGCTTCTCTCCGGGACCGCTCCACGGTTCGGTACCACCTACTACGACAATGACTGCACAGACAGAACCGGCTGGCGTCGCCGAGGACGGCGACGTCGACGACGACGAGATCGAGCACTGATCGGCGACCGAGTATCGGCAGGGACGACCACGTCAACGCGCCCGGGTTCGTGGTCAGTCCCGACGATGTCCAGTCGGTCCTGTTCGACCTGCGGGACCGGGCCGGCTTCGACCACCTGAGCCGTCTCACCGCCCAGGAGTATCAGGACCGCTACGAGTCGGTCTACCGCGTGACGAAGTACGACGAGCGGACCCACGAGGTCGACATCGTCGTCCCGACGCCGAGAGACGACCCGCGCCACGAGTCGGCGGCGCCGGTCTACAGCACGGCCGACTGGCACGAGCGCGAAGCCTACGACCTCGTCGGGGTCGACGTACGCTGTCCCGGCTCGGGCCTCGGAGACGATGCCGGTCGTCTCGCCGTTGCTGTCGACGATCGGTCTCCCTCGGTCGTCGGCCGAACTGGAGCGTCTTTCGCCGTCGATTCGCTGTCGCCACTGCCCTCCGTCGACGGGGGGTCCCGTTCAGACCGGTGAGTCGTCGGCCAGTCGGACGGTCCTGGAGTCGGGGTCGAACTCCACCACTCCGTGCTCGTCGAGCATCGGCAACTGCCCGTGGTAGAACCACGTCTGGACGCGCCGCAGGACATCGTCCGAGACCTCCTCCTGTGGACTGTCCGTTATCTGCGAGACGACGTACGTCGCGCAGTCCGAGATGGACGCCGACCCCGTCGTGTCCCGGAGGTACTGCAACAGGTACTGGCAGTGCGGGTCGTCGAGTGCGTCGCCGAGTCGGTTCGAGTCGATACCGGCGTCTTCGAGACGCTTGTCCCTGACCGTCGCTTCGTCGACCCCGTGAGTCATGATTGTAGTGTTTTCCCGCTACTCACATCAGACCGGTGCCTAAAGGAATAGACCGGCCGTCTTGCGGGCAGTCCGAAGACCGGCCACGAGAGCAGCTGTACGGCGGCGTGTGGGCCGGCAAGAGCCCTTTCCGTCCGGCTCCCGTACGTGTCCACATGGATCCGGGACTGGCCAATGCCAGGGACGCGGTCGATTCGGCGCGGACCATCACCGACGAAGCCGAGGCCCGAAAACAGCTCGCGTCGATCCGGGAGGGGCTGGAAACCGTCGCCGACGAACCGGCGGACGACGAACGGACTGGGGACCGACTCGAGGAGATCGAACGACAGCTGGTGGAACTCGGCAACGATGTCGATGGACTCACGATGTCGCACCTCGAGACGGCGCGGGACCAGCTCGACGCCTACCGTCGGGAGTCCGCGCCGGAGTGGGAATCCGACCGGGAGTGATACTGCCGGCTGTAACTTCGTGAAGATATTCGCCGCCCCGGGGCGGCGAAATTCGTGACAGACGTACAGCCGACAGTATGAATAGTCGGATGACCACCACGCCGCGGGCCGGGCACCGCGGCGCTACGCGGCGGTCACGTGAGAAGTGCTCTCGTCGCATCGGTCACGTGACGAGCAGGATCGTGGTGTAGAGGGCGACGCCGCCGGTGAACCACCAGAACCCGCCCTGGCGCTCCGCGGGGAGCTCCTCGCGGACGACGCTCAACACGATCCCGCCGGCGAGGAACGCGAAGAGGAGGCCGAGCGTCGCTCGCTCGAGTTCGGTGACGGACCCGACGCCGGCGCCGACGAGGACCGCGATCGCGAGCGCCCAGCGGCCAATCCGGTGGTAGGCCGCTTCGTGTTGGTCTTCGAGCGCCACGTCGTTCAGCAGGAAGTGCAGCCCGAGCGCGAGAGCGAACAGCAGCAGGTTGCCGACGCCGGGGGCCTCCTGATGGAAGAGCAGGTAGCCGACGATGGCGTTGTGGGCCGCGTAGGCCCCGACGTGAACGCGGAAGACGC
This sequence comes from Halobacteriales archaeon QS_9_67_15, assembly GCA_003023165.1. Lineage (GTDB taxonomy): Archaea > Halobacteriota > Halobacteria > Halobacteriales > Haloarculaceae > Halosimplex. Next base: position 18,780 of record PXSD01000121.1, on the reverse strand, counting down.
CGGACGTCGGTCTGTCGTCGGTCGACGTTTCGGCCGACCGGTCGGTCAGTCGCTCGAGGCCGTAGTAGGTGACGAAGCCGAGCATCGTCACGAGGTACACCTCCTTCTCGGTCGGGAGGGCGATCAGGGGGTGTTCGTTCATCGGTTTTCGAAAGTCGTCGATCTCCGGCAGCACGTGGACGAACACGTAGGCGACCGAGACGCCGCCCGCGAACGAGAGGACGCGGCCGCGCGGGAGCCGAGTCAGGAACAGTTCGCTGCGGGTGAGAAGGTGGACGGACGCGAGCGCGAGCGCGAGTGTCACTGGCAGGACGCGGTCGGCGACGACCGTCGACAGCACTGCCATTTCGACCGGGATCACTCACCGCTCGCGACGCGGTTAGCGGGGGGCGCGGTCACGCCGGCCACCCGGGCTCGCGTGACCGCGTCGCCGGTGAAGCCCGCGACGACGAACCCGAGAATGATAACCGCGAGGCCGGCGATGAACGCCGGCAGGTACGAGACGGCCGTGCCGACCCGCTCGATGAGCAGGTCGATCGCGAGGACGTTCGCGGCCGCCAGGATGGCCAGCGCACCGATGAGGCGTGGCGGGAACGCGACGATGTCGGTGACCGTCCTTTCGAGAAAGTCGGCTGCGTCGAACTGCAACGCGGTATCGTATCGTGTCATGTGTGACTCCATCTCTCATACGGCTGCTCGCAGTGAAAGCCGAGAGGTTGCACTTGCAACTACGAACCGACAGATCTCGGAGTAGGGGCAGTATGGGGACGATACTCGCGGGGCGATCGTGAAAACGTCGCTCGTCCTTATGTGACAGCGGGACGAACGGCCGGTGATGTCCGGTGAACGAGATACACGGCGAGAGAGTCAGATCACGACAGACACGAAGACGATCAGGAACTGGGGCGAGACACACGGGATGGTCCCGGTCCGGTACGAGGAGGGTAGTGAGACGCACGTCGATATGGTCCCGGAGTCGGCCGTCGAGGAGCACCACGAACGGCGCGACTGGGACGCCTTCGAGAGCGACATGCGCGAACACGAGATGGTCGTCGTCCGCCACGACGAGGCCAACGAGATGGAGGTAGTGGACCGACACGAGGCAGTCAGCCACGGCGCGATCACGAACGAGGAGGTCGAGGAGGCCCTGCTCGAGGGCGAGACGGTCCAGTCGGAGTTCACCGAGCGAGCGGTCGTCGAGCGGACTATCGTCGAGGAGGTGACCGTCGAGAGCGAGGTCACCAACCGCGAGCTCATCGAGACGGACACGGTCGACGCCGAGCTGATCTCCCGGGAGGTCGAGGACTGCACGGTCACGAACGTCGACGCGACCGACGCGGGCATCGAGGCGCTCGACACCTTCGGAACCGGGACTCGATCGGAGCTCGCCTGCGACGTGGAGGTGACGATCGATGAGGCGTGGACGGTCACGAAGGAGAACGTCGAACAGGTCACGATCGAGAGCCGCGTCGTGGAGGCGGACGTCGAGGAGACCGACACGCTGGAGTCGGACACCATCCGCGAGACGGTCGACCTCGAAGGGGTCGAGCAGACCGTCCTCCGGGGCGAGCTCGTCGACTCGCGGGAGGCGGCCGACCGGGCGATCGAGAGCGGCCACGTCGAGAGCCGGTTCCGCGAGGACGACGCCATCGAGACGCACCTGATCCGGAGTCAGGTCGTCGGGGAGGACCTCTCGGTCCGTCGACTGGTCACGGGGGAGGTGACCGACGCCGAGACCCTCACCTCGGAGACTATCGCCCACAGGGCGGTCGAGAGCGACATCGTCGAACCCGCCGAGTACGACAGGGAACTCGACGTCGCGGCCGCAGGGACGGGGACCGGCGTCGCGGACACCGAGTCGCTCGAAGCGGACGAACCGATCACGACCGAGGAGTCGACCGCCGACACCGCGACGCCCTCCCAGGACGATAAGGGGAAAACGGTGGTCAACGCGAGCGGCGACGAGATCGGGATGGTCGCGGCCGTCGAGGACGGCCAGATGTACGTCGACCCGCACCCGTCGATGACGGACCGTATCAAGACGGCGCTGGGGTGGTCCGACCACGACGAGGACACGTACCCGGTCGACCCCGACCACATCGCGCGGATCGAGCGCGACGAGGTCGTTCTCGGCGTCGACCGCGAAGGATAGTCGTCGGTCGCACACCGGTCCGGCCCGCCCGCGAGCCCAGTCCGGTGGACC
>PXSD01000121.1:0-16548 GCA_003023165.1 Halobacteriales archaeon QS_9_67_15 | reverse complement strand
GGGGTCGGCGCAATCCGGAAATAATCTACAATAATCCGTATCAGCTCTCCCAGACGAGTTCGAGCGACAGCTCCGCGCCACAGCCTGTGTCCTTCGGTGACTCGGGACCGCTCTCGGCGTTCATCTCGTCGTCCGTCAGGTAGCCGGAGCAGATCCCCTCTTCGACGATGTGCTGGAGCCCGACGGTCGCCCCGCACTGGGGGCAGTCGACCGCGAGTTCCTCCTCGTGTTCGTGGAGCGCGTCCGGTTCGAGCACCATGCGTGCGCCGTCGGGAGCGTCGTCACTTGCTGTGTCGGAGTCGGGGTCTGTCATGCGTCCTCGTTTCGGGCTCTCGCCGGAAAAAGGACGGGTGCCCCGAGGTTTACGAGGGGGGCACTCCAATGACTCACTATGGAGATCAGAGACGCCCGTACCAGCGACGCCAACGGGATCGCGACCGCTGCGGCCGAGTCGCTCCGTGACTCCTACGGTCACGTCCTCGACGACGAGACGATCGACGACGTGGTCGCCGAGTGGTACGCCGACGACCGCGTCGCGTCGGCACTCGACGAGGGGGCGACGCTCTGGCTCGTCGCCGAGGAGAACGACGCGGTGGTCGGGTTCGTCCAGGGCGCGCTGCTGGACGGCGACCCGCCGATCGGCGAGATCGACTGGCTCCACGTCGCACCGGACGCGCGGGAGTCGGGGATCGCTCGACAGCTCCTCGGACAGGCCCAAGAGACCTTCGAGAAGCGCGGTGCCGGAATCCTCCAGGGCGACGTGCTCGCGGCGAACGAGGAGGGGTGGTCGTTCTACGAGGCGGACGGGTTCGACCGCGTGGACGAGCGCGAAGTGACCATCGAGGGGGAGACCTACCCGGAGTACGTCTACCAGCGGGCCATGGGCGAGGGGGCGGCCGAGGCGGTCGTCGAGAGGATCGCGGGCCCGGACGACGTCGGGGAGCTGGTCGTGAGCTTCAGCGAGGGCGACCGCGGGTCGAAGGCGCCGTTCTACGCCTCCTACCGCACCGGGGAGCTGACCGACAAGTACGGCTGGTACTGCAGCAACTGCGAGTCGATCGCGACGGCGATGGACTCGATGGGCCACATCGAGTGCAACAACTGCGGCAACCGGCGGAAAGCGACTCGCTGGGACGCCTCGTACCTCTGACCGGCCGGTACGCTCCCCATACCCGCGAAGGGTTTAGGAGGGCCGATATACTACCCACGCGGGACGGAACCGCTCGACGTGGACCGATTCGCGCCGTCGACCAGCCCAGCGAGCGGTCGCGGTCACGAGTCGCCGGTCGGTCCGGTCGTCGAGTCGTTCAGCACTATGACGCGATCCGAATACACACAAGCGTCACTGACAGACCGCCCGCCGGTGTCGGCCGAGCACGTCGACGGCGCAGCCCTCGACGGGGCGTCGCGCCGCGCGTGGACCGAGGAGATGACCGTGCGACCGTTCGGCGACGGGTACCTCATCGACTGCGAGTCGGGGAGTCAGTACGTCTCGCTCGCGCCGACGGACTGTTCGTGTGACGCCGCGACCGACGAGAACCGCTGTGAACACGTCAGGCGAGTCGCCATCGAGATCAACCTCGGGCGGGTGCCGCCGCCGGCCGAACGGACAGTCCCGTGCCGAGGCTGTGACCGTCAAGTCGCCGTCTCCGCGGCGAACTCGCCGCCGGCGCTCTGCGGCGAGTGCCACCTCGAACCGGGCGACGTGGTCGTCGACGACGAGGGGGACGGCAAAACGCCGCTCCTCGTCGTCTCCGAACCGGGGCTGCCGGCCGACGTGGTCTCGCTCCCCGATGACGGCCGCACCGTCGCGGAGTACCCCGGCAACGACGGCTATCCGCCGGGCGAACCGGTCGTCGAGGCGGTGTACCCGCAGGCCGTCTCGACAAGGCGGGAACCGCAGCGGTACCTGTTCCCGCTGGCGCGTCTCAGCCGGCCGGAGCGCAGGGGTCGCGGAGCGTCCGACCGTGACGGCAAACGATCAACGAGACGCGACGGAACGGCGACTCTCAACGCCGGCTAGCCGGCGACTCGCGGCTCGACAGTCGGTCTCCGGGCCTCACGGTCGCGAGGGGAACAGAACCGATGGAAACGTACTCCTTGCGACCGCAAGGAGAATACTTAGCCAAGCCCGGCAAGCGGTAATCTCGGCCTTCACGACTCCTAACCCGGCACTTGCAACGATGGGCGGCGTATACTATTGGGTGCAGTACTCGAAACGCCGATACGGCAATGAGTACTATCGTGAAAGCCGGACTCCCGGCGGAGCAGTTCGCACTCGCAGACACGTTCGAGGCAGTGCCCGAGGTGGAGTTCGACGCCGTACGCCTCGTCACGCACGGGACGGACCGGATCGTACCGCTGCTGTGGGTCTCGGGCGCGGACTCGACCGCGGTCGCCGAAGCGCTCGAGGCGGACGAGACGACGACGGACGTCTCGCTCGTCTCCCGTCGCAACCACGACTCGCTGTTCCGGATGCGCTGGACCGCCGGCGTCAGGTTCGTCATGCAGGTGCTCGTCGAGGAGGAGGGCGCGATCGTCAGCGCACGCGGCACGAGCGACGGCTGGACGTTCCGGGTGTTCTTCTCCGAACACGACGCGGTCTCGCGGACTTACGACGCCTGCGAGGCCCACGACATCGACATCGACATTACCAGGATCCACAACCTCGATGACGCGCCGTCGCTCGGCGGCTTCCACCTCACCGACGAGCAGTTCACCACCGTCAGAGCGGCCCACGAACGCGGCTACTACAAGGTGCCGCGCGAGTCGACGCTCGAGGAACTGGCCGACGAACTCGACGTGTCACACCAGGCGCTCTCCGAGCGGCTGCGGCGCGGCCACCGGACGCTCATCGAGAACGTCATCGCTCCCTGAACTGTCGCTCTCCCGTCGCCGAACACGCTGTCGACACCTGGAGCCCGCCTATCAGTCGACCGTGGAAGACCCGGACTCGCTCGTCGGGCCCGTCGGATCCGTGCGGCCGGTCCCGGAGGTACTGTCTTCGTCGAACTCCGACCAGGTGGACTGTTTCGACTCGCTGCCGCGCTTGCGGGTGAGGTACGCGACGGCGGTTACTGCGGTGAGGCCGACGAGAAGCAGACCGATGGAGCGTCCGCCGGACTCGTCCGACTCTCGGTCGGCGTACTGGCCGGAACTCGACGGGTCGCCACGATGCGGCGCTTCCTCGTCCGCTCTGACGTCCGCCTCCTCGCGGAGGGCCTCCTTGACGGCGTCCTTGACCGGTTCACGGAGCGTCTCCCGGGCGAGGTAGCGAACGCCGGTCGTCATCGCGTCGAGTCTCGTTGTCTGCTGTGATCGCATGTATCTTTATCCGCCTCGCTCGCCCGATACGGTTCGGCTTGCGAATACAGGCGGGGACGGTGCCACTATTCGTCTACGCGGCCGATTCGCCTCGCCCGGAGCCCGCTCACTCAGTCGCTGGACACCGACCGATGTGACGACCGGTCGATCGGTCCGGATAAGCCGGGATTATCGGGCCACCGACCGCTCGTCCGGATCCGTGCGTTCGAGCGTCCGATCCCCGTCCGGTCCCGGTATTGTCACTGTATACTTCCCGCTGATCGAGCAGAAAGGCTTTTAATAATCGATAGACAATGAGAGGCTATCACAATCAATGTATCGCGACGAAACGTACGCGAAGCCGGCGGCCCGGGGGCAGTCACAGGCCGGCGACGCGCAGACGTACTACGTGAGACACGACTTCGAGGGGTCGGCGGAACTGACGACGACGCTTGCACACGCGATCTCCGACGTGACCGGCGTCGACGTGACGGACACGGGGTTCACGCTCAACGACCATGTCGACCCGGAGGCGCTCGACCGCCTGTTCGAGCCCCAGAACGACGGGACGCCGCGCGTCGACGGGCATCTCTCCTTTCCTATCTGGAACCACCAGGTGACGGTCTACAGCAACGGACAGATCGCCATCGTCCCGCCTCGACAGCCCCAGACCGCTCGAGGACACCGCTCTCCGCGGTAACGACCGACAGTCTCTTCTCCGCTCCGGTCGCTCGATGCCGTCGTCCCATCCGGCGTCTCTGCTGCCGGCCGCGCCCATTCGATAGGTCTGACTACGGGGCGGCAAGATTCACTTACCGTCGAACGAGGGGCCGCTGTCGTCACCGTCCCGCAACTCGGCGGCAAGTAACGCGACGCGACCGTCGCGGAAGAGCGGCGTTTCTGACGGCGAACTCCCCGACCGACCCGATTATTGACTGAACGGTACTGGCGATTTATACCGCCTGCGGGGGTTGGGCCGGATGCAGACGGCGACACGTCGGACAAGCCTCCGCAGTCGTTGCTGGGGCGAACGGTCCGGGGTGTTGTCCGAACTACGCATAGTGCGCTCACTGTCCGCGGACACTATCAATACATGAGCCAATCGAACGAACTCATCAGTAACGCGATCGAACTGCAGCGAAACGCCCTCGAGAACGGTCAGCGGGCCATGGAACAGGCCGTCCAGGTGCCGCTCCGGGGGACCGTCGAGTTCCAGCGAAACGCCGCACAGATGGCTCTCAACGGACTGGAGATGGGCAACTGGCTGGGCGACCAGAGCGTCGAGTTCACCCGGAACGCGCTCGACTCGTACCTCACGACCGTCGAGAGCGCCGCGCAGGACACCTCACAGCTGACCGAGCAGGGGATGGAACAGGCCGAAGCGCTCGGCCAGCAGGGGATGGCCACCACTCGACAGTTTGCCGAAGAGATGACCGGTGACGGGAGCCGGTCGCCGGCGTCGAACCAGCAGACACCTGCTGTCCCGACTCAGCAGGGCGCCCAACAGCAACCGGTGCAGGCCCAGCCGTCACCGCCGGTCCAGCAGCAGCCGGCCCAGCCCCAACAGCCACCGGCGCAGACACAAACTCGACCACCGATTCGGACACAGCCACAGCCGCCGGCGCAGATACGGGCGCAGCAGCCGCAGAATCGACCACAGCCGTCGACCCAGACCCGGCCGACACAACCGCCCACGCAGACGTACACACAACTGCCGATCCGGACGCAGTCGACACGGCCGCAGTCGCCGACTCTGACCGGGACGCCACCGTACCCGCCGTCGCAGGACCAGACACCGTCCCGGCCCCCGGCACCGCAGACGGAGCCCGCCGGACAGTTCACGTCGGGAATCACGACGCAGCCGCCGACAGACCTCCAGGCGTCGCCGCCCCAGCCACCGCAGGGGGGGTCGCTGACGCCGCCCGCATCGACATTCGAGACCAAACCGACGGAGACGACGTTCGAGAGCGAGCGACAGGCCCAGCCGCCCGGGACGACCGAAACCGAGTCGAACGCCGCGGACGTGCCCGCAGAAAACAGCTGAGACGCGCCCGATAGCACTCATCTCGGTCGCGCCGCTCGGTTCCGTCACCGGATTCGACGACGCTGACCGGCGCTCGACGGCCGTTCCCGGCGGTAACCGGACGGTACCGACCGCTCCCGTCTGTGATAGCTCGCCGATACTTATTGTCGCTGACGGTGAACCACCGGTGGTGTCTCACCATGCAAGTAGTCTGTAAGGACGGTACCGTGATCCAGTGTCAGGACTTCGAGGCCATCGACTCCGGCGTGTTGCTCTACCAGGAGCAATCGCGTCGTGAAGGACGCACCGGGGAGGAGAGCGAGGAGAACGAGGAGAGCGAGGAGGAGCGCAGAGCAACGGGGTTCGTCCCGGTCACGGAGCTCAAGTTCGTCGTCCCGGACGAGCTCCTGGGCGGCGCTCGCGGACAGCAGGCGATGGGGGCAGAACAGCGTGGAGTGCCGTCGGGCGCCCCGCGAGGCGCCGGTGGACAGGTCGCGCAGCAACAGCAGATGCAACAGCAGCCCGGCCCCGGGCAGGGTCGCTAAAACGCCGGCGGCCAGTAGCCGGCCCGGCGGCGCCGCTGTCTCGGACCGTCCGCTCGGCCGTCTCACCGCCGTCGGTTCAGACCCCGTTTCGGTCAGTCCTCGGTCCAGTACATCAGGTCCTCTTTCTCGGTGCCACAGCTCGGACACGTGTCGGGCAGTCCCCCGTCGATCTCGCCCATCTCGCCGCAGACCGTACAGCGCCACATGAGTTCGGCCTCGCCGAAGGAGGCGCCCGACCGGGCGTGTTCGACGCTGAGGGCCTCGACGTCCTCGCGCGTCGTGAGGAAGACCCCACCCTCCTCGATCCCGCGGATCGACCCGACGGGCCGACCGGCGTCGTCGAAGAGCGTCTGCCCGAACGACAGCGAGTTGACCGCTTCGGTTGCTTCCTCGTCCGATTCTTCCGTGGGTGTCTCTCCTCGTCCGCTCATAGGTTCCATTGGAGTCCCGGGTGGAAAACTCTGTTTGCGGGTTCCATCGGCCGGCCACTCGCTCGGGCACGAGGTCGCCGCGAATCGGGTTCCCAGTCGCCACGGACCCGCCGATGGGAGCGACCGAACCTGCCCGGCGGTTCGGTCACTCCACCTCGACGAACCGGGCGCGCCCGTCCTGGTCTATCGTGATCCGGTACCCTTCGTAGCTGAAGGATATCTGTATCTGCGCCTCGCGGACGGGCGGGTTCGAGAACAGGTGGTCGAGGATGTGGTCGACGTGGTCGTACATCGTCACGAGGTCGGTCGTCTCCGCCCCCTCCAGTTCGGCGACGGTCTCCGCGACGGCGATCGCCGGCCTGTCCTGGTCCGTGTCGAAGGTCCGACGGACGATCTTCTCGTCGGTCGAGTCGTCTGTTGAGTTGTCTGTCATGAGCGGGACACCTCCCGGAGCGAGAAAAGTCGTTTCGGCCGTTCATCCCCGTGTGGTGATACGGACCGCGGTAACGGCCGCCTGCGTGACCGGTCACGCGTTCGGTCGAACGAATGGAGCGCTCGACGCGGTGGAGCCGACTCGCCGGGCGACAGCCGGCGCACCCGATACGTCCCTTCGCCGCGTCAGTCGCTGCCGGTGCTCACTGCGAGGGATTTGAGTTGGACAGCTGTCCCGTCGCTCCCCCGGAGGTCGTCAGCCCGGTCGACTGGCCGCCCGTGGCGGCGGGCGCGCCCTGCAGGTGGGCCTCCAGGAACCACAGGGACTTGGCGACGACGCGGGAGATCTCGTTGAGCAGGTCGGCGGTGTCGAGGTCGTTTCGCTCGGTGACGGTCTCGAGCTGCTCGTAGAGGTTGGCGTCGAGGACTGCCAGCCGGTCGACGAGTTCGCCGACGAGCGCGACGCCCTCGACGGTCTGGGGCGGGAGCGCCGGGATCGTCGTCTGCCGTGCGACCTCGCGGGCCGTCCCCGGGGGGCGGCCGCCCAGCGCGCTCGCCCGCTCGGCCACGTCGTCGACGTAGCCGTCGAACTCCTCGATCAGGTCCTCGAAGAGCTCGTGAAGCTGGTAGAACTCCTGACCCTTGACGTTCCAATGGGCGGACTTGAGCTGCATGGTCACCGCCGAGAGGTCGGCGAGACACTGGTTGAGGACGCCGATGCTGCTCCGCCTGACCTGCTCGGGCAGGTAACTCCGGGTCGGGAACAGCTGGTCGACCGGTGCCGTGGGTGCCCGGGACTGTCCACCCATCCCGCCGGACTGGCCCTGTGTCCCGCTCGAGAACTGCTGGCTCGTCGGCTGCTGGCTGTTCGACTGCCGGGTCGGTGTGGGTTCGGTTAGCTGGCTCATAGGAGCAGCCTCCGAACACTGATTGTCCGGGTGCTCCTATCAAGCTTGACGGTGGGTTTGCAAGTCAGCGACGGCGAGAACGGCCACCAGGCACGGTGACGGCCGTGAACCGAAGTGCGTCTCGCCACTCGGTGCGAGTATGGCGTCCGACCGAGCCGACGAGCCGGCGGTCCGGCACACGACCGACTCGGTGGTCACGTGGACGACCGACCTCCCAATGTCCTCCTCCGTGCCCTCCTCGCGCACGGCCCTCACTCCTGTCGGCGGGTGTCGTCGGGCTCCGCCGGTGGGCGTTCGGCCGCCGCCTCGTCTTCCTTCCGTGTCCCGCCGTCGCGCTGGCCGTCGTCGATCGGGTCGATCGGGCGCTGTTCGTTGTACTCCTCGGGACCCGCGGCCTCGCCGGTCAGTTCGTGGTAGATGGCCTCGCGGGCCTCCTCGGCGGACTCGAAGCGCTCGTCGACGAGGCGGTCGAAGACCGACCCGAGCGACTCCGTCTCGTTGGCGAGGTCGCTCCGCTCGTCGCCGTACTCGACGGCCAGTTCCTCGGTCGTCACCGGGTACTTCGCCTCCTCGAGCATGCCGCCGACGCGCTCGAGTTCGTCCTCGACGGTCTCCGTGCGCTCTGGCGCCGGTCGCTCGTTGCAGTCGGCTTGCGGAGGACGACCGGCTGCGCTCGACCGTCCCGCCAGCGACACGGGCCGGCGAAAGCCCGTTTGTCATGGCCGCCCAACCGTGCGTATGTCCGCCTTCGACTTCGCGGAGACGTTCGCCGACGAGCTCGACGCGGTCCCGGACGAACAGGTCGACCGGTCGCGGTTCGTCCCGGGCGACGGGCCGCTCGACGCCGCCCTCGCGTTCGTCGGCGAGGCACCGGGCGCGACCGAGGTCGAGCAGGGCGAGCCGTTCGTCGGCCGGGCCGGGCGACGTCTCGACAGCCTCTTCGAGACGACCGGGATCGACCGCGAGGCCGTCTACGTCACGAACCTGGTGAAGGTGCGGCCACCGGAGAACCGCGACCCGACCGCCGACGAGCGGCGGGCGTGGAAGCCGCTGCTGGACGCGGAACTCGACCGCGTCGACCCGGCGGTGGTCGTGACGCTCGGGGCGGTCGCCGGCGGCGCGCTGCTTGACAGCGACGAGTCGATACGCGACCTCCGCGATGAGACGTACGAGGTCGACGGTCGGCTCGTGCTCCCGACGTACCACCCGGCGGCGACGTTCTACGACGACAGCATCGAACCGATGCTCGAACGGGACCTGCGGGCGGCGGTCGAGGTCGCCGCGGAGGAGTGAGCGCGATCGAAGCAGTCCCCTTAGGATGACTGAACGCGCCGGTGTGTCAGTACCCGCGGTCGCGGCCGACGCCGGTGGCCCAGTCGACGAGGAGATAGCGGACGAAGAAGGGAAGCAAGGGGCTCATCCCGGGGAAGATGACGCCGTCGATCAGGAAGCCGAGCGTGCTCATCTGGCTGTTCGGGTGCGGACCGCGCATTCTCGAAGTCGTGTCCGTAGCGAGTAGTCTCCGGTTCGACCGCGTTCGCGTCGGTGCGCTGCGGTCACGTTTCGAGCTACCAGCCGAGCAGCCGTTCAGCGTCCTCCGGACTGCGCTGGCCGCGGTGCTCCCCGCGGCCTACGACCGCGTCCAGACGACCGAAGCCGTCGCCTGCTCCTCCGTCTCGCCCCCGTCAGCTCGCCCCGACTTCGGTCCCCGCGACCGACCCTCGCTTCACGCTTGTACCACTGTTAAGACGAACTTATCGGTCGCAGTCGGGTTCACCGCGGGGACGACCCGCCCCGAGCGGAGCGGATACACTCGGTTACCGGCGCAGAGCGCGCGTAGGTGGCGTGTTCTTTTCGGAACGGAGTCGTAGATGTACGCGATGAGCACGATCGTCGAGGCGACCGTTCCCGCGGAGCAGTTCGCGCTCGCGGAGACGCTGTCGGGCGTCCCCGAGACCGAGGTCCGAATGGTGCGGCTGGTTGCTCACGGCGCTGACCACGTGATGCCGTTCCTCTGGGCGGGGTGTGAGGACACCGACCGACTCAACGACGCGCTGGCGAACGACCCGTCCACCGAGTCCGTCGACCTGCTCGCCGACTTCGACGGCGAGTGTCTCTTCCGCGTCGAGTGGGCGACCCGCGTCCGCGTCCTCGTCTCCATCGTCGTCGAGGAGGGCGCGACGATCCTCGACGCGTCGGGGCAGGGCGACACCTGGCACCTGCAGATATTCTTCCCCCGACACGACCGCGTCGCCGAAACCGACGAGTTCTGCGAGCAGTACGGCATCGACCTCTCGCTCGAGCGGGTCAACCGCCTCTCCGAGGCCGCCGAGTACGGCCACCTCGGGCTCACCGAACGGCAGTACGACACGCTCGTCACCGCCTACGAGGCCGGCTACTACGACGTGCCGCGGACGGTCAACCAGGAGGAGCTCGCCGAACATTTCGACGTGTCCCACCAGGCGCTCTCCGAACGGCTCCGCCGCGCCCACGAAACGGTCATTACGAACGCGCTCTATCACAAGCTGCACCGCCGCGACCACGACGTCTCGCCCCGCATGCGCCACGAGGTCGACACCTGAACGGGCGAAAGACCTACTCCTCGATGTCCCCAAGCGAACTCATGGCCATGATCACCGACTCTGAGCAGTCGCCGACCGGAGACAGGGACGAACAGGCGGCACTCGCGCGCGCCAGGAGCACCGCCCACCTGCTCGACGAGGCCGTCACCGTCCCCGGGACCGGGCTCCGGGTCGGGATCGACCCGATCCTCGGGGTCGCGCCGGTGTCCGGCGACCTCGTCGCGGCCGTCGCCTCGCTGTACATCGTTTTCAAGGCCGTCGAAGTGGGTGTCCCGGCCCGGAGCATCGCCGCAATGCTCGGTCGAGTCGCCGTCGAGTTCGCACTCGGCTCCGTCCCGGTCCTCGGCACGCTCCTCGACGCCGGCTGGAAGGTCAACAAACGGAACGTCGCAGTCATGGAGGCACACGTCGACGGGACGGCGTGACGCGGTCGACGACCCGATGCGGTCGGACGGCGTGTCGCGCCCGGACGCCTTCGCGACCCGCGCCGGTCTCGCGCTCGGTCAGTCGGACTCGGCGTCGTCGGCCGCCGCGCAGTCACAGCCCTTGCGGTCGACGAACTCGTCGACTGAGTAGCCGCCCGCAGTCCTCGCAGGCGACGCGGACGACGTGCGAGATGGTGAGGTCGCCCGCGTGGACCCTATCCGTGCCGGCCAGTCGGTCCAGCGTCCGTTCGACGCTCCCCTCGCTGCGCGAGCGCGCCCACTCGACGGTGCCGCAGGCGTCCTCGACGGACAGCCTGGCCCGCTATCACCGTGGCTCGTCCCGCCCCGGCGACCGACTGCGACCGGGCCCTGCCCACTGACCGCTATCGGATCCCGGTTCCGGCCCGGCGTCGGTCGGCCGTGTCGGATTCGACTGGGCCGACGCCGTCGTCGCCGGTCCGGTCCCTCCCGTCGACGGGTGCCGGGGTGTCGCTTCCGGGAACTGCCGGGGCTCCGCCGGCGGCGCTCGCTGGGGTCCCGTCTTCGGCGCCCGCTGTGGCTCCGCTCCCGTCGGTGGCGCCTGCTGTACCGTCTCCGTCGACGGTCGCGTTCGCGGGTTCCGAACCGGCTGTGCCGGTCCGGGCTGGCCCTCCGCGTCCGCCGCGTGCCCCAGGACCGGTCGCCCGTCCCAACGGACCTGCAGGGTGACGAGGTCGAGGGTCGGCGGACGCTCCCGTCCGCTCCCGGAACCGGACGCGGCCGGTCCGGTTAAGGCTCGGGCGAGCGGATGTGTCGGCGGAAGGGCGTACAGCTCCATCGCGGAAATCTGCCGTTCTGGCGACTCTTGCGGGCGCTGACCGCGCCGTTTGCTCGCGTCCTCCCGGTCCCCATTGTGGGAGCGAGTGTCCGAGCGCTCTGTTCTCTGCTCGTCGGAGTCCGCCGGTCTGTCGGGTCCTGTTTCCGCAGACTCGCTGTCCTCCGTCTCGCCGCGCTCGTCTTTCGGGAGGAACTGTCCGGTCTCGGGGTCGCGTGGCTGACTCTCGGGGCCACCGCCCGGGGATTCGCCGTCGCTGTGCTCGCCGCCGCCGGAGTCGCTGTCGTCGGAGCTCATGGGTGATCGCCAGTCGCGGGACGCGCTGACAGCGAACAGTCCACCGGCGCTCGGTTAAAAACGGGTGACCATTCGCCCGGTATCCCGGTCTTTACCGGCGACGCGTCGTCGCGGCCGACAGTTCCGACAGTTGCAGCGACGGCTCACGACCGCCCGGACGGTACCGCTCCGCGAGTTCGTCACCGGTTCAGGCGGGACACTCTTCGGGGAGTTCGCGCTTCGTGAGCCGTTCCGCGTCGCACTTGACGCAGCGGTAGAACGACTCGCGGTACCCGCTCTGGCCGGCGTGACCGCGGTGTGATTCGGGGTGGCGGCCCGGAACCCACTCGGTCTTGTCGATGACGAGGTGCGACCCGACGGGTTCGGCGTCGGGGTAGGACGGTGCGACGGATCTGACGGTGCTGTTGTGGGTGCTCATGTTTCTCGGTCCCACGCGGTCTGACCCGCTCGTCGCCGTCGCGTCGGCGAGCGAGACGAGTCGACCATGGTAGGGGACAGAGAGGCATAAACGACTCCCCTGGCAGGGTTCTGACCTGTCGGTATCGCGCGGTTTCGACGGCGGACTCACAGTCAGTTCGCCGTTGCCGTGGGAGTGCCGGCAAGGTTTATTGATTGGTGGAGCGAACGCTTCTGCGTCGGCCGGCGAGCCGAGCGTCCGCGCCGACTGAATCACCATGACACCGAATCACGGACGAGACCCGTCTGACGAACGGGCACGCGAACGACAGGGCACCGGCCAGCAACCGCCTCACGGACGACAGTCGGGTTCGACACGCCCGCGTCCCCACCAGGGGGGATCCCGGAACCAGCCGGCCCGCCAGCCACACGGCCAGCCCTCACAGCACCAGCACGGCCAGTCGACGCATCAGCCACACGGCCGACCACCGAACCAATCGCCCGAGCGCTCTCAGCGGCCACAACAGGGGCAGCCGACACGCCAGTCACACGGACAGCAACCCCAACCGTCACGGCAGCCGTCCGGGATGCAGGGGCAGCCGTCCCAGCATTCACAGTCGCCACAGCAACCCCCGTCCCAGCCCGGCGGTCAGCAGGGACAGCCGCGGGCCGGGCACCAGCCGATGGGCCAGCCCACCCGACCGCAAGGGTCGACGACGCCGTCGACCCCCCACTCACAGACGTCCCAGCACGGGACTGCGAGCGGGCAGGCCGGGCAGCGGTCGATGTCAGCTCCCCGCGGCGGGCGACCGCGTGGACGGTCGCTGCTCAGGCCGGTCTCGGTCGAGGACATCGTCGCGGAGGAGGTCGCGACCGCCGAACCCGATACGCCGATCCGGACCGTGGTCGCACAGATGGCCGAACGCGACGTCGGATCGGTCGTCGTCGTCGACGACGACCAGCCCGTCGGCATCCTCACCGACCGCATGATCGCGCTCGCGCTGGAGGACCAGCCGGAGACCGACGAGATGCGGGCGACAGACCTGCTGTCGGACGACCCGATCACGGCCGACACGTCGACGGACGTCTTCCAGGCCCTCCAGCTGATGCGCGACGAGGAGATCCGCCGGCTCCCCGTCGTCGACGACGAGAGATCGCTCCAGGGGATCGTAACGCTCGACGACGCGCTCGTGTTGCTCGGGAGCGAACTCGATAAGCTCGCGACGACCGTCCAGGAACAGTCACCGCGACTCTGAGCCCGGCCGACAAGAGGGTTATAGGCATCTACTCGAAAACCGGTCCTAATCGCTACCCGAGACCGGCCGTCATTCAGATGTGTCGCGCGTTTCCCGTCCGGACAGGCGTTTTCACCGTCGGACCGCTCGCAGTCGGTGTCGCGCAGTCGTTTAACGCAGTTGCTCACGGCGCGAACCTGCCGCTCGTCGCGCCGATCGTCGCTGGCATGGTCGTCTACTCCGTCCTCGTGACGAACTATCACCTCGCGATGTTCCGACGCAGAGGCATCTCACAACACGTCGACTGAGGCGGCCGATACGTCGACCACAACTCAGTTGTCGCCGGCCGGGGTACGAGGTGTGCGCGCGGTCACAACACCAGCGAGACGACCGCGAGCACGAGGAAGATGAGTACCAGCCACTTGGCGATCTCCATACTCAATCCCGCGATCCCGCGCGCGCCGAATAAGGCTGCGACGATGGCGAGGACGAAAAACGCGATCGCGAGTGTGATGAAGTCCCCCGAGAAGAACTGCAAGGGGACTGTGGCCAGTGCATCGACTGCGACGGACGGACGAACGGCTGTCGTGAGTGTATTGAGCATGTGATCTCACTTGGGGCTACTGCCGGGCACATCATTGTAATAGAGCCGCTATTCTAGCTAACGAAGTGCTATTCCGCCGCAAAAGGGGCGGCGTCGCCTCTCTCGCTCGTGTGGCTGTTCGTCCCCGTCTCACCGGCCAACCTGCGATCCGGGTCCGGTGAGCGGAAGGTTATTATGTTCGTCTTGTCGATAGTACGCTGAGGTTACCGCGCCGAACCAGAGAGTATGTCAGGCGAATCACCTATCGATCCACGAATGGAGTCCGAGTACATGCAGACGCTCGACGGTGGACGAAGCGACGGACAGGTCACGCTCGTCGGCGTCGTCCACGACCACCCCGCGAGTATCTATCGCGTGCGCCGCGTTGTCGAGCGCGAGACGCCCGCCGTACTCGCAGTCGAACTCCCACCACTCGCGGTCCCGCTCTACGAAGCTCACGCAGACGACGAAACGCCCCCGCCCTTCGGTGGCGAGATGAGTACGGCGATACAGGCGGCGGACACCGACGATGTCGTCGGGATCGACGGCCCCTCGACGGCGTTCTGTCGTCGGCTCGCGCACGTGTTGGTCTCCGGGCGCGCCTCGGTCGAGACCGTCACCCGGTCCGCCCGCGGGCTCGCCTCGGTCGCCAAGACTGCTATCGCGTGCCGCGTGGCAGCAGCGTTGACCGCGCACACGCCGCTCCGAGTCGCCGTCGGTGAGAGTACCGACCACAACGTGTCTTGGACGGACCCGCCACACCGACAGGTTGCGGACGAGAACAGACAGATACGGACCGCGACGGCCGTGCTCGAGGCCTTCGAGCGCCCGCCTATCTCGCGCGTCCGCTCGGAGACGCGCGAGGCACACATGGCGGACCGACTCCGCGACCTCCGCTCGCGGGGAGATGTGGTCGCCGTCATCGGACTCGGACACTTCGACCCGCTCCGCGACCGTCTGACCGACTGATACCTTCGGCACTCTCCGGCTCGGAGACGCGCTCTCCAACCGCGTCCGCCGACCGACCCTCTGTAAGCAGCGCGCGTTCCCGAGACGCTATCGATCGGCTGTTCCCTTGACTGCGAAGACTTTCTCTGCCCGTGAATAAATACTATCTATTCGTCATACAAAGATCTTCTATATTAATTCAACAATCTGAAATCGAACGAGCAACGCATTGGAGCAAACGATCAAAATAATCATCTATTTTCCGAATTAGTGGTGTAGGTAAATATCGGTTCCCACGCATAACATACAAAATAAAATATAGCTATCGAACTCCGTTCCGTCTCTTTCTGTCGGAATAATCGGGACGAATGTACTATGGGCGCGTTTCGGTAGATAGACTCGACTTTTATTAATAGGAATTCTATCAATTCTAGTTTATATAGTATAAATACCACTACAACTGCGACTACGGGTCGACACTCTGTGGCGGCTCGTGGGCGGTCACGTAGTAGGGCTCGCAGTTGCGATACGTTTTCATCTCGTTGCGCGCGCGCCCATCGGCACCGGTGGCTCCTCGGAAGGGGTGGATCGTCGACTGAGACGTTCGCCTTCGGGTGGCACCACTGGAACTCCTCGTGTACGGTAGCCCAAGCGCACTGCGGTCTGAGTTTAGACCGGGGTTGAGCGCGACGAGCGCAGGCCGAATCGTGCCGCTCGTGACCTGCTGTCACACCGCCGGTGAGACGCAAGTATTTAAACTGTGTCCCTCGATACGTGGCTACCCCGCTGCCCTCGTATGGTTATCATTCACAATAGCGACCGGTTTTCGGAATGCTTAATATGGGGAACCTGGTATACGTAGGTACGCTCGGGACGGGCGAAAGCGGAGCCGACCCGTGGTCCGCTCGTCTCCGACAACGCGGTGACGAAGCTGAATCCGACGAATCAGATCGATACTTAAAGGCGGTATGGTGTTGTTTTCCATACTCGCTCTGACGTATGGATCCGTGATATACGGATCTACACTTCGGAACCGTTAAGTGGGGTAACCCACTATGATAATATCCGCACGAGGGTACTCGGGGCGCGACCCGGTGCCCGACTCTAGACGGGGTCGGCTCGTCGATGATGGAGTCGACGACCCATGAGGATTCCACCCCTGCGGTCCGCCGTACAGATGGGATCTGATGTGAGCCTTGACAGTTCGGTGATACCTGACCGGCGCGGCCGATGCGGTGTCACCGACTGACGGACCAGACATATGCACGTTCATAGCGTGCGCACACGTTGATAGCGTGTCTCCGCCAGATCCCGGCCTCGAGCCGGGAACCCATTCCGGTTGATCCTGCCGGAGGCCATTGCTATCGGAGTTCGACTTAGCCATGCTAGTCGCACGGGTTCAGACCCGTGGCAAATAGCTCAGTAACACGTGGTCAAACTGCCCTACAGATCGAAATAACCTCGGGAAACTGAGGCTAATGCCGAATAGGACTCTCACGTTGGAGTACAGAGAGTCTCAAACGCTCCCGCGCTGTAGGATGTGGCTGCGGCCGATTAGGTAGACGGTGGGGTAACGGCCCACCGTGCCGATAATCGGTACAGGTTGTGAGAGCAAGAGCCTGGAGA
>PXSD01000120.1 GCA_003023165.1 Halobacteriales archaeon QS_9_67_15 | reverse complement strand
CGGCGGGTTCTTCACGCCACCACAGAAGGAGGCCGTCCCGCTCATCCACGAGCGCGAGAACGCGCTCATCGCCGCGCCGACGGGCAGCGGGAAGTGCGTCAAACCCAGTACGCCGCTGATCGTTCGGATTGACGGCGAAGCGCGCGTGCTGGAAGCCGAAGAACTACTCGACGAGACAGGAGATCAGCTCGCGGAAGTCGATGGAAAAGGCGAGCTATACGACAGCAGTGTCGAAGCGTACTCGCTCTCCGACGGCGGTCTTGATCTACGGGAGTCGATGGTCTATCGGGAGCCCTTCGAGGGCGACCTGTATTCGATTCAGACGACATACGGGAGAGCGGTGGAAGTGAGCGGGGAACATCCGCTCCTCGTCGAGACCGAAACGGGGGTCGAATGGAGAGCCGCGTCCGAGATCGCCACTGGAGATAAAATCGGGGTTCCGGGCGATATCGAACTCCCGGAGGAGCCTATCGAACTTGATGTCGACGCCGCGGTCGAAGCGGTCCGGGACCGTTTCGAGCGTGTACTGACCGCAGGGGACGCAACCAGCGTGATTTCGGAACTCCGGGCGGCGGAGGACATCGACTCCGTATTGGAGGAGACGCTTCGAGATGCGCTCTCGCTGGCCGATCTTTCGATGTCAGCGGCCGCTGAACGACTCGAAATCGGGATTGCGTCCGTTCACAAACTCGTAACTGGCCGATCAACCTACAGAGGAACAGCTTTCCTCGAACTTCTCGCTGACGAAGTCGAACCGCTTGGGAGACAAGAACTGCTCGTGCGAACGTCCAACGGACGGACGTCTCGGTTTCGGTATCAACGGTACGTCGACGAACGGATCGCGAGGATCACCGCATTCGTGCTTGCAGAGGGGTTCGTAGGGGATTACGAGGACGGACGCACGATCAATATCTCGCAAAAGAACCGAAGCGAGCTCTTGGAGGACGTTCAACGATGGTTTACCAGCATATTCGGTGTGAAACTCCGACAGAGATCCGAGATCGACTACGCCCTCTCGGATTCAGCGTTTGTGACATTCTTCAGTGAACTACTCGGGATCGAATACGGACCTGGAAGAGGAGTCAGATTTCCCGATTGGGTACTTAATGCGCCCGCCGATAGTAAGCGAGCGTTCGTAGAATCGTTTATTTCTTTGGAGGGCGAGGTGCGAGAAGACGTCGTCCGGATCACGCAAGCAAACCCTATCAAGATCGAGCAGCTGAATTACATCCTGCTCTCGTTCGGAGTCTTCCCCGCTAGACGGACCGATGAAAAGTACGCGACAAACACGGATTCCGAGACAAAGCGGGAGTACACGTCGCTCGTTGTTCGACGAAAGGACGATCTCAGACGACTCACCGAGGAATTCGACATCACCCATCCGAACGCCGACTCCCTCGAAAGGTACGCTGCCGGTTCGGTCTCCGGAAGCAGAGTAAAAAAATACGCGTTCGATTACGAGAAAATCCGGGCGCTCTCCTCGCACTTCGGGAGCGACCGGGAGTTCAACGAACGCCTGGGTGACATCTACGAGGTGGTTCGGCGGTCGGGCCATATCACAGAACGAGCGCTTGAGAAACTGCAGGAAGCGATCGACGAACTACCCGATAGTGAGGCGGTGCGAGCGGTCGAAGAGCGAATCGAGTCGATATCGAGTCGGAATGTTGTATGGCTCGAAGCGTCATCCGTAGAGACAGTCGGGTACGAGGGGGACATAATCGACCTCTCCGTTCCGGATACTCACAACTTCGTCGGTGGTGCGGGAGGACTCTACCTCCACAATACGCTAGCCTCCTTTACCAGCATCATCAACGAACTGTTTGCCCGCGACCGCGCCGAGGGGCTGGAGAACTCCGTCTACTGCCTATACGTCTCGCCGCTCAAGTCGCTCGCCAACGACATCCACCGGAACCTTGAGGTGCCCCTGGGCGGCATCACGGAGAAACTCAACGACCGCGGCGAAGACGTGGAGATCCGCCACGCGATCCGACACGGCGACACCAGCGACGCCGACCGGCAGGCGATGCTCTCGGAGACGCCACACATCCTCAACACGACGCCCGAGACGCTCGCCCCACACATCCTCAACACGACGCCCGAGACGCTCGCCATCCTGCTCAACTCACCGAAGTTCCGCGAGAAGCTCCGGACCGTCGAGTACGTCGTCGTCGACGAGATCCACAGCCTCGCGGAGAACAAGCGCGGGACGCACCTCTCGGTCTCGCTCGAACGGCTCGAGGCGCTCGCTCACGGCTCGCCCACGCGGATCGGCTGTTCCGCGACGGTCGAACCGCTCGATTCGATGGCGGAGTTCCTGGTCGGCCAGGTGTCACCAGGCGGCGACCCGAGAGCGTACGAACTCGTCGACGCGCGCTTCGCCCGCGAGTTCGACATGGAACTCACCTGTCCGACCGACGACCTCGTGAACACGCCGCCGGACGTGGTCAACGACCGGTTCTACAGGGATTTGCACGCGCTCGTCGAGGACCACACGAACACGCTCGTGTTCACGAACACCCGTTCGGGAGCCGAGCGCGTCCTCCAGAACCTCCGCGAGCGCTACGACGACTACGACGAGGACAACTCCGGCTGTCACCACGGCAGCCTCTCGAAAGGCCGGCGCCAGGCGATCGAGGAACAGCTCAAAGCGGGCGAACTGGACGTGGTCACCACGTCGACGAGCCTGGAACTCGGGATCGACATGCCACACATCGACCTCGTGGTGCAGGTCGGGTCGCCCAAGTCCGTCGCGGCCCTGCTCCAGCGCGTCGGCCGGGCTGGACACCAGCTCGGCGAGACCGTCACGGGCCGGGTCGTCGCGCTCGACCGCGACGAACTCGTCGAGTGCGCGGTCATGCTCAAGAAGGCCGAGGAGGGGTTCGTCGACCGCGTCTTCGTCCCCGAGAACGCCCAGGACGTGGCCGCACAGCACGTCTACGGCATGGCCATCGCCGACATCCGACCGGAGGCCGACATCCGGGGCATCCTCGAGCGCGCCTACCCCTACCATGACTACGCGGACGAGGACTGGGAGTCGCTCATGCGGTATCTCACCGCCGACTACGAGGGGATGGAGGACAAGAACGTCTACGCGAAGGTCTGGCGGGACGCGAACGACGCGCCCGACGGCGAGCACCACTACGAGGAGTACGACGTGGGCCGGCCATTGATGGGCAAGCGGGGCCGCCTCGCACGGGTCATTTATATGACCAACATCGGAACCATCCCCGACTCGTTCACCTGCGACGTGTTCACCCAATCGGGCGACGTGTTCGTCCTCGGCGGGTCCAACTACGAGTACCGCTACCGCCGCGGCTCGAAGGTGTACGTCGACCCGACCAGCGCCCGGCCGACAGTCCCCTCGTGGTTCTCCGAACGGCTCCCGCTCTCCTACGACCTCGGTCGGGAGGTCCTCGCCTTCCAGCGGGAACTGCTCGACAAATTCGACCGCGGCGGCGTCGGTGCGGTGCGCCACTGGCTCCGGGAGTACCCGCTCGACGAGAACAGCGTCCGCGCCGTCGCGCGGATGTTCGAGGAACAGGTCAAGTACACCGGTTTCGAGAGCGTCAGCACTGACGAACGACTCGTCGTCGAGGAGGAGCGCGACCGCGAGGAGTACGAGCGCCGGTACCACGTCCACTCGAACTACGGCCGCCGCTTCAACGACGGCTTCTCCCGCCTCCTCGCGCACCGCATCGCCCAGGAGGCCAACGCGAACGTCCAGGTCGCCGTCGCCGACAACGGGTTCTCCCTCTCGATGCCGCTCAACCGGAAGGTCGACGTGACGGGCGTCATCGACGACCTCGGACCGGCGGACGTGCGCCCCGACCTGCGAGCGAGCCTGGACGGCACCGACCTGCTTCAACGGTACTTCCGGATCAACGCCACGCGAGCGCTGATGATCCTCAAGCGCTACAAGGGCTACGAGAAGTCGGCGAGCGAACAGCAGATGAACTCCGAGATGCTGCTCGGGTTCGCCGAAGACCTCCCGGAGTTCGCGGTCATCGAGGAGACCTACCGCGAGATCCTGGAGGACAAACTCAACGTCGACGCCATCGAGGACGTGCTCGGTGCGATTCGAGACGGGTCGGTCACGGTCGAGCGGTACCGAGTCGACTCCCCCTCGCCGCGGGCGTTCGGACTCGCGACGCTGATGGCCTCCGACGTCGTACTGGCGGAAGACGAGAGCGAGGTACTCCAGCGGTTCCACGAGCGGGTCATGGCGGAGATCGACGACGACGGAGCGAGTGGCGTCGGCAGCGAGTCCGACTGACCTGTCGAGTGGACTGCGCCGTCCCGGCCCAGCACGTCGTATCGTCGTGAGTCCCGGCTCGGCGCGTCACATCGTCGTGACGGTGACCTCGACCACCTCGCTCGTGTCCGGGTACTCGTACTCGTCCATTACGTTCTCGATGGGCCGAACGTTCGCCATCTCCTCCGGGCCGGTGTCCGTGCCGTCCTGTCTGGGGGCCTGGTCAGCGCCGACACCCGGTTCCTGGTTTTGCTCGGTGCCTGCGTCCCAGAGGACCAGCTCGTCAGTCACGTCACCGCTCAGCGGGTCGCCGTCCTCGAACAACGAGATGCCGCTGGGTTCGGGTGCGTAGAACAGGTCGTTGGACTGGACGAACATCGTCGCCAGCGTGAGGTTGTGGTCGTGGCCGGCTTCGACCTCGAAGGTATAGCTGTCGCCGGGCATCAGGGGTCCGTGTTCCTCCGCACCGTCGGGCGTCGCGACCGTTCCGGCGTGGTCCACGCCGTCGGCCATCTCCACCTCGGCCGCGAAGGCGTCCGGCGAGCCGTCTTCGGCGAGCGATTCCAGTCCCTCGCTGGCCGACTCCCCAGACTCGAAGGCCGTCGCGTCCGCTGTATGGACGGCGTAGGCCGTCGGCGAGAGCGGGACCGCGACGTCGTCGCCCTCAGAAGTTGTGATCGTTCCGGCCTCGGAGACGTTTGTAATCGTGACTTCGAACGTCGCCATCGACATCATCTCGTCCTCGGTCATCGAGTCCGTCTCCTCGTCCATCGAGTCCGTCTCCCCATCCATACCGCCCTCACTCATCGAGTCTGTCCCCGTCATCTCCTCATTCATTCCGTCGGTCTCTTCGTCCATCCCGTCCTCCATCGCGTCGGTCGTCTGGTCGCCACCGGAGTTGTCGCCGTCGCCGTCGTCGCTCGAACAGCCGGCGATCGCCGCGACGGCCATGCTCCCTGCAGTAGCGCGCAAAAAGTTTCGTCGGTTTATGTGGTCTGTCATTGCGACAGGCGTGCCAGCGACAGGAACCCTGTTAAGCGATTTTCAAACTCCGGTCGGAGGGTCCGCAAACTCCCTTCGGACCGCGTTCGAGGTCCGTCCGAACTCCGTTCAAAATTCGACCACGAGTGGCCGCGGTCGCGCCCCGCTCAGACCAGCAGCGTGTCGAGCGCGTCGGGGACGACCAGCACGTCACTGTCCGCCTCCACCGCGTCCTCGACCGACTCGCGAGCGTGCATCAGACAGTCCTCGACGACCTCGGGGTGCTGGCTGTTCGTGACGTAGACGTCGTAGTCTCGCAGGACGCGAGCGACGACGAACGCGCGCTGTGCGCCGGGGTCGTACCCCTGGCGCATCCTCTCGTAGAGCGTGTCGGCGCTCTCGGCCGTCGAGAGTCGCTCGTAGAACCGTTGCTCTCCGGTCCCTTCCCCCGCGCCGTGCGGGAGCGTCGCGGGAAGGACGATTCGACCGCCGTCACTGAGGGGGTCGTGCGCGCCGAGCGCGACGTACGTCGCCGCGCGCGTCGTCTGGTAGAGGTTCGCGTCTGGCGTCGCGAGTACGTCCCGAGCCGTATCGACGAGGCCCCGGACGACAGACCGCGGGTCGCCCGCCGCCGCGCCGAGGATCCCGCTCGGACCGTGGGTGACGTTCAGCGAGAACTCGACGCCGACCAGGTCGCCGGCCTCGTCGATGAACTCGCGAAACGGGTTGTCTTCGACTCGACCCAGACGAACGCCGTCGCGTGCGAGCATCTCCGGGCCGTGGGAGTAGCCGATCTGCGACGCGCCGCCCGCGCCGATCACGACCGTCTTCGCGCCCCCCGAGAAGCCGGCGTACTGGTGCGGTTCGACCATCCCCGTCGCGATGATCGTGTCCGTCTTCGCGAGCGTCTCGTTGAGTTCGATCGGCGTGCCCTCGACCGTCCCCGCCTCGACGGCCGCGTCGGGGTCGTGATTCCGCGCGAGGTCCGCGTGGTCGCCCAGCGCGTCCGCGATCTCGCCGTCGTCCATCGGCCGATGCAGTCCGAGTCCGAGGATCACCGTCACCTGTTCGCGGGCGACGCCGGCCGACCGGAGTTCGTCGAGCAAGACGTCGAGCAGGACGTCGTCGGGCGTGGCGCGTGTCACGTCCGTCACGACGACCCCGACGGTGTCGTCGGGGTCGACGCGGCGAGCGAGTCGCGGGCCGTGCGGGTCGGCGACCGCCGACTCCGCCGCCGTGCGCACGTCGACCTGGTCACCACCCGGCGGCCGACATACCGTCACGTCACAGTCGGGCAACGAGACGGAGACGGTCTCCTCGCCCAGCGGGAGTTCGACTGGCACGGGCGGGTGTAGGCGGTCCGCTACCGAGAGCCTACCGGTCGTCCGCGCCGCGGACGCGGTTACGCGCCGTAGCAGTCTACTGACGCTACCATACTCACAGAAACTTCGCCATCACTACCAATTTCTAATCGAATTAACTGACAACCCTGTATACTCTCTGTCCGGAACGTCTCTTGATCTCCACTATCAATTGACCACTCTAACCGGAACTTACCGGTCTTTTCGGGGAAATCAGATAGCCACCTGCTGGTCGGGGTTGGTGACTGTTCCCCGTCTGTCCGTTTCGACGCGGCGGCCAGAGTAATAGTTTTTTCTATCATTATCTCGTCCGAGACCCTTGATAGTTTCACGGATATTTTATGCTCAGTCGTATCATAATTTGCTAACTCAATGCGTGCTAATCCCTTCACTCGGCCGTTCCCTGTGTTACAGCCAGCGAGTCCAACACTTCCAATAACACCGTTATATTGAAGAAATGCCCGTCTATTCAACATCATATCATGAAGTGAAACTGTCAGAACAAAACTCTTTGGCCGTCCATCTCGGTCGTATTTAGTTAGTGGCATTGTGTCAGCGAGCGAAGGATAAACACGACCCCGCTCGTTCTCCCGAACGTCTTGACTGTCCGCATCAAACGTTTCTCCGAGCAGGTTTGGGAGTGTCATGAGTCCCATTCGTTACGACCCGCTCACTTCTCAAACTCCTTCAACTACACAGTACCCTTCGCCACGGAGTGGAAGGAGAGCGAGGCTCACTGGTCATACGTCTCCGCCGCGGACCGGAAGTGAAACCGTCCGTATCCAGATATAAAACTCGGCTACACGGTGAAAGTGAAGCGGTGAGACACTGGTAATAAACGATAGCCACACAGCGAAAGTAGACGTCAGAGAATCACGGCGTCGTGTGTCGGCTCTCGGATTCGACGGTCACCGAGCCCACTCGACCATCCGGCCGTAGGTCTCGTCGGTTCCCAGCGCCTCGGCGTCGCCGACGAGCACGAGCGCCTTCTTCGCGCGGGTGAGGGCGACGTTCACGCGCCGGTAGTCCTCGAAGATCGGGCTGTCCAGCGTCCCGGTCGCGACGAAGGAGATGACGATGACCTCCTTGCTCGACCCCTGGAAGCGGTCGACGGTGTCGACGGTGACGTTGTCGGGGACGCGCTTGCCGATCTCGGCGACCTGTGCCCGGAAGGGCGCGATAACGCCGATATCGGACGGGTCGACGCCAGCGTCGCGGTAGGCCTGCACCGTCTCGGCGACGGTCGCCGCCTCGGTCGGGTTCGTGTTCCCGTCGGCGTGGCCGTCGGGGTCGACGAACGCCACCTGGTCCTCCAGGTGTGCCGGGAGCGCGTCCACGTCGACCTCGGGGAGGTCGCGGGGGTGCTGGGCCGCGACCTCGCCCGTGGCCGGCCTGAGTTCGCCGTCGTAGAACTCGCGGGCGGCGAACGCCTGTATGCGCTGGGCCATGCGATACTGCCGGTTCAGCATCACGGAGGCGTCTGGATAGCGTTCGATGAGCCGTTGAAATAGCGAGCGAGAGAGGCTGGCACCGGGCGGGGGCGAGTCCTCGTTTCCGGCCCCGGCGTCGTCCGTGACGTCGGCTTCGTCGGCCCGGACGACCGGCGGGAGCTGCTGGTGGTCTCCGACGAGGACGAACCGGTCGGCGAGATTCGTCGCCGCGAGGGTCCCGGGTTCGGTGAGCTGGCCGGCTTCGTCGACGACTGCCACGTCGAACTCCTGTTCGCGCATGAGCCGAGAGCCGCAGGTCGCGGTCGTCGCCGCGACGACCCGCGCGCCCCTGAGTTCGGCGACCCGCTCGTCCGGGTCACCGGCTCGTTCGAGCCGATACTCCTGCATGTCGTCGCGAACGCCGCTCTCGGTGCCGACGCGGACGACGTCGTCGAATCCCTGTTCGACGAGCGCCTCGAGCGCGTTGTCGACTGCGCGGTTCGTGAACGCCGAGAGCAGGACGCGCTCGCCGCGGTCGACCAGCGCTTGCACGACGTGTGCCAGTGTGTACGTCTTGCCGGTGCCGGGCGGCCCGTGGACCAGCGCGCAGTCGTCACAGCCGACGGCGAGCGGTTCCCTCCCCGCTCGACTGTTGCGTGGCGCTCCGCGCCACGTCCGCCTCGAACTCCGGTTCTCGTCTGCCGAAGAGGACGTCTTTCTCCGCGGGCGACTGCGTCAGCACGGCGTCGTGGAGCGCCGTAAGCATCCGGTCGGCCGATATCTCCGAGGGGTAGACGTCGATACGCCGCAGCTCGACCGGTTCGTCGGCAGTGACGACGATCTCCGGCTGGTTGCCGTCGTCTTCGTCACCGCCCAGCCGCTCGACACGAGCGAGTTCCGCCTCGCCGCGGATCGGGTCGCCGTCGCTCGCGAGGACGAGGTCCCCCTCGCGGATCTTCGAGACGGCGCCGGTCCCGTGGGCCCGCAGTTCCCAGGTCCCGCCGTCGAGTTCCCGCCGCTCCGTCGGTTCGAGCTCGACGAGCGCCCGGTCGTCGTCGGCGCGCTCTTCGGGCGTCTGCTCCCAGAGCTTCGCGTACTCGCGGTGGACCGCTCGGCGTTCGCGTTCGATCGACTGGTAGACGCGGTCGAAGTACTCCCGTTCCTCCTCCGGGACCGGCGACCCGACCTGACCGGCCTTCGACTCCTGTCCCAGTCGGCCCGAGACGGCCATACAGGTGTCCTGCTCGAAGCAGTATTCGCACTTGGCGTCGGCCTCGTAGCCCGTCGGCACGCTCGCGTCGTGTTCCATCGCGGCCAGCGCGTTCCGTGACCGGAGGACGAACTTCAGGAAGCCAGACCCGATGGAGAACTCCTTCGCCGGGGAGAGGTCGCCGCTCTCCTCGGTGCGCTCGACGGCCGCGTTCTTCGTGTAGAGAAGCGTCCCGGTGTCCGGCGGGTCGCCCCGTCGCTCGCCGAGGATGAGTGCGTAACACGTCGCCTGCACTTTGTCGTGGAACCGGGGTTCACGCTTGGTGTTCTTGCCCGTCTTCAGTTCGACCGGCGTCCCCCGCCGAACGGCGTCGGCCCGGCCTTTCAGCCCGTAGGTCTCGCTGACGAGCGTCATCTCCGAGCGCCACTCGCTCTCCGCGGGACCGTAGTCCCGCTCCGAGTTGTCGGCGGCATCAGCCGCCCTATCCTCGTCGGTGAGTGTTCCCTGCTGGAGCCATCCCTCGATGGCAGCAGCGTTCCGGCGGACCTCCTCGCGGACTTCCCCCGCGCTCCGTCCGAGCAGCCCGAGTTCGAGGCCGGCCTCCTCGACCCGTTCGTCGATGGACTCGTCGAGGTCACGGCCGCGGAGGAGGTCACCGAACACCTCGTGGACGATAGTCCCCTTGACGACCGGGTAGGCGCTGGGGACCCCGCCGATCTTGTTGAGGTAGTACATCCGCGGGCACTGCACCCACGAGCGCACGTCGGTCACGTCGACGAGGAAGTCCGGTTCGACGACGACCATCGAGTCCCCCGTCGTGGAGAACTGCTGTTCGCCGCGGTACTCGCGTTCCTCGGGGTCGGTGACCGACAGCTCCATCCCGGGTTCGAGATACTCGGCCGTCTCGGTCCACTTGTTCCACAGCGTCACGGTCGTCGGTTCCCCCCGGCCACGGTCCGGGCGGAGGGTCACTTCGACCAGTTCGCTCTCGCCGTACTGGGTCGAGACTGTCTTCGGGTCGCTCACGTCGACGACGACGCCGCGGAGTGTCACGCTCGATGGTCGGGTGCGGCGCGGGAAAAACGCTGTCGGTTACGCGGAATCGTCCGACCGCTGGTCGTTCGGGTGCGGTCCCTCCGGCGATGGTTCGTCCGAACCGCGCTCGCTCGCGGGACGCTCACCGTTCGTCCGCTCTCCGGCACTCGACCGAGAGTCGCCTGCCTCTCGGTCGGGCCGGGAGCGCCCCTCACGCTCCGGATGGCCGTTCTCCGGCCGACCGGTTTCTGACCGGTCTCCCGCTCTCTGCCCGCCACGCCGGGCGGCCGCGGACCCGTCGGTCTGCTGTGTCTCGTCGGACCCGCCGCCGCGTCCGTCCGGGTCCGGCGCGTCGGGCGAGACGGCGGGGACGTCGACCGCAGCGAGGGCGTCCGAGACCACCTGCTCCGGGTCGATACCCTCGACGGTCGCCTCGGTCGTCAACACGACTCTGTGTGCCATCGTCGCGCTCGCGAGCCGTTTCACGTCGTCCGGCGTCGCGTACTCGCGACCGGCGATCACCGCCCCCGCACGGACGGCCTCGAACACCCGCTGGACGCCGCGCGGGGAGACACCGGTCTCCGTCCGGCCGTCCGCCCGCGTCTCTCTCGCGATGTCGATGATGTACCGCCGCACCTTGTCGTCGACGCGAACGTCCTCTGCCAGGTCCTGGAGCGCGAGCACCGTCTCCGGTCCGACGACCGGGTCGACGCTCGGCGCGAGCGACCTGCGGTCCGCCCGGCGGTCGAGCAGTCCCATCTCGCCGTCCACGTCGGGATACCCCATCGCCGTCTTCACCGAGAACCGGTCGCGCTGGGCCTCGGGGAGCCGAAACGTGCCCTCCTGTTCGACGGGGTTCTGCGTCGCGATGACGACGAACGGCTCGGGCAGGTCGTGGGTCGTCCCGTCGACGCTCACCTGTCCTTCCTCCATCGATTCGAGCAGCGCCGCCTGTGTCTTCGGCGGCGCGCGGTTGATCTCGTCCGCGAGCACGAGGTTCGTGAACACCGGGCCTTCGGCGAACTCGAAGGCCCGTTCGTGTTCGTTGTAAACGTTCGAGCCCGTCACGTCCGCGGGGAGCAGGTCCGGCGTGAACTGGACTCTCGTGAACCCCAGTCCCAGCGACTCGGCGAGCACTCGCGCGAGCACCGTCTTCCCGGTGCCTGGCACGTCCTCCACGAGGACATGTCCGCGGGCGACGACCGCCGAGAGCGTCTCGAACAGCACCGACCGGTCGACGACGACCGCCTCCTCGCACCGCTCGACCACGTCGAGACACACCTCGGTCGCCTCGTCGACGGTCAGCTCTGCCTGGTCGGCCATGCCAGTTGCCTGTGACTCCTCCGACATGAATCTATGCGTTCCCTCTGCGTACGGGTTCGAGTCCCCCTACCCGCGCAAGAGCACACCGAGCAGGAGTGCGCCCACGACCGCGGCGGTCATCGCCGCGACGTTCCCGGCGGGTCCCAGTGCCGTCCTCCGAAGTGCGTACAGCCCGGTCGCGGCCAGGACCGCCACCGCACCGATACCGACGGCGAAGACGCCGTGGTAGAGTTCGAGCCGCCTGGTCGCCGGGCGATGTCCGAGTTCCGCCGTGAGCCCGAGGCCGAACGAACCGGTGTCCCAGGCGACGAGCGCGCCGGCGACACAGGCGAACACCAGCGGTACGGGGAGCCCGGTGGAGTCGGCACCGACTGCCGCGACGACGAGTCCTGTCGCGGCCAGCGCCGGCCCGCCCGCGTCGTCCGGGAACAGGTCGACGCGGACGGCGACGAGTGCGAGTCCGACGACGACGAGGACTCCGATCGGTGCGAGCAACACGACCACGGCGAAACCGATCGGACTGACAAGGAGCAGTCCGGCCAGCTGCGGAACGACGCCGAACAGGAGGACGACGAGATAGCCGAAGCCGGCGATCGCCGCTGCGACGGTGCGAGTCTTCGTCTCGCCGAACTGCCGGGTGACCTGTCGGGTCCCGACGGCGACCCCCGCCCCGAGCATCGCCACGGCACCGACGGCGAGGAGTGGACCGACGACGAAGGCCGACGAGAGCGCGGCCAGAAGCGGCCTCGAACCCGGAACGAGACCGAGCCCGGGCGAGGATGTCACGAGGAACACCAGCGAGACGAGCGCGAGGCCGAGCCCGCCGAGGGCCGTCAGCGTGAGGGCACGTTTGGCCCGACCCAGACGCGCCCGGACGGCCTGGCGCCGGTCGCGTGGCGTCAGCTGGACGACCGGGA
>PXSD01000119.1 GCA_003023165.1 Halobacteriales archaeon QS_9_67_15 | reverse complement strand
CTTCTACCTCTCTTACTCCTTCGTCGCCGACGCGATGGGACTGCTGTTCGTCGTCGGCCTCGGCGTCCTCCTCTATCGCCGGTACGCCGCCCGCGAGGGCCGCCTCTGGGGTCGCCACACCAGTGCCGAGGACGACCTGTTCATCTGGGCGCTCTTTCTATTGGGCGTCGGCGGCTATCTCACCGAGGGCCTTCGCATCCTCGGGCAGAACTACCCCGACTTCGAGACGGTGAGTTTCGTCGGCTGGGCGACGGCGGTCGCCCTCGACGGGGTCGGGATGACCCCCGCAATGGCCGAAGCCACCTATCCGGTCGTCTGGTGGAGCCACTCGATACTGGCGTTCGCGTTCATCGCCGCCATCCCGCTGGGCAAGCCCTTCCACATGCTCTCGTCGGCCGCCAACGTCGTCACCCACGACGACGACGCCGGCAAGCGACTGCCGGGCGTCCCCGCCGACCTGGAGGCGACGAACGCCGAGTCCATCGACGACTTCACCTGGAAGGAACTGCTCGACCAGGACGCCTGTACCAAGTGCGGCCGCTGCTCGATGGTCTGTCCCGCCAAGGCCGCCGGTCGCCCGCTCGACCCGCGCGACGTGATCCTCGACCTGAAGAACTACCGCGAGGCCCGCGACGCCGGCGAGGAGGCGGTGCCGATCATCGCCGACGGCGGGACCTCCGTCGTCGACGCCGAGACGATGGAGTCCTGTATGTCCTGTATGGCCTGTATGGACGCCTGCCCGGTCGAGATCGAACACCTGAACTCGTTCACCCGGATGAACCGCCAGCTCGTCGACCAGGGCGACCTCGACCGGAACGTCCAGGACGCCTTCCAGAACGTCATGCAGAAGGGCAACACCTTCGGCGAGTCCCAGCGGTCCCGCACCGACTGGGCCGACCCGCTCGAGAGTGAACTCACGGACGCCCGCGAGGAGCCCGTCGAGTACCTCTGGTACGTCGGCGACTACCCGAGTTTCGACGACCGCAACAGGAAAGTCGCCCGCTCGCTCGCCAGACTGTTCGAGGAGGCCGACGTCGACTACGGCGTCCTCTACGACGACGAGGTGTACGACGGCAACGACGTGCGCCGCGTCGGCGAGGAGTTCCTCTTCATCGAGCAGGCCGCGACCATGGTGAGCGCCTTCGAGGACTGCGACTTCGAGAAGATCGTCTGCACCGACCCACACGCGTTCAACACCTTCGCAAACGAGTATTCGGAGGTCGACTTCGCGGAGTACGCCGACGACCCGATGATGGAGGTGCCCGAGGAGTCCTGGGACGGCGCGCCCGTCTTCCACTGGACTCAGGTCGTCGAGGAACTCGCCGACGAGGGCCGCCTCGGTCTCCGCGGCGACGAACTCGACTACACCGTCACATACCACGACCCCTGTCACCTCGGGCGGTACAACGGCGAGTACGAGGCGCCCCGCGAACTCGTCCGCGCGACGGGCTGTGACCTCGCCGAGATGCCTCGAAACCGCAACGAGTCGTTCTGCTGCGGCGGCGGTGGGGGCGGCCTCTGGATGGAGTTCGACGAGGACCCCAAACCGAGCGAGGAACGCCTCCGCGAGGCGCTCGAGGACACTCGCGCCGGGGGCAGCGTCGAGAAGTTCGTCGTCGCCTGCCCGATGTGCACGACGATGTTCGAGGACGGCCGCAAGACCGGCGGCTTCGAGGACGCGATCGAGGTCGTCGACGTGGCCGAACTGCTGATCGAGGCCGTCGAGACCCACGACGTGGGCGTCACCGCCGACTCGCCGGCAGGAGATATCGAAAGCGGTACGACAGCCGACGACTGACGACGGTCGACCGGAAACCAGGGCCGGTGAACCGGGAGAGCCGGTGACACTGGTCCGTAACAGTTTCCACGTGTTCTGACACGACGGGAGGTGGCGTACTGTCAGGAGTGCGGGGGCGAAGTCGCGGTCGGCGACCGGGGCGGAATCGCGAGCGCACCGTCGATACCTTTCTGCCGGTGTACCCCGAACAACCGTCGATGGGACTGCTCGACCTGATCCGCGGGCGGATTCGACTGTGGCGCCAGGACGACTCGCCGGGACCGACGCACGAACCGCGATACGGCGAGTCCGTGAGCTACGTCGCGTGTTCGGAGTGTGGCGAGGGGTCGCTCGTCTACGACGAAGACCGTGCGGCGTCGGTCTGTAACGTCTGCGGCGCGGTCGACGACGGACCGCCCTGACCGGCGCGGGTTGCGGTCGAGAGGCCTCCCCCGAGCCGACAGCGTTTACCCGTCCTCGTCCCTGTGGACGCCCATGCAAGTCGCGCTCGTCACCGTCGGTGACGAACTACTGGCCGGTGACACCGAGAACACGAACGCGACGTGGCTGGCGCGCCAGCTCACCGAACGCGGCGCGACCGTCACGCGGATGCTGACTATTCCCGACGACCGCGGATTCATCGCCGACCGCGTCGGCGAGTACGCCGACGAATTCGACGCCGTGATCGTCACCGGCGGCCTCGGCGACACGCCCGACGACGTGACCGTCGAGGCCGTCGCGGACGCCTTCGACCGCGAGCTGACCGTCCAGCCGGCCGTCCGCGAACGCATCGAGGAGAAGGCCCGGCGCTACCGGGAGGAGAACCCCGAGCGCTACGAGGAACACGACTTCGACCTCGACTACGACGAGACGGCCGCACTCCCCGAGGGTGCGCGCCCCCTCCAGACGGCGGCGAGTTTCAACCCCGGGTGCGTCGTCGAGAGCGTCTACGTCTTTCCCGGCTTCCCCGAGGAACTGACGGTAATGTTCGAGGGCGTCGCCGACGAGTTCGGCGGCGACGCCGTCTCCGACGCGGTCGAGACGGCGACGCCCGAGGGCGCACTCAAGGACGTGCTCGACGGCGCGCGCGAGCGCTTCGACGTGGCCGTCGGGAGCTACCCCGCCCGCCGCGGCAAGCCCGGGCGCGTGAAGGTCACCGGCACCGACCCGGCGGAAGTCGAGCGAGCCGTCGAGTGGGTCAACGAGCGCGTCGCCGACCCCGAGTAGCTGCTTACTCCGCTCGCCACTCCCCGGCGAGCAGGCCGTACTCGACGCGGTCGACCGGTCAGAAGAAGTTCAGGAGGCCGAGCGAGACCGCGTAGTGGTAGGCGAGCGCCAGCCAGGTCTCGAAGACGACCGTCCCGACCGCCGAGAGCGCGGCGAACTCGCGGACGTCCATTTCCGCGACGCCGGCGGGGACGGTGAGCATCCCGCGCGTGAACAGCAGCGCGTTGCTGACCAGCACCGCCCACTTGCCCCAGCGGTCGAACCAGCCGTCGAAGCGGTCGAGCTTCGACTCCTCGATGCGGAACCACGGCTTCTGGAGGAGCCACTCGCGACCGCCCCGTTTGGCAAGTTGGAAGAGCGCGACCTGTCCGGCCGTCGCACCGACTGTCGCAACGACCATGATGAACAGGATGGTCCTCCACCGGTAGCCCGAGGAACCGGTCGCCAGCAACTCGATCGCGCCGGGCACGAGCGCCTCGCTCGGGGCGAAGTAGAGCAACATCGCGCCTTCGAGGACGAAGATGGGCAGGAGCGCCGGAAGGCCGTAGTCGTCGATGATTCGCCGGGCGAACTCCTCGTCGCCGAAGACGAACAGGACGACGCCGGTGGCGGCGAGAAGGAAGAACGTCCCGGCGACGACGATCAGGCCGTAGTCCTCAGCGAAGTCGCGCAACCGGGACTGGTTTGTGGACTCCAGCGAAGCCATTCGTCTGGCGATGAGAGCGTGTCGGGCAAATGTCTTCCGCTACTCGGTGTCCACGGCGGCGCGTCGTCGCGAAAGAGGGTGTCATAGAACGCTTTCCACAGTGTTAATTTCATCCGGGTCCGGGGTGAACACGCCGATAAGCAGGTTTGCGAATTAATCGTTTAATTTCCTACCAACTTCTATATATGTTCTGAGCGGCATGCAAGATGCAGGGCGCGAGTCGGTCGTGGACGCATCAGTTTTAATAAATGGCCCGCAAAGGCCCGGAATCTGAGCTGCTGCGTTGGTTTCACAACGTTTTTTTCGATGCATATAAATTTGCACTTATGCACCGTCGCGGATTTCTTGCCTCCGCCCTGACCGGCGCCTGCTCAGTTTTTGCGGGGTGTAACTTAGCCGAATCACGTACTGAACACACCGACCCCACGCTGCAAGTCAATGAGGGGCCTTCCGGTGAGGGGCCTACGGGTGATACAGAGATGTATCTCAGATTCCACGACGACGGTACGAGACTCGCCACCGTCGGCGTCGACCCCTATATTACCTCCCAGCCGAGCACTCTTGACATCTCGATTTCACATCGACCCGATACGAGACTGCAGTCGCTCACACAGCGGGTTACGGCTCCGGTTAGTGATCCGGATAGTGAGGAGTCCCCCGTCGAACTCTCACCCAACAGTGAGAACCCCCCACGCGTGCCCGTCTCTCTGTCCCGAGACGGGACAGCCGCGATCGTGGAGGTCGATCAATTCGGCGACCTTGCCGACGAAACCGCGTTCATTCCACTCACCGTTACTCGGTGGCCCGAACCGTCCTACAGCCTCGCCGTTGAGAGTACCGTCGAACTCGTCAAGACGGATTCACCCGACCACACGCACGTGCTTACGGGCAGCCTCGAGTTCAATTTCACCACACCAGCGACTGGATCCGGTGAGGGACCCTCCGACACGCCCACGTAGTCAGAGGCGAGACGAAGCGGAGCCCGGATACTCCCGGACCGGAGGACCGACCTCCGAGAGTAGCCCCACCGTCGTTGGGGCGTAATTTCCGGCTCGGCCGCGAGTATAGCTTATCAGTCGTCGGTAATACGGTTATTTATTTAGTTCTGATTGTGAAATGCTTGGTTAGAATAGGAAGGTGACGCAGCGGCCGAGCCCGAAACATGGCTAACTCTTGTCAGGAGCACCCCGCTGGATACATCCTCTGTATCTTGCACGGCGCTTGTGACAAGAGTCAGGTATGTCCCGTTTTCCATTGCTACGTCACTCGCCTGTACTTACCGCTTATCGAACGGCTATCAGGGTATGTAAACTATTCTATGACACCCTCCGTGAAAGGCAACTCGGGACTGTCGCAGTGGTCGTCGGCGACACGGGACGAGCCCCGACGACATCGGGAAATCGGATGTTGGAATCCGGAAAAGTTTTCGCGGAACATAGACGTACAGACGACGATTTTCTTGTTCCATTCTGCTTTAGTGAGCAGCCGCGCCGAGCGAAGCGAGGCGCAGTTCACTGGCAGAGCGAAGCTCTGCCGAGCCCGCAGTCGTTCGCGGCGCTTACCCCTGCAGACACCGGAATCGAGCGAAGCGAGATTCCGGCCTTTTTCACCCATGTTTTTGGCGGAGGGGTCGCGCGGCGACCCCTCCGCGAAAAAGATGGCAGGGCTAAATACGCTGAGGCGACGAGAGGGGATATGGACCTGCCACGCCGCCCCCGCCGACTGCGGAGCGACGGCGTCCGACCGCTGGTGCGGGAAACCAAACTGCACGCGTCGGACCTCATCGCGCCCGTCTTCGTTGACGCGACGGCCGACGAGCGTGTTCCCATCGAGTCAATGCCCGGCCACGAGCGCGTGCCCGTCGACGAGGCCGTCGAACGCGTCCGCGAGGTGCGCGAGACCGGCGTCGAGGCCGTCATCGTCTTCGGCATCCCCGAGTCGAAAGACGCCGAGGGGTCGCGTGCGTGGGCGACGGACGGCGTCGTCCAGCGAGCGGTCCGGGCGGTCACCGACGAGACCGACGCCTACGTCGTCACCGACGTGTGCCTCTGTGAGTACACGGAACACGGACACTGTGGTATCGTCGAGGACGGCGCTCGCGAGGACCCGCACATGACCGTCGACAACGACCGGACGCTCGAACTCCTCGCCGAGACCGCCGTCTCCCACGCCGAGGCCGGGGCGGAGATGGTCGCGCCGTCGAGCATGACCGACGGGATGGTCGGGGCGATCCGGGCGGCGCTGGACGAACGCGGGTTCGAGTCGACGCCGATCATGAGCTACGCCGCCAAGTACGAGTCGGCCTTCTACGGGCCGTTCCGCGACGCAGCGGACGGCGCACCCGCCTTCGGCGACCGTCGCCACTACCAGATGGACCCCGCGAACGGCCGCGAGGCGATGCGCGAGGTGGCGCTGGACGTGGCGGAGGGCGCGGACGTGCTGATGGTTAAGCCCGCACTTCCCTACCTCGACGTGGTGGCCAACGTGCGCGACTCGTTCGACCACCCCGTCGCGGCGTACAACGTCTCCGGCGAGTACGCGATGCTCCACGCCGCCGCCGAGAAGGGGTGGCTCGACCTCCAGGCCGTCGCCTCCGAGTCGCTCCTGTCGATCAAACGCGCCGGTGCCGACCTGATCCTCACGTACTTCGCCGAGAACGTCGCTGAACGACTGTAGCGACGACAGATGTCTTTGGGCGGGGCTCCTAGCCGGCAAAGAAGGGACAGTGGCGCGGCGAGGAGTACACCATCGACTTCCACGAGAAAGTCAAGGTCGAGTATGTCGTCGCCGACGGTCCCGCCAAAGATGTCGTCGACGGTGCGACACAGGTCCGAACGGCCGACTCGCGACCCGGCGCGGTCTGACAGTCGATGTCGGCCGACGGAACGGACCGGCAGGTCATCGATGTGACGCCCGGTCGTCGATACTATGTTCGATCACCTTCGAGAGACATTGCTGCCCGTTTCACAACCCCGGCGCGCGAGAGCGTGAACCCCTCGAATCGACCGGTCAAATCCCGTTAGCCGGTGTACGTGTGTCCAGATTCACCGGAAGTACGCGCCCGCTTTCTTGACGGAGTACAACCTTAAACACGTAATACTCTACTGCAATTTTGACGCGTGTCTACCCAAGACCTGAAATTTGTGCTTTTGTAAAGCAAACTCTTATAGGGTGTGATTCCGCACAGTCTCTCCGTACGCTTCCGAAACAAACGAAGCGCGAAACCGCTCTCGACTGGACGATATTACACTAGTCGGGATCTCATCCCAACCACACAATGATCGAACTCACTCCACTGCAGACCGAGACGCAGACGGTGCTCGATGCGATAAACAACACGTGGATTCTGGTAGTCACGTTCCTGATCTTCTTCATGCACGCCGGCTTCGCCATGCTGGAGGCAGGGCAGGTACGCTCGAAGAACGTGTCAAACCAGCTCACGAAGAACCTGCTCACCTGGAGCGTCGGCGTCACGGTGTTCTTCCTGGTCGGCGCCGGCGTCGACAGTCTCGCGGGCGGCGCGGGCTTCTCGCCCGCGTTCGCCGCCGAGAGCGCCGCCGCCTGGATCGGCTGGCTCTACGGTGCGGTCTTCGCGATGACAGCCGCGACGATCGTCTCCGGCGCGGTCGCCGGTCGTGCGAAGCTCCGCGCGTACGTGGGCTACACGATCCTGCTGGCGGCGGTCATCTACCCGGTCGTCTCGGGCATGTCCTGGTACAGTGCCGGCCTGCTCGGTGCCGACGGGCCACTCGGCTCGGCGGTCGGGATGGGCTTCGACGACTTCGCGGGCGGCACGGTCGTTCACGCGATGGGCGGCATCGCCGGCCTCACCGCCGCGTGGATCCTCGGTCCGCGCATCGGTCGCTTCAACGACGACGGCTCGGCAAACGTCATCCCCGGTCACTCGATGACGTTCGCCGTGCTCGGCACGCTGATGCTCGCGTTCGGCTGGTACGGCTTCAACGTCGGCACCTCGGCGATATTCGGCGACGGTGCCTTCCTGAGCGAACAGCTCGGTCGCGTCGCGATGAACACCACCATCGCGATGGCCTGTGGCGCGATGGGCGCGGGGCTCGTCGCCTGGGTCAAGACCGGGAAAGTCGACACGCTCTACGTCGCAAACGGTCTGCTCGCCGGCCTCGTCGGCATCACCGCGATCCCTCACGCCTCGACGTGGTGGGGCGCGTTCCTCGTCGGCGGCCTCTCCGGCGCGCAGCTGCCCGTCGTCTTCTCGTTCGTCGAGAAGCGCCTCAACATCGACGACGTCTGCGCCGTCTTCCCGGTCCACGGGAGCGCCGGCGTCCTCGGCACGCTGATGCTCCCGGTCGTCGTCGCACCGAGTTACCTCGGCGGCGCGAGCCGCGTGGACATGTTCCTCGCGCAGCTCGCGGGCGTCACCATCATCGCCGCCTGGACCGTCGTCACGACCGCCCTCATCTGGAGCGCGTTCAAGGCGGTCGGCCAGGCTCGCGTCACGCCGCAGCACGAGCAGGACGGGCTGGACGTCAGCGAGCACGGCGTCGAGACCTACCCCGAGTTCGGCGACGAAGGCGCGGCCGTCGCCGACGGCGGTCTGGTGAGCGACGCGAACCAGTCTTCGTCAGAGCTCCGCTCTGACGGCGGTACGGTTCGCATGGACAGCGGGTTCGCGGGCGACAACCGCGTTCCGGCCGAACGCAGCACGGACGAAGGAGGCGACTGACCCCATGACCGAAGAGACTCACGCCGACGGCAACGACGGCGACAACCACGCGAACACGGAGACAGCGAACGTGACTGACAACGAGATTCGCACGGACGGCGGTCTGTCGAACGAAGAGAAGCAGACCTCGTCAGAGCGGAGTTCTGATGGCAGCGAACCGAGCGACGGAGAGATCAAGATGGTGGTCGCGATGGTGCGGCCGGACAAATTGAGCGACGTGAAACGGGCGCTCGCGGAGATCGGCGCCCCGTCGCTGACGGTGACGAACGTCTCCGGCCGCGGCTCTCAGCCGGCGAAGACGGGCCAGTGGCGCGGCGAAGAGTACGTCGTCGACCTCCACCAGAAGGTCAAAGTGGAGTGCGTCGTCGCGGACATCCCGGCCGACGACGTAGTCGAAGCGATCGAAGAGGGGGCACACACCGGCGAGAAGGGCGACGGCAAGGTGTTCGTCCTCCCGGTCGACAGCGCGACGCAGATCCGGACGGGCAAGACCGGTCCGGACGCGGTCTGAGGCGGTCGATCCGGTTCACACTGCGGTTCGTAGGACCTATCTCACATGCAAAACGCAGACATCGACGACATCGACAGACAACTGGTCGACGCGCTCCTCGCGGACGGGCGCGCGAGTGCCAACGAACTCGCCGACGCCGTCGGCGTCGCGACCGCGACCGCGACGAAGCGCCTCCAGAGCCTCGAAGCGGCGGGCGCCATCGACGGGTACCGGCCCGAGATCGACTACGCGGCCTTCGGCTTCGACGTGACCGCGGTCTTCCAGCTCGACGTCGCGGGCGACGGACTCCGGTCGGTCGTCGCGGACCTGGAGGCGGCCGAGACCATGGTCGACGTCTACGAGGTGACGGGCTCGCACGACGTGATGGCCGTCGGGAAATTCACCGACACGGAGACGCTGAACGCCGAGATCAAGTCGCTACTGACCGATCCGGCCGTCGAGTCGGTCTCGACGAGCATCGTCCTGGACGTTGTCTGCGAGAACGACCCCCTCCCGGTCGCCGACGTCGAGTAATCGCGACCGGGGTCGGGACCGGGACCCGGGAAGTGTAAGGTCTTAGTGTTTGGGACTGGGAGTACGCTGTACTATGAACGTCGCAGACGTAATGACGCCCCGCGATGACCTCGTCACCGTCGAGCTACCCGGCACCCGTGACGACGTCCTCGAGTACCTCCAGGAGCGAGCTTTCTCCTCGGTCCCCGTCGTCAAAGAGACCGACGACGGCGAGGAGTTCCGCGGGCTCGTCTCCCGGGACGCGCTCATCGACCGACCCGACGAGGACCAGCTCGCCCTCCTCGTCGAGGAGGTCCCGCACACTACCGCCGACTCGACGCTCGACGAACTCGCCGACCTGATGCTGTCGACGGGCGCGCGCCGCGTCCCCGTCGTCGTCGGCCGGCTCGAGGGCATCGTCACCATCACCGACGTGGTCCGCGCCATCGCGACCGGCGACGTCGACGGCGACGTGACCGTCGACGAACTCGCCCGCCGGGACGTCAACTGCGTCTACGAGGGGACGCCCCTCCACGTGGCCGAGCGCGAACTCT
Source organism: Halobacteriales archaeon QS_9_67_15 (assembly GCA_003023165.1). GTDB lineage: Archaea > Halobacteriota > Halobacteria > Halobacteriales > Haloarculaceae > Halosimplex. Next base: position 10,146 of record PXSD01000119.1, on the reverse strand, counting down.
CCCACGCTGGCGTCCCCTACGGCGTCGCGCTCGACGACAAGGGCGACACCAGCGGGATGATCACCGAAGTCGACATCATCGACGTGGCCCGCGTCGTCGAGGGCGAGGAGGAGACCGGCGACAGCCTCGCCAGCGACGACGACGACTGGAAGTGGGAGAGCGTCAAGGCCGTCGGGAGCCGCTACATGCCGACCCGGAACGTCGAGATCCCCGCCGGCCCCGTCTCCGAGTTCATGACCGACGACCTGGTCACCATCAGCGGCCGTCGCACCGCCCAGGACGCCGCGCAGCTGATGATCGAACACGACATCGAGCAGATCCCGCTGGTCTCGGGCGACGAACTCACCAGCATGGTCCGGGACATGGACCTGCTGGAGGCGTTGCGATGAGCGAGGACAACGAGACCGGGACGAGCGCCGACCTGACGGAACTCGCCAAGCGCCGCGGGTTCTTCACCCAGAGCGCGGGTGCCTACGGCGGCGTCTCCGGCTTCTACACCTTCGGCCCGCAGGGCGCGAGCCTCAAGGACAACATCGAGAACTCCTGGCGCGACCGGTTCACGCTCCAGGAGGGCAACATGGAGATCGACGCGCCCACCGTCATGCCCGAGCCCGTCTTCGAGGCGTCGGGCCACCTCGACGGCTTCGACGACATGCTCGTCGAGTGCCCCAGCTGTGGCGAGTCCCACCGCGCCGACCACATCGTCGAGGACAACACGGAGTACGAGGAAGCGGAGGGGCTCGGTCCCGACCGCGTCGGCCAGATCATCGAGGAGTACGAGCTCGTCTGTCCGACCTGCGGCACGGGCCTCGGCGGCCGGGCCATCGAGGACTTCAGCCTCATGTTCGAGACGAACATCGGCCCCGGCTCGTCATCGTCGGGCTACCTCCGCCCCGAGACCGCCCAGGGCATCTTCGTGGAGTTCCCGCAGCTCAAGGAGTACGCCCGTAACCGACTCCCCTTCGGCGTCACCCAGATCGGCCGCGCCTACCGCAACGAGATCAGCCCGCGGAAGTCGCTCCTGCGCGTCCGCGAGTTCACGCAGGCCGAACTCGAGCTGTTCGTCGACCCCGAGGACGGCGACGGCCCCGACCTCGACTCCGTCGCAGACGTCGTCGCGCCGTTCTATGGCGTCGAACAGCAGGAGGCCGAGGACGGCGAGCCGCTGGAGATCACGGTCGGCGAGGCCCACGAGCGCGGGCTCGTCGCCGACCCGTGGATCGCCTACTACCTCGGCGCCGGTGCGGAGTGGTACCGGTCCATCGGCGTGGATATGGACCGCTTCCGGTTCCGTCAGCACCTCTCGGGCGAGCGCGCCCACTACGCCGCGGACTGCTGGGACGCCGAGGCGGACGTCAGCGGCCCCGGTGTCGAACCGGACTGGATCGAACTCGCCGGCTTCGCCTACCGCTCGGACTACGACCTGTCGAAACACGACGAGTACTCCGACGAGGACTACACCGTCTTCCGACAGTACGACGAGCCCGTCACCGTCGAGCGCCCCACCGTCGACCCGGACATGAGCGCGCTCGGACCGGCGTTCGGCGGCGCGGCCGGCGACGTGGCCGACGCACTGGCGGAGTTGGCCGCGGAGGACCCCGAGGCGTTCCGCGAGGCGCGGAGCGCCTCGGATAGGTCGAGCGGTGACGGTGAGAAACCGCGAGACGGGGACGCCGGCGAGGACGGCTCCGTCGTCGTCGACGTCGACGGCGAGTCCTACGAGGTGCCGGTCGAGCAGACCGGGTTCGCCGTCGAGGAGGTCACGGAGTCGGGCGAACACATCGTGCCTCACGTCGTCGAGCCGTCGCTGGGTATCGACCGCGCGCTGTACACCGTCCTCGACCACTGCTATCGCGAGGACGAGGTCGACGGCGAGGAGCGGACCTTCCTCGAACTCCCCGCCGAGGTCGCCCCGACGACGGTCGGCGTCTTCCCGCTGATGGACCGCGACGGGCTGAGCGAACGGGCCCAGGAGGTCGCCGCCGACCTGCGCGAGCAGGGCCTGTCGGTCGCCTACGACGACTCCGGTGCCATCGGTCGGCGCTACCGCCGGCAGGACGAGGTCGGGACGCCGTTCTGCGTCACCGTCGACTACGCGACCATCGGCGAGGCCGAGGACGACAGTGAAGGTGAACCGAGCGAGGCACAAAGCGCCTCGGAACCCTCGAGCGGCGAGCAACCGCGAGAGGGGACGGTGACCGTCCGCGAGCGCGACACCACTGCACAGAAGCGGATCGCCACCGAGGACCTGCCGGAGACGCTGGTCGCGTTGCGCGACGGCGACGCCGCCTTCTCGGAGATGTAGGGTGGCGATGCGCGACGAGATCGTCCGGCGGCTCGTCCACGCCAGCGGGACAGCGGTGCCGCTGGCGTACCTCTTCGTCCCCGCCGTCGAGTGGGTTCACGTCCAGGGATTGCTGATTGCCGGACTCCTCGTCGCGCTCGTCCTCGAGATCGTCCGCCTCGTCGTCGGCCTCGACTGGTGGGTCTACGAGACGCTCATCCGCGAGTACGAGCAGGACAATCTCGCGGGCTACTTCCTCGCCGTGTTCAGCATGGCGGTCGTCGCGCTGGCGTTCGAGCCGACCGTCGCCGTGCCCGCAATCTTGATGCTCACTATCGCCGACCCGGTCAGCGGACTGCTGGGGTCGGGCGAGTTGCGGACCGCCAAGGACGTGACTGTCTTGCTGACGACCTTCGCCGTTGCGACGCTGCTGGCGGTCCCGTTCGTCCCGGCGACCGCGGCGGTCTGCGGGGGTGTCGCGGCGACGGTCGCCGACGGTATCAAGCCCGTCGTCAGCGGGTATGTGGTCGACGACAACCTCTCGATCCCCGTCGCCAGCGCCGTTGCGATGTTTCTGGCCATCGAACTGCTGCCGTCGACGCCGGTGTAGCTACGCTCCGGGGACCAGCGGGACGAGCACGTTCGTCGGTAGGTCCGAACACTGGCAGACCGGCGAGACCGACATCCAGACCGAGTACGAGAGCGGCCGTTCACGCTCTCCAACGCCCGCCTCGAAGACGGCGACGACGGGCTGTAACTCGTGAGTGCGCCCTGAACCGGCCCGCCCTGCGCTGCGAACGCCTGCGGGGCAGTTTCACTTCCGCCTCGCTACCTGAAGCCTTATCCACCGGCGCTGCTAACCAGCAGTAAATGGCGACGACAGACGAGGGGACCGGCATTGAGGGGCCGCTGCTCGTCGACGGCGTTCTCGAAGACCGCGGCTACCAGCGACAGCTCGCCGAGGCGGCGCTGCGCACGCACACGCTCGTCTGTCTCCCGACCGGACTCGGGAAGACGGCGGTGAGCCTGCTCGCGACCGCCGAACGGCTGGCCGGCGACGTCGTGAACAAGTCGCTCCTGCTGGCCCCGACGAAGCCCCTCGTCCAGCAACACGCCGAGTTCTACCGGGAGGCCCTCGAAGTCCCCGACGACGAGGTCGTCGTCTACACCGGCGACACGCGCCCGGACAGCCGCGCGGACCTGTGGTCCGGCGCGCGAATCGTCGTCGCGACGCCCGAGGTCGTCGAGAACGACCTCGTCGGCTCGCGGATCGACCTCTCGGACGTCGTCCACTGCACGTTCGACGAGTGCCACCGCGCAACCGGCGACTACGCCTACAACTACATCGCAGAGCGCTACCACGAACAGGCTCGCGACCCGCTCGCGACCGGGATGAGTGCCTCGCCCGGCGACGACGAGGAGGCCATTCTGGAGGTGTGTCACAACCTCGGCCTCCGGCAGGTCGAGGTGATGACCGAGGAGGACGCGGACGTCGACGACTACACCCACGAGACGACCGTCGACTGGGAGCGCGTCGAGCTGCCCGAAACCGTCATCGAGATCCGCGACGCGGTCAACGAGGTCATCAGGGACCGCCTCACGAAACTGAAGGAGCTGGGCGTGACCAGCACCACCCAGCCCGACGTCTCGGAACGGGAGATCCAGACGATCCAGGGCAAGCTCCGGGAGCTGATGAACAACGACCAGTCCGAGGGGTACGAGGGGATGAGCTTCCTCGCCGAGGTTCGGAAGCTCCGGACCGCGGTCACCTACGCCGAGACCCAGAGCGTCGAGTCCCTGCGCCGCTACTTCGAGCGCCAGACGGAGGCCGCCAGAACGTCGGGGGCCTCGAAGGCCGACCAGCGGATGGTCTCGGAGCCGAAGATCCGCGAGGCGGTCCGGAAAGCCGAGGCCTACGACGACTTGCATCCCAAGTTCCGTCGGACGCGAATGCTCGTCGCCGAGACGCTCGGTATCGCGAACGGCGAGCGCGTCATCGTCTTCACCGAATCGCGCGACACGGCGGAGACGCTGACCGACTTCCTGAACGAGCACTTCACCGCCCGGAAGTTCGTCGGCCAGTCCGACACCGACGGGAGCGACGGGATGACCCAGACCGAACAGCAGGAGACGCTCGACGAGTTCCGCGCCGGCGAGTTCGAGGTGCTCGTCTCGACCTCCGTCGCCGAGGAGGGGCTGAACGTGCCGGAGGTCGACCTCGTGCTGTTCTACGAGCCCGTGCCGACCGCGATCCGGGCCATCCAGCGGAAGGGCCGGACCGGTCGCCAGACCGAGGGCGCGGTGTCGGTCCTGCTGGCCGAGGACACTCGCGACGAGGCGTACTTCTGGAAGGCCCGCAACGACCAGAAGCGGATGCGCGAGGAGCTCCGCTCGCTCAAGTCGATAACCGGCGAGATCGAGAGCGAACTGACGAGTCAGACCGAGGTAGCCGAGTTCGAGGAAGACCGGACCGAGTCCGAAAAAGGCCCGACTGAGTCCAGTTCCGCCGGCACAGCGAACGGCGACGGTCCACACGAAACGGGGGGTAAAGCCGTAACTGACGACGGCGAAACCACAACTGCCGGAAACGAGTCAGCAACTGCGTCGCAGACATCCGACGGCGACGGGCAAGCCGGCCTCGACGCGTTCGCCGGCGGGGGGAGCGGCAGTGACGACGGGCCGACAGACCAGCCGGGGGGAGGCGCCGCCGACTCCACGGACCGCGAGGACCCCGACGGCGAGATCGCGACGGCCAGCGCCGACGACGAGGAGTCCGTCGAGATCGTCGTCGACCAGCGGGAACTGGACGCTTCCATCGCGAAGGACCTCTCGCGCAAGGAGGAGGCCGTCACGCGGTTGGAGACGCTCGCGGTCGGGGACTACGTCCTCTCGGACCGCGTGGTCGTCGAGCGGAAGACCGTCTCGGACTTCCTCGACACGCTCACCGGCAGCGACGAGCGGTCGATGTTCGAGCAGGTGAAAGACGACGCCCGCCACTACGCGCGACCGGTCGTCATCATCGAGGGCGAGGACCTCTACGGCGAGCGGAGCGTCCACCCGAACGCGATCCGGGGAGCGTTAGCATCGCTCGTCGTGGACTTCGGCGCGAGCGTCCTCCGGACGACCGACGAGGACGAAACGACGGAGTTGCTCGCCACAATCGCCGCCCGCGAGCAAGAGGACGACGACCGCACAGTCAGCGTCCACGGCGAGAAGAGCTCGAAGACGCTCGCCGAACAGCAGGAGTACGTGGTTGCGAGCGTCGCGGAGGTCGGCCCGGTCACCGCGGAGTCGCTGCTCGCGGAGTTCGGGAGCGTGGAGTCAGTGGTGACCGCAAGCGTCGAGGATTTGCAGGCCGCGGAGGGCGTCGGCGAGGTGACCGCCGAGCGGTTCCGAGAAGTCGTCGGAAGCGACTACGACGGGTAGTTCGGGGCTACCGTGGGACGGGAGTGCGTTCGGTCTCGCGAAGACCCCTTTCTTTCGAGTGGAGATTCTGACCGATCAAAACAACGATTACCCCGTGCCGCGTTAGACCCGATAGCAAGGGGCAACAGATGAGTGACGGTATGCAGTGGATAGTCAGGTTCGAACTGCCGAACGGGGGACCGGGACCGGCGACAGTCGCGAGCGACGACCTCGCAGCCGAGTTCGACGCCGTGGTCGTGCTCCTGTTGCGAGACCACTACTGTCAGGTGTCCCGGGACCGGGCGGGCGCCTACAGCGACGCGTTCGACGAGTTCGCGGCGGCGGACATCGGCGTCGTCGGCGCGCTCCCAGACACGGAGGAACGCGCGGCCTACTGGCGCGACCGCTACGACCTCTCGTATCCCGTCCTGACCGACTCCGCGGAGGGGGCGTCGGCCGCGGCGGACGACACCGGCACTGCGACCGCGATGACCGACGGGACGCCGCGGTTCGACGCCCTCTCCGACGTCGAGGTCGGCGTCGACTCGCTGCCGGGGATCGGGGTCCTCGACACGCGGTCGACGTTCCCGCGCCTCGTCTACACGGAGGGGGGCGAGACGCTGCAGGACTGTCCGAGTCCGGACGAAGCACTCGACGCGGCGCTCGACGTACTCGGAGAGTAAGCCGACAGAACGGTGGAATCAGGGGGTTTCGCGGTCAGTACGAGCCCGAAAGTGCCGAGAGCGCCTCGGCAGCCTCGCGTGCCGCGACGAGGTGGTCGCGGGCGCGGCGCGGGTCGTCACACTGGTCGGCCCGCTCGGCGTGGCTCCGGAGCGTCCGGACGAGCGACGCGCGTGCGGCCTCGAAATCGTCGCCGGCGTCGGCCGACGGCGTCGACGAGGCGGTCGCCGGTGGTTGCTGGGTTCGTGACTGCTGTCCGGTAGCCGATGGCTGCGACGCTCCCTCCGAAGCGCCGCTCTGACCCTGAGCGGACTGTGAGGGGTTCACGGACTGGTCGGCCCCCGTCCGCGCGGTGGGACCGTCGGGCTGTTTGATCTCGATGTGGTCGGGCGAGTCCCCCGCGGGCGCGGTTCCGTTCGCGGCGTCAGCTCCCTGGTCGTCGGTTTCTCCGGCGGTCTGCTCGGTTGCAGACTCGTCGGCGGAGCGGGTTTCCTGAGCGCCAGCAGCATCGGCAGCTTCGTCACCGGCGGCCGCGTCGGCGGCCTCGTCTCCGGTGACGACCTGCTGGCAGGTGGGACAGAACTCGTCGCCGTCGTAGCGGAAGATCGGGTCGCCGCAGTTGTTGCAGTGGCCGTTGGTCATCGTCGCGCCCTTCAGCAGCAGGTCGCTCATGCGCTCGCTGGCCTCTCGTTTCTTCTGGTCCTGCTCGTACTTCTCGCGAAGCCGCTCGCGCTCGGCTTCCTTGTCGAAGTCGCTCATGTCCGAGGAATGCCGGCGACCGCCAAAAAGGCCGTCGCCACGGAGTCGACGCGCTGACCGCCCGTCTATCGACGACTGTCGAACCGAGAATGGACGTTTGACGGGCCAAACCGGCGGGTTCCGATAGTTTTACCCCCTGAACGTGGGAACAACTAACGTGGTATGACGAAAGTTAGCATCGTCGGTGCGGCAGGCACCGTCGGGGCAGCAGCGGGGTACAACCTGGCGCTTCGGGACATCGCCGACGAACTGGTCTTCGTCGACATCCCTGACAAGGAAGACGAGACGGTCGGGCAGGCGGCCGACACGAACCACGGCGTCGCGTACGACTCGAACACGACCGTCCGGCAGGGGTCCTACGAGGACACAGCCGGCTCGGATGTCGTCGTCATCACGGCCGGAATCCCGCGCCAGCCCGGCCAGTCCCGCATCGACCTGGCGGGCGACAACCGACCTCCTCAACCGCCACCTCTACGAGACGGGTGACCGCGCCCGCGAGACGGTGATCGGCTTCGGTGGTCGACTCGATTCCGCACGCTTCCGGTACGTTCTCTCCGAGCGCTTCGACACACAGGTCCGGAACGTCGAGGCGACGATCCTCGGCGAACACGGCGACGCGCAGGTACCCGTCTTCTCGAAGGTCCGCGTCGACGGTCGTGACCTCGAATTCTCCGCCGACAAGCGCGACGATATCCTCGAAGACCTCCAGCAGTCCGCGATGAACGTCATCGAACGCAAGGGCGCGACCCAGTGGGGCCCGGCGACCGGCGTCGCCCACATGGTCGAGGCGGTCCTCCACGACACCGGCGAAGTTCTGCCGGGGTCGGTCGTCCTCGACGGCGAGTTCGGCCACGGGGACACCGCCTTCGGCGTCCCCGTCAAGCTCGGCTCCGACGGCGTCGAGGACGTCGTCGAGTGGGAGCTCTCCGAGTACGAGCAGGACCTGATGGACGACGCGGCAGAGAAGCTCTCCGACCAGTACGAGCAGATGACCGGCGAGGACTGACGAGCGGTTCCGTCGCGGCCGCTATAGTAGAATTTGAAAGCGTTTGCACGGTCGATCGCACGTAGTCATGCGGTCGTCCGAGCGATGTCTTTCAAATTCTACTATAGCTCTCAGTTCTCGCAACGTGGCGTCGACGGCTCGATGCGACGTTCGTGGCGGGCACCGTCCGCCAGTGCCTCGTCCGGGACGCGTTCGTCGAGCAGCGATGCCCATTCGTCGACTGAGCGCTCTTCGGGCACGGAACATCCTCCGTTGAGGCTGATCCACGTCGGCGAGCATACCGATTGTGCCTGTACGGAGGGCCGCTCGCGAGTCGACCGGCGCTGTCAGAACGGGTACCGCCGCGGCCTGCGCTGGACCGAGACCCCCTTGGACTCGGTGAACTCCCGGACCGCGGCCTCGCCGTTGTAGCGGCCGATGCCGGAGGCTTTCGTCCCGCCGAACGGGACGTGTGGTTCCTCGTTTATCGGCTGGTCGTTGACGTGGACCATCCCGGCGTCGACCGCGTCGGCGACCGTCTCGGCGCGACCGACGTCGCCGCCGAAGACCGCTGCCGCGAGGCCGTACTCGGTGTCGTTCGCGAGCTCGATGGCCTCGTCGTCGGCCGCGAACGGGATGACCGGGGCGACCGGACCGAAATGCTCGTTGCACGCCGCCGCCATGTCGTTGCTGGCGTCCGAGAGGACCGTTGGCGCGACGACGAGCGAGTCGTCGACCCCGTCGAGGTCAACCGTCTCGCCCCCTGTTTCGAGTGTCGCGCCCGCTTCGACGGTTTCGTCGACGTATCCGAGCACGCTGTCGCGCTGTCGCTCGTCGACCAGCGGCCCGACGACCGTCTCGTCGTCGTGGGCGCTCCCGACCGAGAGGTGCTCGATCCGGTCGACGAGTCGGTCGACGTACTCGTCGTAGCGGGACTCGTGGACGAGGTGGCGGTTGATCGAGATGCAGGCCTGTCCGCTGTGGTAGACGGTCCCGTAGACGGCGGCGTCGACCGCCGCGTCGAGGTCTGCGTCGTCGAGGACGACGAACGGCGCGTTCCCCCCGAGTTCGAGTGCGGGGAACGCCAGCGAGTCGACTGCGCGCTTTCCGACGCGCTTGCCGACCTCCGTCGAGCCGGTGAACGCGACTACGTCCGCGTCGCTGTGGCCCGAAACCGCGTCCCCGATGTCCTCGTCCCGCCCCGTAACGACGTTGCAGAGACCGGGGTCGAGCCCGGCGTCTTCGAGGAGGCGAGCGAACGCGAGGCCACCCGAAACGGGGGTGTTCGGCGCGGGTTTCAGGACGACGGCGTTGCCCAGCGCGAGCGCGGGGAGGACGGCGCGGGCGGTCAGACTGAGCGGGAAGTTCCACGGCGTGATCACGGTGACGACGCCCGCGGGGACGCGCTTGACCTGGTTGTCTTTCCCGGGGATGAGCGAGTCCTTGTACTCCCCGGAGAGGCGGGTCGGGAACGCCGCGGCCTCCTGTGCGACGCCCTTGGCCGTCATCACCTCGAACTTGGCCTTCGTCGCGCAACTCCCCGACTCCGTCGTGAGGAGCGCCTGGAGGTCCCCGAACTGCCCGTCGAGTGCGTCGATAAACGACCGTATCACCGAGGCCCGGCGGTGGGGCGGCGTCTCGGCCCACCCGGGCTGGGCCGACTCGGCCGCCTCGTACGCCGCGTCGACGTCCTCCGGTGTCCCGGCGGGAACCGTCGCGATCTGCTCGCGTGTCGACGGGTCGGAGACGTCGACCCCGTCGCGGTCCCCCTGCTCGACCCACTCACCGTCGACGTACTGGAAGCTCCAGTCGGTCTCTGTGGAGAGCGGTCCCTCGGACGGGTGTGGCGCCTGCTGTGTCATACGGACACGTGGAACCGGCTCCGACAAAAAAGACAGTGTTAAATCAGGCGTCGGCTTGCCGCCAGGTTTCGGGCACCTGGATGCTGTAGCGACCGTCTTCCTGGAGGGCGATGATGTACTCCTCGCGGTCATACAGTTCCATCAGGTTGAGTTCGTACTGGCCGGGCTCG
>PXSD01000118.1 GCA_003023165.1 Halobacteriales archaeon QS_9_67_15 | reverse complement strand
CCGGATCGTGTTGATCCCGCCCTGGTAGAGGAAGACGAACGTCGCCGCCATGACGATAGCGAACACGCCGACGATGCGGAACGCCCGTGAAGTGAGGCTCTCGAGAATGAAGGCGATGTCGTAGTAGTAGCCGCCGATGTCGTCCTCGGTGGTCTCCTCCTCGGTGAACGAGTCCACGACGCCCGCTGTCGTCGAAGTGAGGACGCCGCCCTCTTCCTCGTCGTCGGTCGCGTCGCCCGTCCCGCTCGCGCCGGCGTTGCCGTCCGCGGCGTCGTCGGACTCGGCGCGCGCCTCCTGGGCCTCCTGGACCTCGTCGAAGCGGTCGAGGATGGCCTGGGCCTTGTCGGCGTCCTCCTGCTCTTCGAGGGCTTCCCGGGCGAGTTCCGTCGCCTCGGACTCGTCCATTTCCTCGAAGCGCTCGGGCGGCGCGGCCGGGATGGCCGCCGCGTCGAGCGCGAGCAGGTCGATGTCGGTCGGCGACCCCATCGGTTCGGTTGGGTCGCGAGCCGCGTTGAGTTCGCGGATGGCGAACCCGAACAGCGCGGCGCCGAGCGCGACGGCCATCGCGACGACGCCGGCGAGGGCGCCGACGACCTGCGGGTCGAGCCCCGTGGCTTCCGCGAGCGTCGGGTAGGGACCGCGCTGGTACTGCTCGGGGAGCCCCGAGAGGAGGTCGTTGATCCCGGTGACGCCGTAGCGGGTGACGAACAGGTAACCGGCGGCGAAGGCGAGGACAGCGATGCCGGCGAGCTGGTTCCAGTAGTTGCGGACGACCTGTCCGGCCGAGACCTCGTCGGCCGACCGGCGGAGGAGTTCCGCGAAGCGGGCCAGCGCGAGGCTGAAACCGTAGAGGCCGACCAGCGGGAGCCCCCACATGATCTGCGTGAGCGGGTCCGGCGGCGAAAAGAACGCGCCGAAGATGAAGATGCCCATGATCGCGTAGCGCCAGCGGTCGCGCATCGCCCGGTAGCTGGCGATGCGCAGGTACGCCAGCGAACTCATCACCAGCGGGAGTTGCGCGGCGAGACCAAAGGAGAACCCGAGGAAGGCGATGAACTGCGTCCACTTGACGATGGACCACGCGGGCTCGAAGCCGGCGTTGACGGCGTTGCCCGCGAGAAAGCCGAGCATGAGCGGGAAGAACAGATAGTAGGCGTAGGCGATCCCGCCGGCGAAGAGGACGACCGAGAGGAGCGCGGGGAAGGCGAGCTTCCAGCGCGGCACGTCCTCGGCGGGCCACCAGCCCCGCGCCCGGAGCGCGTCGCGACCGTAGTAGACGACGACCGGGAGCGCCATCAGGACCCCGATAGCGAGTCCGATCTTCGCCTGCAGGAGGATGACGTCGAACGGTGTGGTGGCGACGATGCGGATGTCCGGGTTCTGGTTGAGGTCGGCTTTGAGGGTGTCCCAGATGTAGAGCCGGAGGGCGTAGAAGGTGCCCATGAACCCGATGACGAAGACGATGAACGCCTTGCGCAGGTCGTCGCGAGCACTGCCGATAAGCGACCCGAGGGTCGCTCGACCCTGCGCGACGGTCTGTTTCGTGTCTTCGTCGATCGCGCCAGCCATCTCGGGGAGTGGTAACCGAGTGATTGTTATCAATCTATTCATCACGGGACAGTCCGGGCCCGCGACCCGCCCGACAAACGGCGTGTGGCGGGGGGACGAGCCGCCGAAACGGGGGAAGCGAAAAGAAGGCTTACAACAGGGGAGCGCAAACCCGGCCACGAATGACTGACGAGCGGCCCGGCGACCCGGACGACGACGAGGGAGCCGCCGGTCCGCAGGCGGAACCGGACGACGAGGACACCGAGTCCCCCGACCCCGACGGCGACGACGAAGGGTCGCCTCCCTCGGAGGACACGGACGGCACGTCAGATAGCTTCGTCGACGAGCCGGACGACACGGCCGACACCGACGAGGGCCCGAAGTCGGACGACGAGACGGACGAGTCGGTAACCGACGCGGACGAGTCGGCCGAGGACGCGGACGAATCGGCCGACGAGTCCATCAGCGGCGGTATCCCGACCGACCACGAACCCGTCTCCAAGCGCGGGACCGCCGGCGGCCCCGCTTCGGATCCCGGCCGGGAGACAGACGACGACGCGACCGCCGCGGCGGACGATTCGGACGAGGAGTTCGCGACGCCCGACAAGTCGCCGGAGCCGGTCTGGACGGGCGACGACCGCCCGGACCGGGACGGCGCGGACGACGATGCGGACGGCGGACCGGCGGACGATGCCGACGGTTCTGACGACGAGGCGCGGACCACGATAGAGTCCGGCGACGACAGCGGCTTCGACGCGACCGCGGCGGACGCGGCCACCGCGGACGGCGGGTCGGAGGCGACCGAGTTCGGCGGGGACATCAACCCGCACGCGAACAACACGCCCGGCCCCGCGGAGGGGGCCGCGCCCCGGGGAACCCCCGGCGCGCCCGACGACCAGGAGATGCCGCTGGCGGACCACATCGAGGAGATGGTGCGGCGGCTGGGCGTCGTCGTCGTCATCATGGCGATCGTGAGCGGGCTGACCTTCCCGTTCGCCGACCGCCTGATCAACTTCCTGTGGTACTCGTTCCTGCCCGGCGGCCCCGAGGTCTGTCCGACGACGGACCCGACCGCCGACGCCGCCTGCCCGTACCTCTTCCACCCGCTCGCGCTGATGTTCGCCCGCCTGAAGGTCGCCTCGCTCGTCGGGTTCATCATCGCGCTCCCGGTGACCGTCTACGAGTCGTACCTGTTCATGCGTCCCGGGCTCTACCCCCGCGAGCGCCGCTACTACCTCGCGTCCGTCCCGACCAGCCTCGTGCTGGCCGGCGTCGGGGTGTTCTTCGCGTACCTGCTCGTTCTCCCGACGCTGTTCGCCTACTTCACCGGCTACACCAACCAGGCCGCCGAAGTCACCTTCAGCCTCACCGAGACGTTCAACCTCGTCGTGATGATGCTCGGCTTCTTCGCCCTGGTCTTTCAGATCCCGCTGCTCATCATGCTCGCGGTGATGATGGGCGTCACCTCCCGGGAGTGGCTCGCCGGTCGTCGCATCTACTTCTGGGGCGGCTTCGCCACCGTGGCGTTCCTCTTCAGTCCCGACCCGACCGGGATGGCCCCCATCCTCGTCGCCGCGACGATGATCCTCCTGTTCGAGGGAACGCTCCTGCTCCTGTACTGGACGGGCGAGGCGACCGCCGTCGAGGCCGAGGACATCGCGGCCCGTCGGCCCTTCGCCTGGCTCGCCGCCGCCGTCGCCGGCTACGTCGTGAGCACCGCACCGCTCCCGCGGGGCTACTACGGACAGCTGCCGGCCGCGGCGACCGAGGCACTCGCCGACGCTGGCGTGACTCGACTGACGCCGCTGTTCATCGGACTGGGGCTCGTCGCCGTCTACGAAACGGTCCTGTTCATCTACCGCCGCGTCGGTGACAGCTGGACCGTCTACAGCAGCCTCCGGCGCGCGCGAGTGGCCGTCTGGCCGCTCTCGCTGTTCGTCGGCTACCTCGGCAGTCCCGACCCCGCACTGCTACAGCGCATCGACGCCGTCGACCTCTCGACCGTCGAGTCGGCCGCCGTCGCCGTGGGCCTGGTCGTCGTCTTCGAGGCCTTCGTCGCCGGGCTCAGATGGTATCAGCGCGGAGAGTGACAGAGAGATGACTGGAACTGTTCTCGTCGTCCGCCACGGCGAGACGACGTGAAACCGCCGAGCTACTCGGAGAGAGCGGAGATACCAGCGCAGAACCCGGGCCTCGACCCCGACGGAGTGCTGCTCGCTGTTGAGTCGGTCGCGCGGTCAGTCGAACTTCTCCAGCAGTTCCACGTAAAAGTCGTCGCGCTCGTCGGCGAGTTTCTCGACGATGAGTTCGGGCGTCGACCGTGCGAGCACGCCTTTGACCGGCGAGCGGTCGACGACGAGTTCCCCGTCGACTAGTCCCTCGGCTTCGATGCCGTCGACGGCGAGGTCGG